>JBLIKY010000042.1:0-14004 GCA_047637535.1 Lentimonas sp.
CCTGCGATTAGTAAATTCATCTTTTTCATTGAAAAATTGTTAAATAGTTAAATTGTTAATATAGTTTAAGTCGTAATTTCATAGTGGATCAATTCTAATCGCTCAACGACGTAGTAAAAATATAAATACTTTTTAATTTAACAATTCAATATTTGTTTTTTTTTAACAAATCAATATCGGCTAAAAATCAAAATATCTCCACCCATTATTTATTGTATTGTCGTATCTTGCCCATCAAAAAACAAATGGCATTAAGCAATAACGATATCATTAAAAAACTAAGAGTTGCATTAAAACTAAGAGACGATCAAATTGTTGACATCCTTAAGCATGTAGATTTTAAAATTACAAAAAGTGAATTGGGCGCTTTCTTCAGAAAAGAAGACCACCCTAAATACATGGAAATGCAAGATCAGATACTTAGAAACTTTTTAAATGGTCTCGTTATACATTTGAGAGGGACTCCGGATGAAAGAGCGAATTCTGGAAAAACTACAGACCCGACAGAGCCTACAGAGCCTACAGAACCAATATCCCCAATTTCATAGGTGAATTTATTTCTTAGTTTGACTTGAGTCAGCTGGGTTTTTAGATTCTTCCAGCTTTTTTCTTTCTTTTGCGATAGTCAGTTGGTCTTTGAGTTTATCTATTATAGATTTGAGTTCGTTTATCTGTGTATTTAAAGCCTCATTTGCATTTTGTAGGCGATCTATTTCGTCAATAGCTCTGTCATATGCTTTTGACACTTGGTCAAAACCTCTCGCTTCGTTGCCAATTATAGTCAATTCAAAGTCCGCGATGTTTTCATAGTTTTTGATTTCATTCTTTAGGTCAGAGACGGTCGCTGCAGAAACTTCCCCATCGAAGAAAAGCTTCAGCGTTTTTTCTTTGTATTGAAAAATCGGTTTTCTTAAAAACAAGTCGTCATTTCCTTCGACCTCTTTCGCCATAAAGCTTTCGTAATCTCCGATTGCTCGTGACTCACCTAGAATCGTAACGAAAGTATATAAGGCAGGTATCATAACCAGTAAGGCAACAAAAGAGGCTATTCTTCCAATACGTTTTCGTTTTGCCGAATTTGCGTATTTCGACATAGGGAATTTTAAAAGCTTGACGACTAAAAATGTAGCTAAGCCAATAAAAATAGTATTGATGATGAATAAATATAATGCGCCTGTGGCATAGCTATAATTACCAATAGCCAAACCAAAACCAACGGTACAAAGCGGCGGCATTAATGCAGTTGCAATGGCTACACCGAAGATTACACTCGCCACTGTTCCTTTTTTAGTACGGGCAATAATTAATGCCGATCCTCCAAAAAAGGCGATTAACACGTCGCGAATATCTGGTTTTGTGCGGGCCAATAGTTCAGATGATTCTTCTCTTAAAGGAAAGAGCCAGAAAAATAAAAAGGCAGTCAATACACTTAGCGAAACCATCACCCCAAAATTGATAAGTGATTTTTTTAAGGTATCGATATCGTTTACTCCGATGGACATTCCAATTCCTAAAATTGGCCCCATCAAAGGTGAAATCAACATGGCTCCAATCACTACCGGTATAGAGTTGGCATTTAAGCCGATTGATGCAATAAAAATGGAGCAAATTAAGATCCAAGCCGTAGCGCCTTTAAACGAAATGTCAGCCTTAATGGCATCCATTGTAGCGGCATTGTCTGTGTCGTGACGAAAATCGAGAAGTTCGACAAGAAACCCTTTTAAACTAAATGCCAAACCTTTAGCGCCTTCCTTTACAGCCTCTTTTTTTTGCTTGACCGCTTCGTCCTTGATTTTATCGCTTTCGTCTTCCATTATTCAACTGCATTAAATTGATGCACTAAATTAGGTAATACTACGATTGAAAGTGAAAATTGAGATTATTTTCTTACGACTTTTGATTTTTCCTTTTCGCGTCGTTTCTCTAGCCATTCGGGCATAGGTTTTTGACCTGAAACATTTGAAGCAGCTTCAACTTTTGGCTTTTCCTCTAATAACTTTTCAATTAAATCAGGGCGTTTAGCCTTTTGAAGTTGTTTTCTTATCCAGTCTTTGTTTTCTCTCTTATACCAAAAGAAAAAACGGTTTTGTTTCTGCTTTTCTTCCTTCGTTTTTGCCGTTTTAATTGGCTTCAAAGTATAAGGATGCACGCCAGAATAGTAAATCACTGTCGCTACTGTCATTGGAGTAGGCGTAAAATCTTGAACCTGCTCAAGCTGAAAGCCCATGTCCTTAGTCTCTGCAGCTAGATTCGCCATATCTTGTTCTTCACAACCTGGGTGAGAACTAATGAAATAAGGAATCAATTGCTGATTAATATTGTGCTTAGCCGATATTTCGTCGTACTTCTTCTTGAATTTGTGGAAATAACTAAAAGAAGGTTTTCTCATTACCCTCAATGTAGCATCCGAAGTATGTTCGGGTGCCACCTTTAATCTTCCTGAGACGTGACGTGTTATTACTTGTTCGATATACTCATCGTGATTACCGTCTTCGTTGTTTTTATTGAAGTCGTCGACTAATAGGTCATAACGAATACCCGAACCAACAAAAGCCTTCTTAATTTTTGGATGAGCATCTACCTTTCGGTATAAGTTAGTCAGAGGTTTATGAGAAGTATCTAGGTTGCTGCAAATAACAGGGTGTATACAACTCGGACTTGTACATCTCGCACAAATCCCCATGTCTTTCCCCTTCATTTTATACATATTCGCAGACGGACCGCCTATGTCTGATAAATACCCTTTAAAATCTGGATCTTCGGCAACTCGGTCAACTTCAGCCATGATCGATTCTTCACTTCGAGAAGCGATAAATTTACCTTGGTGTGCTGAGATTGTACAAAAAGAACAGCCGCCAAAACATCCTCGGTGCATGTTTACCGAAAACTTAATCATTTCAAACGCCGGAATCGAACCTCTGTTTTTGTATTTCGGGTGAGGAGCTCTTGTATAAGGTAAATCAAACGAACTGTCAATTTCCTTCTCCGTCATGGTTATATATGGCGGGTTGATAACAAGGGTTTTATCCCCTGCAGATTGTGTAATTCTATTGGCTTCTAATTTATTCGATTCAACTTCAACGATTTTGAAATTGGCCGCATATTTAATTTTGTCTTTCAAACAGTCTTCGTGAGAGGACAGTTCAACCGTTTTCCACTGCTTATTTTTCGGAAGTTCTTCTGAAGCATCTTGTAAGAAAGCGACTTGTTTGAGGGTCTTTAAATTGGAAAATGGCACACCTTTCTTCAACAATTTTAACATATCGCGAAGGGGTTGATCTCCCATTCCATATACCAACAAATCGGCTTTTGAATCCACTAAGATACTTGGCATTAGTTCGTCTTTCCAATAATCATAGTGAGTTACCCTTCTTAGACTAGCTTCAATACCGCCAATCAAAACGGGAACATCAGGATAGATTTCTTTAAGAATTTTTGAATAAACAACTGTAGTATAATCGGGTCTAAACCCAGCTTGTCCGCCAGGAGTATACGCGTCAGTAGATCGTAAACGTTTGTTGGCCGTGTAATGATTCACCATAGAGTCCATACATCCGGCTGTAACCCCGAAAAAATACTTAGGTGTGCCGAATTTTTTAAAATCACGCAAATCATCTTGCCAATTTGGCTGCGCCACAATACCGACTTTAAAGCCTTCTGACTCAATAATTCTACCAATTACGGCCGTCCCAAATGCAGGATGGTCGACATACGCATCCCCCGAAAACAGGATTACATCAAGTTCATTCCACCCTCTTTTATCGGCTTCTTTTTTGGTTAAGGGTAACCAGTCAGTTATTGGACGTTCATTTATCACAGCGCAAAGGTAGGTAAACTAAAGATGAGCGCAAAAAATAGTATTTTCACAATTGAAATATAAATTTGTATTTTAACATCGTTAAAAGAACAAAACATGAATAAAACGCACTATTTCCTGGTATCTATGGGCCTGCTTTTAGCATTGTTTGTCTCTTGTAAATCAGATTTAAAGAAGTCAACTGAGAATAAAAAACATTACTCTAGGGCAAGTCTACTCAATTTATCCGCCTTAAATAATGACTTTGAAAACGAAATTTCCTTCCCGATTTGGTTCAACGACAGTTTGGTAAAGGCGAATTACATTCAAGGGATTGAAAGGAAAATATACCCAAGATTGCCTCTTGGAGCGGATCGAAAAAATTTGCCTTTGAAAGAAAAATTGGATTACTCTTTCGATAATAATGGAATGATAACAAGCTTGGTTCACAATTTTTACGTTGACTTGCACTCCGCATCTAGTTACAAGATGATCTATTCCAAAAATCGTCAATTCAATGACTTTTCAAAGGTGAAGGTTCAGCAAAAAAGTTACCTAGAAAATGATTATGGGACCACAAACATATTAAAACCAGGATTTCACACTTATAAAGTTTCAAAGACAAATTCTCAATACAGCATTTATTCATCAATGGACGAAAAATCCCGAATTATAATAATAGAAGACACAATACTTTGGAATGTTTTAGCGCTTGATCGATTGTTTAAACCAAAGAAAACGGACAGAATAGTCTTTGGAACCTTGTCACAACCGATAAAAACATATTCCGTTGAAAACAAGATTAATGAATCAAATATTTACCTATACAAATACGTCGATGGTGGTTTAACTCATGTTGAACATCTCAACTATCCTTTTTTACAAAAAAGAAATTTCAATTATGATTCAACAGGTCATTGCACATCCTATATTGACTCAAATTTTGTGGACAACAACCTGCTCTTTTTAACGAGGCATTCATTTGAGCGTGATTCTTTGGGATTTCCCATCAATGTATTTCATGAAAGAATCAATATTCTTGGTGGTATTTCATATTCTTACCAAGAAAGCTTCGAATATCAATTTTTAAATAAACGCACCAAATAGGTTAAGTATATTATTTTTGTAAAAAAGTAAGAATGGAGACAGAAAAAGAAACGGAAGGCGGTCAAGAAATTCGCGTTGGCATCACGATTGGTGATATCAATGGCATTGGAGCTGAAGTTATAATCAAATCTCTTTCCGATAATCGAATTTTACAAGGTTGTACACCCATCATTTACGGTTCGACCAAAACCCTCAATTTTCACAAAAAGAACATAGCGGGTGACGAGATTCAATTTTTCAGCTGTAAAGATGCGGGGGAAGCCTTAAAAAGAAAGATCAACGTAGTACAAGTCTGGGACGAAGAACCTTCCATTGTTTTCGGCGAAGCAAACGAAACTGGAGGTAAGCATGCCTTTCTTTCTTTGGAAAGAGCAACACAAGATCTGGCAGGTAACAAAATAGACGTATTGGTTACGGCTCCTATTTCTAAAGAAACGATCATAAAAGCCGGATTTGGTTTTCCAGGGCATACCGAATATTTAGCCGATATGTCCGGAGTTAACGAAGCTCTTATGATGATGGTCGCTGATAATTTGAGAGTAGCCTTGGTGACTTCTCATGTCAGTTTAAAGGAGGTAAGCGAACAATTAACCCGAGAAAGAATTACAGAAAAAATAATTGCTTTGGACCAATCTCTCCGCAAAGATTTTGGAATAATAAAGCCAAGAATAGCAGTTTTAGGCCTTAACCCACATGCCGGCGAAAACGGGAAAATGGGTGACGAAGAAAAGGAAACTATTAGTCCAGCGATTAATGTGGCTAAACAAAAAGGGATTTTTGCAGTTGGTCCTTTCTCCGCAGATGGGTTTTTTGGTTCTTCTAGCTTAAGCCAATTTGACGCAGTACTTGCGATGTATCACGATCAAGGATTAGGTCCGTTTAAAGCACTCGCTTTTGATCAAGGAGTAAACTTTACTGCCGGACTGCCAATCGTGCGCACATCACCCGATCACGGTACCGCGTTTGACATAGCAGGCAAGGACAAAGCCGACCCTCAATCCTTTAGATCAGCTTTGTATTTAGCAATGGATATTTATAAGATAAGAAAACAGATGAAAGAGATTTCATCGAATCCTTTAGCGATCTCACCACCTGATAAAAGAAGGTCTAATTCGAGAGATTTGGATTAGAAAATAAAATTGACTTGGAATGGCATAAGATTAGAATTTAAATATTACCTTTGTCCTCCAATTTTTAAAATGTGAGTAGTTTCAAAAAACCGTTTGTAATTTCCTTTGTAGGATTGAAAAAAGGCAAACATTTGTTTGAATTTGAAGTTACTCCATCGTTCTTTGAAAATCGAGAGTATTCACCTATAGACGGTGCTGATTTAGTTGTAAAACTTGAATTGGATAAAAAAGAAACCATGATGATTGGTCAATTTTTTATTGAAGGAAGTGTTTCGGCTTTCTGTGGTAGATGCACAGATAGTTTAGATTTGCAAATAAATACAGAATTTAAAATTGTCTATAAGTTTGGAACTGAGGAATCTGATGATGAAGCATTGGTGGTTTTAGCTCCAGAAGAATACGAACTTGATTTAGAAGATAGCATCTATGAATTGATTGTTGTTTCTTTGCCCCTGAAAATGGTTCATCCATTAGAAGAGTGCAATCAAGAAATGATGGCAAGCGTAGAAAAATACACGGTCAATCTTCATGACGAAGAGGAAGAAGATGACAGTGAAGACGAAGAAGATGAGGACGACGAGTCTCCTTGGTCTATATTAAAAGATTTTAAGTAATAACGAGAATATAAACAACACAAAATGGCACATCCAAAACGCAAGATTTCCAAGACGCGAAGAGACAAGAGAAGAACTCACGTCAAAGCGACTGCAAATAACATTGCTACTTGTCCAACGACAGGTCAACCGCATTTATTTCACCATGCTCATTGGCATGAGGGGAAACTTTACTACAAAGGTAGAGTAGTTGCAGAGAAAGAAGTAGCAGCTTAAGCTGTTTAACAAAACTCACCTGAATGAGGATAGGAATAGATATATCGGGCGGTGATTTTGCACCAGCTGCAAACATAGAGGGTGCAGTTTTAGCTCAAAAAGAACTACCTCAAGATTGTACAATAATATTGATAGGCGACCAAGATCAGATCTTAGGTGGCCTTTCTTTGTTGGGTGCAAACAAGGATAATTTTGAAATTGTACATGCACCTGATGTTATCACTATGCATGACCATCCAACCAAGGCTATACCGTCAAAACCAAACAGCAGCATTGCCGTAGGATTTGACTTGTTGGCCAAGAAAGAATTGGATGCTTTTGCAAGCACAGGTAACACAGGAGCTATGTTAATCGGTTCGATGTTTAAACTCGGAGCCGTTGATGGAATTTCAAGACCTTGCATTACTTCAACCCTGCCTCAAATGTCTGGCGACAACTCTATTTTGTTGGACGTTGGATCGAATGCAGATTGTAAACCAGAGGTATTGGTTCAGTTTGCAAAACTTGGTTCGCTCTATGCAAAAAACGTTTATCAAAAAGATAAGCCGAAAGTTGCATTGCTGAGCATAGGCGAAGAAGACGCTAAGGGTAACCTTGTTACCGTTGCAACGAATAAGTTACTGCGCGAACAAACAGAAATAAATTTCATCGGCAACGTAGAAGGAAGAGATCTATTTACGAACAAAGCCGATGTTATTGTATGTGACGGTTTTACAGGAAATGTTGTCTTAAAACAAGCTGAAGGGATCTATACCATGATGCAAAAAAGAGGCATTCGAGATGAATATTTTGACCGATTTAACTATGAAAATTACGGAGGAACTCCTATCTTAGGCGTCAAAGGTAATGTCATAATCGGTCATGGAATCTCTAATGACATTGCTGTTAAAAACATGATTAAACATTCTTTTGAGGTGGCTAAATCTGGTCTTTCTTCAAAAGTTAACGAAGCATTTAACTGATATGGACAAAATTACCGCTGCCATTACTGGCGTACAGGGATATTTACCAGAATTTGTTATGACCAACGAGGAGCTATCCAAGATAGTCGATACGAATGATGAGTGGATAACAAGTCGAACTGGTATTAAAGAAAGACGTATCATGAAAGACGGTGCCTCGTCTGACATGGCTGCAGCAGCAGTAGCGGATCTATTGAAGAAAAAAAACATTGACCCTCTCGACATTGATTTGGTAATCGTAGCTACAGTAACCGCTGATTATCCATTTCCTAGTACAGCAAACTTAGTTTCTGATAAATGTGGCTTGAAAAACGCATGGAGCTTTGATTTAAATGCAGCTTGTTCAGGTTTTCTATATGCTCTTTCAACAGGAAGTCAATTCATTGAAACAGGTAAATACAAAAAAGTATTGGTTGTTGGTGTCGATATGATGTCATCAATCATTGATTATACAGACCGCACAACTTGTGTGATTTTTGGTGATGGTGCAGGGGTTGTACTTCTTGAACCAAATCACGAAGGAATGGGAATTCAAGATTTTATTCTTCATTCTGACGGTTCGGGTGTTGAGTTTTTAGTTCAACCAGCCGGTGGTTCAAAAAACCCTCCAACAGCAGAAACAGTTAAAAACGGAGATCATTTTGTAAAGCAAGAAGGAAAACAAGTTTTCAAATTTGCAGTAACAAATATGGCCGAAGTATCTGCAAAAATCATGGAGAAGAATAATCTTTCAAGTGATGACGTAGATTGGTTGGTTCCACATCAAGCCAACTTAAGAATAATTGATGCGACTGCACAACGAATGGGATTGCCTGCAGAAAAGGTGATGATTAACATTCAAAAATACGGTAATACTACTGCCGGAACATTGCCTTTGTGCCTTTGGGATTATGAATCTCAGTTGAAAAAAGGGGATAACATCATACTATCAGCCTTCGGAGGTGGATTTACATGGGGCGCCGTTTATTTGAAATGGGCCTATTGAATTGATAAAAATTAGTACATTTAAACGCTTTAAAAAACGCCAATAATGAATATTCAAGAGATTCAAGATCTAATTAAGTTTGTTTCTAAAACGCAAGTAAGCGAAGTAGAAATTGAGAAAAAAGATTTTAAACTTGTTATCAAATCTGCATCCAAAAAAGGCAGAACTGATGATCAACAACAAATTTTTGTTCAGCAAGCAGCGCCTGCAGCTGCTCCTGCAGCATTAGCAGCTGCTCCTCTTGCTCCAGCAGCTCCAGTAGCTCCAAAAGCGGACGACGATTCTAAGTTTTTAACCATCAAATCACCGATGATTGGAACTTTTTACCGTTCACCTGGACCAGACAAAGACTTATTTGTAAATGTTGGAGACAACGTTTCTACTGGAACTACAGTATGTATCATTGAAGCAATGAAGTTGTTTAACGAAATTGAATCTGAAATCTCAGGGAAAATCGTTAAAATCTTAGTTGACGATGCAAGTCCAGTTGAGTATGACCAACCTTTATTTTTGGTTGACCCGTCATAAAAGAATCGAGTTTAGTACAAACCTTACAACCTTAAGGCATGTTTAAAAAAATATTGATCGCAAATCGTGGAGAAATTGCCTTGCGTGTAATTCGTACCTGTAAAGAAATGGGTATTAAAACGGTTGCCGTTTATTCAACAGCTGATAAAGACAGCCTACCTGTTAGGTTTGCTGATGAAGCTGTTTGTATCGGCCCTCCGACAAGTTCACTGTCCTATTTATCTATCCCAAACATTATTGCAGCCGCAGAAATAACTAATGCAGATGCAATTCATCCTGGTTATGGATTCTTGTCTGAAAACGAGAAATTCTCTAAGGTGTGTCAAGAACATGGGATTAAGTTCATTGGAGCCACTCCAGAACAAATCGCTGGAATGGGTGACAAAGCTTCTGCAAAAGAAACTATGCTTGCTGCAGGTGTACCTTGTATTCCTGGTTCTAAAGGATTGTTGAAAGATTTAGCTCACGCTATAAAAGAAGCCAAAGCAATTAAATACCCTGTTATCATGAAGGCTACTGCCGGAGGTGGTGGTAAAGGTATGAGAGTTGTATGGAAAGAAGAAGATATCGAAGCTGCTTGGGATGCAACAAGACAAGAAGCTGGAGCTGCTTTTGGAAATGACGGTTTATATATGGAGAAATTCATTGAAGAACCAAGACACATAGAGATTCAAATTGCTGGAGATAAATTCGGAAACGCTTGTCACCTTTCAGAACGTGATTGTTCGATACAAAGAAGACATCAAAAGTTAGTTGAAGAAACACCTTCTCCGTTTATGACGGATGCTCTACGTGAAAAAATGGGTGCAGCCGCAATTAAAGCGGCAAAAGCTGTTTCATACGAAGGAGTTGGTACTGTTGAGTTCTTAGTTGATAAACACAGGAACTTCTACTTCATGGAAATGAATACTCGTATCCAAGTAGAGCATACAATTACTGAAGAAGTAATCAACTTCGATTTAATTAAAGAACAAATTAAATTGGCAGCTGGTCATAAAATTTCTGGTAAAAATTACATCCCTCAAATGCACGCGATTCAATGTAGAATCAATGCCGAGGATCCAGATCACGGTTTTAGACCATCTCCTGGAAAAATCACAGATTATCATTCCCCAGGTGGGCACGGTGTACGTGTAGACTCTCATGTTCATGCAGGGTATACTATTCCTCCTAATTATGATTCAATGATCTCTAAGTTGATCGTTGTTGCTCAAACTAGAGAAGAAGCCATCTTAAAGATGCGCAGAGCTTTGGGGGAGTATATCATAGAAGGAGTTAAAACGACTATACCTTTTCATATGAAATTGTTGGAGAACGAACAATTCTGTAAAGGTAATTTCACGACTAGCTTCATGGAAACATTTGAGTACTAGTAATTGAAAGAATATAAAATCAAAAAAGGGCTTGTTATTTAATATAACAGGCCCTTTTTTTAGTGTGAGTAAAAATCAGTGTGAGTATTGAGTGAGTGTCTTGAGGTATTCTCCTGTGTACTCTAAACTCCCTACCGACTAATTCAATCCCTGTTCACTCCGCACTGTTCCTGAGTCTTAAAAATGAAAAAATGGCTTGTTGTTAATTCAACAAGCCATTTTTAATGAATGGTAAGTCTAGTCTATATATACCATGAAGAAGGAATCAATTCAGAGTGGTGAACAGAGAAGAGTATTGAGGTTTTATTCTGAATACTCGATACTCATTACTCCACTCCCTGTTTCTATCTCTGAAACTTTATTCTTTCAACGAAGCAATAGCGCTTTCATAATTTGGTTCGTTTGCAATCTCAGGTACAAGTTCGGTATGCAAAACAACGCCTTTGTCGTTCAAAACAACAATTGCCCGTGCATGAATACCCATGAAGGCACCATCCAGCAATTCAACACCATAGTCCTTTCCAAATTGCCCTGTTTCGAAATCAGATAAGGTCATTACATCTTCAATTCCCTCGGCTCCACAAAAACGTTTTTGGGCAAAAGGCAGATCCCTAGAAACACATACTACTTTTGTGTTCGCTAATTCCGATGCTTTTTTGTTAAATGTTCTAACCGATGTCGCACAAGTTCCAGTATCGACACTTGGAAAAATATTCAAAATCACCCTACTTCCTTTCAAGTCATCAAGACTAATCCAAGACAAATCGTTCTTTCTTAATAAAAAATTCGGTGCTTCTGCTCCTACTTTAGGAACTTCACCATTCGTGTTACAAGGCTCTCCGCCCAAAGCTACTTTTGCCATTATATTTTAATTTTAGATTTTAATTTTTGTTGTCGGTATAAAAGATAAATAAAAAAGACGCCTAACAAAGAAATAATGGTCATTATCCACCAAGTAAAATTATACCCGCTTTTTTCTATTAATTGAAAACCTGTGTTGTGTCCTATTATATGTGCAACCGAAAAAGAAATCGAATACAAAGCCATGTATTGTCCAGCCTTACCTCTCTTCGACCTATCCATAGCGTATTTATTTGAAAAAGGGAAGGCATATATTTCTGAAAAGGACATTAAAGCTATTCCTACCCACAGAACCCAAACACCACTGAACACGTTAAGTACTGCAAAACTCAAGGTCAACAAAAGCATTCCTATAATGACATAATAGGTAACCGCCTTTTTGCTTTTTTCTAAATACTTCATCAAAGGCATCTCTACCACGAATACTAAGAATCCATTAAAGCCTAGAATTAATCCAATATATTCTTCCGACAAGCCATATGCTTGAGAATAATACAAAGGCACGGTCGAGAAGTATTGCAAAAACACAAATGCCATGCACATCATGCCCACGAAAAACAGCATAAACTGTCCGTCTTTGTATGCACTCTGCGGTGATTCCAATTCCTCTTTTTCTTGAATAACAACACTTTTCTTAGGGTTTAAAGCGTAAAGCAACACCAAGGCTGCTGCAAAACAAGTTACTCCATCCACCCAAAATAAAGATGAATAGGACCAATTGTAGATTAAAAACCCTGCAATTGCTGGTCCAGCAGCAAATCCTAAATTTATAGCTAAGCGAATTAAGGACAAAGACCTTGTTTGATTCTCAACCTTGCTATAAGCTTTTAGTGCTACAAACATGGCTGGTCTAAAAATATCGGCAAATAGAATTACGAGGAACACCAAACCACATATTGCCCAAAATTGTTCGCCATATTGGACGAGAATAAACATGATCCCTGAACTCAATAAAGAAAACACCATGGCTTTGTAGTAACCAACTCGATCGTTTAAAAAGCCTCCTAACCAGGAACCTGCAACCGAACCTAGCCCAAAAGCCGACATGATCCAAGCTATTTCAGTAAGAGAGAATCCCTTGCTTTCTGCCAAATACAACGACAAAAAAGGAATAACCATAGTTCCGGCACGGTTTATTAAGGTTATCAAAGCTAAAACCCATACCTCTCTCGAAAGCCCTCTAAATGAGTCAAAATATAAGGTTATCAGCTTTTTCATCTACGACGAAATTAAGAATCAAATCGATTAAAATAAAATAAATGCTAATAAATGCTAATTTATTATGTACACATAGTTAAATGGTGTAACTTAGTATTGTGACATATTAACAATTAACATTCAAAAAATAAACAGATCATGAAAAAGATTCTACTTTCAATCGCTTTCGCGGTTCCGTTCTTAATGAACGCACAGACAATTGTTGCTTCAGAAAATTTTGACTCTTATGCAGCTGACGATCTTTTAACAGATGTCGGAGCAGCAAACGGATGGCGTGAATGGGGAAATGGGACAGGTTATTCGGCAGTTGTCACTGCAGCCTCAGCTTCTTCAGGAACATTAGCTGGTCGTTCTGCAAGTGACGGGACATACGATTCAGATGCAATTTTTCAATGGGCAGATGCTACAACCGGTAAATTCACAATAGAATTTAAATTGTATATTCCTGTTGGAAGTGCTGGTGGTTACATAGGTATTGGTGATTCAGACATGGACGATGCAGGAGGTCAAGCAAATGCATTATACATCATGGGTGACTCTTTGTTGCTAATGAGTGATGATGCGGCTTACTTCGCCCAAGCACCGCTTAGCCCCAATACGTGGATTGCCATTAAAATGGTAATTGACTTAGAGGAAGCTACGGCTGAACTTTTCGTAGACGGAAATAGTTATGGTGTTGGAAATGCAACCTATGTTGCAGATGGAATTCCATTAGGGGGATTAGACCTTTGGGGAACCAATGTCGATGTTACAGTAAATCCAGCAGAATACAATCCTGGAGATTATTACTACGACGACATTGTAGTAACAGAAGTTAATCCTCAAGCAGGAATTGAAGAAAACACTTTACGTGTTTCTGTTTCACCAAACCCAGCAGCATCATTCTTAAACTTCAACCTTCAAGAAGAATTAAAAGGTGTTAAGATTTATTCTTTAGATGGTCGTGAAGTAATTTCAAGCAACAGCAAATCAATCAACGTTGAGGCTCTATTTGCAGGGACTTATATTTACAAGATTGAAACATTAGCTGGTAATTTAGCTTCTGGTAAATTCATCAAAAGATAATATCACTTTTACAAGCTTACAATTAATAGTAGAAATCCCGATTTAGTCGGGATTTCTTTTTGCAGTAAAAGCCCGTAATAAATGTTTTGTATAACCAGAAGGAATATTACTTTGGTTGCTTTCAACAGGATTAAGTGCTCAACAATCTA
>JBLIKY010000043.1:0-13856 GCA_047637535.1 Lentimonas sp.
AAGAAATCAGACCCGCTCAAGCGACTTTGGTACCAGACCCACCTCATGTTCTGACCTCAAATGCGGGTTGGGATACGATTAAGGAAGAAAATTTCTTAAAAGAAGTATGCGATAAATTGAGAGCTTGGGGGGTAAGAAGTTCAATTTTCATTGAAACTAAGCCCGAACTTATCAAGAATGCAAGTAAAATCGGGGTAGATAGGATTGAATTGTACACTGGACCTTTTGCAGAGAATTTTGAAAAAAACAAGGAAGCCGCGATTAAAGAATACAAATTAGCATCCGTTTTGGCAAGTGAATTAAAACTTGGGCTAAATGCTGGCCATGACCTTAGTTTGGCGAATTTGCAATTCTTTGATTCAGCATGCACCGACTTGTTAGAAGTGTCCATCGGACATGCTTTGATCTCCGATGCCCTTTACTTCGGACTTGAAAACACCATTCAAATGTACCTTAGAAAATTGGCCAAATAATGGGATTAAATATTGTTTTAATCGAACCAGAAATCCCAAACAACACGGGAAATATCGGCCGTTTAGCTTTAGCGACAAATGCCACCCTTCACTTGGTGAAACCCTTCGGTTTTGAGATTAGTGATAAGCGTCTAAAGCGTGCTGGCTTGGATTACTGGAAGCACATTGATCTAATTTATTACGACAATGTAGAAGAGTTTTTCACTGTAAATAAAGGAAAACCAATGGCTTTCTTTTCTTCTCGGGCGACTCAAACGTTCTGGGATATTGATTTCCAAAAAGATCATTTTATCATTTTTGGAAAAGAATCAGTAGGACTGGCAAAGCAAATCGTAGAAAACAATCTAGACCACATTTATAAAATCCCTTTAATGAGTGAAAACATCAGAAGCTTAAACCTTGCAAATTCTGTTGGAATTGTGGCTTATGAAGCCATGAGACAAATGACGATTTTAAAATAAGAATTCTATTGATTCTGCATTCGAATGTCCCTTTGTGGAAAAGGAATCGTAATCTTGTTTTCTCTAAATAATCGGTCAATTTCAAATCTAATATCCGATTTATAGACATTGACTTCCCAACTTTGCTCAGCCCAAAAAATAATCTCCATCTCTAATCCATTATCACCGAAATTTTTCAATCGAATCAAAACAGGTTCTTGCTTATCAACTTGAGGATGATTGTAGGTGGCTTGCTTGAGTAGTTTTTTGACCAATTCTGTGTCCGATCCATACGCGACACTCACCTCTATGGTGTATCGTGACAACAAGGTGCCGTGAGACCAGTTTTCTACTAAATCTTGGGTCAACTTGCTGTTTGGTATGATTAATACGTTTCCATTTCGAGTTTCGATATGTGAGGTTCGAACATTTATTTTATTGATTCTAGCAATGATAGGTCCAGAACTTCCAGAATTTGATATTTCGACTACATCTCCAACTTTAATGTTACTCTCAAACAATAAAATTATTCCAGAAACCATATCTCTGAAAACATCTTGAAGTCCCAGTCCTAAACCAACAAAAAGCCCGACTGAACCGGTTAAAAGAATCGTTAAATCGATATTGAGAATCTGCAAACAAATGACAATCGCGAAGACGTAGATGACGTATTTACTGACCTGTATATAGATGTACTCGCTTCCGTGGTCTAATTCTGATTTTATTTTCACCCTTCTCGAGATGTACAACTTAACCAAATTGACAATAAATTTAGCAGAAAAGATGACAACAATAATACCGATGATGTGCGCAAAACTTACCGTTACGAATTTTGACTCAATCAGGTTGTAATTTAGAAAGTTTAAAAAACTAACGTCCGGGTTGTTTGACCTAAAACTCAATATGATTAAATAACCGGAAAGTACAAAGACACTTTGACTTAAAAGTCTTAACAAAGTAGCCCGTCGACCTTCAACACGAATGTTTTGATTGATTAGTATGCGTTTTAAATTTCTATGTATTATTCTTCTCAGTAAAACGGAAGCAAAATAGATAAGTGCGATATAGATGAGGTTGAGTATGCATACCTCATAAGGTCCAATTTTAAACAGGGTGAAAGTGAACATGTTATATAATTATTCGTCTTAACTCTTTGGCAAACTTTGACTTAACCCTTTCTAACAAAACGAGTTCAGAAAGTAAATCATTCGATTCTTCATCCGTAATTTCATCTCCTTTTTCAGAAAGCGTTTTTTGAAGTTTTTGAATTCTTACTTCAATTTTATACTTTTTGAAAGAGTAAATGGAGTCCATTACCAAAGCCGATAATTTCTCTTTCTCTCCAGAAATGACAATTTTATGTTGGCTGTACCAATTCGGACTTAATTCATACTCATTCGACTCAATTCCAGATACAAACTTCACAATATTTTGATCGGACTGTCTAAGGAAATAGGTGGATTCATATAAAGTGTTTTGAGCGATTCCCTCCAAGAAAATTTCATGAATTTTATTAAACAAAGGAAAAGAAAAGGTCAATTCGTCTTTGTCTAGTTCATGACAAATTAGTTCGGTAATACTAACTTCCACCTCTTCGGTTTTACCGTCCTCGTTAATTTGATTGGTTGGTACTGCGAATACTCCGTATTTAATTAGGACTCTGATGAGTTCGAACTCATGAAAATTAAAATCATCTTCTTTAGCCACTGCAGGAGCCACAGGAGTAGAAGAAGGCGTGGCAATCGGTTTTGGCGCTTGTTTAAAATTAGAAGTGGGTCTTAAGCTTCCTTGAGTATTGCCCCTAGCTCTAGCGATTTCATTGCTGACGATGTCTTCAGTTAAATCAAATTTTGTCGCGATTTCCTTCGCGTAAACCGTTCTTACAATCGTATCAGGAATCAAAGCAACAGAAGAAACCACATCTCTAATCAACTCCGCTTTTTTCAAAGGATCATTCTTACTGTCAGCAAGTAAAATCTCAGTTTTAAAGGATACGAAATCTTGAGTATGTTCTTTTAAATATTCTTTTAATTCAGACTCGCTGTTGTTCTTTGCAAAAGAATCAGGGTCTTCGCCTTCAGGGAATAAAACAACTTTAACGGATAGACCTTCTTCTAAGATTAAATCAATACCTCTAAATGAAGCCTTAATTCCCGCGCTATCTCCATCATAAAGAATGGTAATGTTTTGGGTAAATCGGCGAATTAGTTTTATTTGTTCGCGAGTCAAAGAGGTTCCAGATGAGGAAACTACATTGTGAATGCCCGCTTGATACATGCTAATGACGTCGGTATAGCCTTCGCAGAGGTAGCAATTGTCGTATTTAATTATGTCGCCTTTAGAAAAGTAGAGGCCGTAAAGAATGTCACTTTTATGGTAAATCGGACTCTCGGGAGAGTTGAAATACTTTGCAATTTTTTTATCGTTTTGAAGGGTTCTTCCTCCAAAACCAAGCACCCTTCCACTAACACTATGGATAGGAAACATTACTCTACCTCTAAAGAAATCGTAATTCCTTTCTTCTTTTGATTTTACTAAACCAACTGACGTTAAATAGTCGAGTTTGTAATTCTTTGCTAGAGCTGTTTGTGTAAAATCATCGCCTTTGTTTAGGCAATAGCCCAATTCAAACTTTTTAATGATTTCAGGTCTAAAACCCCTTTCTTCAAAGTAAGAAAGACCGATATTTTTACCTTCTTCAACTTCATGCATGTTGTGCACAAAGTGATTTTTCGCAAAATCATTTATAATAAATAGACTTTCCTTTTCGGTTATTGCTGCCAACTCCTCAGCAGTTGCTGGTTTCTCTTCGGGTAAGACGATGTTGTATCGATCGGCCAACCAACGTAGGGCTTCGGGATAACTATAATGCTCTTTCTCCATTAAGAAAGTCACGACAGTTCCTCCTTTTCCAGTTGAGAAGCATTTGAAAATCTGTTTTGCGGGGGAAACTACAAAAGAGGCTGTTTTTTCATCCGTAAACGGACTCAGCCCCTTCATGCTTGAACCCGCTTTTTTTAAATGTACAAATTCCCCAATCACCTCCTCAATTCGAGAAGTTTGCATGATTTCATCAATCGTATGTTGGGGTATCATTGCCATTTTTAGTATCCTTCAGGGAATCCGTAATCTTTTTCAGTTTTCACCCCATTTTGATCAAAATATTTCCAAACACCGACCATTGAATCTTCCAAGTATTCACCGTAATAGTATGGGGCTCCATCAGGATAGGCTATATACGAATGTCCGTGTTTTTTACCGTGCTTGTAAAGGGTAAATGAAAGTTTATTTCCGCTGGTGTTGAAGTAGTCCCAACGTCCGTTTCGTAAACTGTCTCTATCAATATTTCCCTCGATTTTTTTCGTTTTGGTATTGAGGTAATACTCTGTATATCTGCCGTTTTTAATGACGATACTTTCAAATGGCACTTCTGCGACTTGGTCAACATTCGTTTCTTCTTGGCAAGAAAGTAATGCAAATAGAGTAAAAAGAAGAACTATACTTTTCATATTATTTATTTCTGTTAATTGTGTATTCAACCAATCCAATAAGCGATTGTTTGGCTTCAGAATCTTCGACATCAGCAATGATTTCCAAGGCCAGTACTTTGTATTCTAACATTTTTTTATGGGCAAACTCTATGCCTCCATTTTCTGTCACGAGCTGAATTGCCCTTTTAATTTTGGAGGTTTTTTGATTGTGGTTTTTAATTATATTGATGAGTTCTTTCCTTATTTCTTTTGAAGCATTGTTCAAGACATAAATAATTGGAAGGGTCATCTTTTGTTCGCGAATGTCATTCCCAGTTGGCTTCCCTATGTTTTCAGAAGTGCCGAAATCAAAAATATCGTCCTTAATCTGAAATACTATTCCAATGATTTCACCGAATTTCCTCATTTTTTCTTCCCAATCCAATCGATCGACAGAAACGGCAGCACATTGACAAACACAGGCAATTAACGAGGCCGTTTTTTGTCGTATAACTTCAAAATAGATTTCTTCTGTAATGTCTAGCTTTCTTGCTTTTTCGATTTGCAGGAGTTCGCCCTCACTCATTTCCTTTACCGCATTGGCGACAATTTTGAGTAAATCCGTGTTGTCTTTTTCGAGGGACAAAAGAAGAATTTTCGAAAAGAAATAATCACCAACTAAAACGGCGATTTTATTTTTCCAAAGTGCATTTACTGAGAAAAAACCTCTTCTTTCGTTGGCGTCATCCACCACATCATCGTGTACAAGAGTTGCTGTATGAAGAATTTCAACCAAGGAGGCAGCTTCGTAGGTCTTATCGTTTATTTCACCCAGCATTTTTGCTGTAAGAAATAAGAACATCGGCCTTACTTGCTTTCCTTTTCGTTTAACCAAATAATGCGTGATTTTGTCAAGCAGGGCTGCATTAGAATGTAGGTCCTCTGAAAATTTCTTTTCAAATTCCCCCATTTCTAACCTTATTGGCGCCATTATTTGATCGACAGTCATCATGAGTACAAATATAACAAGATTGTAGGCTTCAAATGATGTAAGTTAATATCCTTTTTTGGAGAATTATTACAAGTCAAAACTCGACCTTGAATAATGCTCGTGATTTGCGTTTTTGTGAAAGCAAATAAAAGCTTTGATCGAGCAATTGTCCTGCAATAGAAGGCCTCACTCTATGTCTACTACTTGGAGGGGTTATGACTTCTTGACGTTGTGTGCCTTTGCGGTCTACTTGCACTCCCTTTACATACATTTTACGCATCGCATTGACGGGTTTTAATTGATTAACGTAATTGCCGTTTGGGTTTAGATTACGAGGGCTGTCGTTGTAAAACACAAAAAGATTACCCTCAGTTTTTGCTAATTGATAAGATGAAAAATAACCCTGGTCGTTGATTGAAATTTGATTTTTTGGTATGGTGTATATGCCGTTTAATACTCCTGTGTTGTTGAGCCAAAAGAGGGCAATGTTTTCGTAGTAATATAGTTCGGTTAAATTGACAGAGTTCATGCGTCCATCATTTGCCAATTCGACTTCCTTTCTGAACTCTTCTCCAACAAGCACCAAATCTCCATTTTGCATTACTTCAATGCTTTTTAATTGCACGTCGTCAAATCCTTTCTTGTCCGTTTTTTCGTTGGTTAGAAGGTGAAAGGATCGTTTTTCTTCCACTGTGAAATCATGTAGGTTATGCGAAGTGACTTTCATTTGTTTGTCAAGAATGAGGCTAAATACTCCATCAGAATGGAACTTTTTATCATTGGCGTAAATGCCACAAATGAGCCAGCGACTACTATCAATTTGCATGCTAATTTTATTGATGAACCGCTGATTTAAACTCAACTCTATTTCTTTTAACTTATCCTTTTGATGATCGTAACCCCACAAATAATAGGTGTTTTGATTCAGGTTGGTAAACTCGTATTCGGGTTGGTAAAGGTCGATGATGTATCGAGCCAAGAAATAAACTTGTTGATCTCCGTCGTAACGCCAATCCGAAAAAATGAATTGCTTTTCTTTTTGCGGAAACTCAACCACTTTGGTCCATTTGAATTTAAGATCACTGTCGAAAGTCGTGATTTTTAATTTCTGATTTTCATTTCGAGAAACAGGGTAGTTGGTGCAAATGGCAAAAGAAGATTCTTCTTTGTCTACCACGATTTCAAAATCATCATTTACATTTTTTTCAGAAGGCAAAGTGTCAACAATAATTTCAACTCCTCGTTTACCTTCCGAATTGATGGATTGGAGTACGATTCTTTTTTGTTCGCTCTCCAAGGTTTCCACCATGACAATAATCATTGTTTGTCGAATGGAAAAAATTTCGGTCAATTCAATTTTGACTCCTTCTCGAGGAGTAGGAGAGATGTCTAACTTGTTGTGAAAGTCTAATGTCTTTTTGTCGTAAACGTTGACGAATAGTTTTTGCTCTTGACGCAAATTATTGCGCATAAAATCAATTGCATAAACATAATTTGAATCCGTCATTACAAACCCTTGGTGGGTGGCTTTCGATTTTAATTCAACCCATGGACCTTGTTTGGTGGTCATTTGAGAAAAACCGTAAAAGGATATCAGAAAAAAAAATAGACCCAATCTCATTTGCATAAGCTAAAATAAGCAAAAGTTGGGTTTAAAAGGGTGCCAATGACAGCAAGGAAATGGTTTTTACTCTGAATTAGTTTTTTATCTCCCAAAAAACATCTTCTGGGTTGTTGATGTCGACGAAGATGGAGTCGTTGAAATTATCTTGAGAATAATAATTGGAGCCAGTCAGCCCTTTGACATAATTCCAACCCTCTAAAAGATAGCAAGTCGAATTCGAACCAAAACAAGAAGTTTCGTAATAGAAATTCGAATAGTAATCATACGGCTGACAATTAATAGCTAAGCCAAGGTTGTCTTTGAAGTATTCTGTCGTAAGTGTGTGTGTAAATGCTATGTTATTAAAATTGCTATTCTCTGTTGAGACAACCGATCGTTTTTTTCTTAAAAACGGTAAATCTAGAGTGAGATTTTTGTCCCTACTGCCTATAATTCTTTCGTGAGAACCAAAGTAATAACGCTTTTCATCTGATTGAGATGTTAAAAATTTGATTTTAAATGGCTTATTGCTTTTTTGTTTTATTTGAAAAGAATAATTTCCATCACTATCTGTCGTGGTTGTACTTTCTGTACCTCCAGAACCATCTTTTTTCAAATTTTCAATAATAGCAATTCTAAACCCCTCCTCACCATCAGAAGTCTGTTTGTTAAATACGCGGCCATTAATGGTGACTTCTCTAGTGCATGACATTGAAAGAATTACTAAGAATAGTATGGATATAAATTTCATTATCTTTTTCTTTTAAATAAACTTTTGTCCAAGTGCTTGTCTTCAAAAAAGTTAAGTTTTTTATATTTTGGTTTGTAGAATCTAAAACTTAGACCTAATGACCCCGTAATCATCCCATGTAAACTTGCATAATACAAATTTTTCTCCCTTGGGAGTGTGAAATTAATCTTGGTCAAAAGTCCTATAGATGTCCGGTCAGTAGTCATATGTATGTATTCTCCGGAAAGGCCTAGAGTATTGTGTAGGATTGCCCTACCATAATTACTGGAATATTGATCAATTTTGGAATTATAGTGTTGATAGCCTGTATTGAAGTAATGGAAATTTGAACCACTCTGTTGTGTTGTAAATGCATTGATTTGATCTCCAGTTATTGTGGAGCTTGAATTTCTTTTTGTGTTTTTGAATTTAACTCTACTAAGCGTAAGTCCGATTTCAAAATTGTTGTTTCGATTAATAGGAAGCCTATATTTTAGGTTAATGTTAAATCCAACTCCGTTCGTTCTTATAACATCATCAAATGGATTGATAAAAGGGGCTGTAGCATTTTCAGGTTGATTAATTACTCCGTAATTTGAATAAGAGATATTGTTATAAGTGTGACTGAATTGATAAAAATCAAGAATTCTATGTTCGTAATATTTGTAACTCAAGCCAAGACCAAAATTCAAATTACCAATACAAATTAGGTTTCTTGACAAAGAAGCTCCCATGTATTTTACAGAATAATTATTGGGATTTTCTCTGATGTAATCATTGGTTGCTGAGGTATACCCTTTTCGTAAAACAAAATTATTATGAGCTTCGATTTCCCAATATTTTCGTTGAGCATTTACTTCTGTTAAGGAGAAAAACACTATCGAGATTAATATTAATTTAATTTTCATTTTATGGAAATTCGTAGGTTATTGTGTTTGTCGGCGGAGTGTCCTTATCCACAAAAACATTATCTATTATTGTATAACTTTCATTAGGATTGTCTCTGTTCTCAATGTAAATTTCAATATCATTCGACCCTTCAGTTAAAATAACTTGAAAATTGTTTCCATAGTAATAAGTCCCTTGTTTTATTTGAGTTAATTCCCCGTTTAGTGACCTAATTTGAGTTTTAATGTTCCAATAATAACCATTGGTTTGGGATTGATCTACCCTAATGTCAGCTCTAAATATTTTGTAAAGAGTAAAATCGGTTATAGGGTCATTGTTTGTTGGATTACTGGTCTTACTCAGTTGACCAAAGGCTTGATATTCGTATCCGTTGTGGTTTATGAAATTGGAAGTGTTGTAAATATCTGAATCTACTCTGATAATTCGTTCGCTATAGGTTTTAGTGTCCACTTCAAATGTTCCAGAATATTGACCGTTTTCATCTGTTACTAGTGTCCTTTCTCCTGTAACATAAACATTCATCCCCTCAACTCCAGTTGAATCATAAACGTCAATTACTCGACCCGAAATCAAATGATCTATTTTTTTATTGCAAGCACTGAGAAATAGCAGCGCATAGAGAGCGAATAGTAAGGTTTTCATATAAGGTAAAATCAGTGGTTATTCTGTTTTCAATAATCCAAAACTACAATATTATTCTGAACTAAGAATAAATTTTAACAAAATCAATTCGTCTTAAGTAGCCTGTCTTCTTTTAATATGGCTCCGTTTTTATTGGCCAACTGTCCGCATGCGGCATCGATGTCTTTTCCACGACTCCTTCGAATATTGACTATCATATTGCATTGTTCCAAATAAGCAGCGAAAGCATCTACTTTATGCCTGTCTGCTTGTTGTAAAACGCCGTCGTCGATTGGGTTGTATTCTATGATGTTTATTTTACAAGGCACGCATTTTGAAAACTCTGCCAATTCTTTTGCATCAATAATTTCATCGTTAAAATCTTTGAATATTATGTATTCAAAAGTGATTCTACTTCCTGTTTTATCATGAAAATAAACAAGGGCTTCTTTCAATGATTCCAAATCGTTAGATTCATTGATTTCCATTATT
This sequence comes from Lentimonas sp., assembly GCA_047637535.1. Taxonomy (GTDB): domain Bacteria; phylum Bacteroidota; class Bacteroidia; order Flavobacteriales_D; family Crocinitomicaceae; genus UBA2040. The sequence goes on from JBLIKY010000043.1 coordinate 9,730, forward strand.
TTATTTCGCTTTTCATCATTGGCAGCGTGTAAGGATAGGGCCAAATTAAATTTAGCGCCGTCGTCACCTAGCTTTTTAATTAATTTTGATATTCCGGCAGTTGAAATGGTAATGCGCTTGGGTGAAATATTTAAGCCTTCTTTGGAAGTGAGTATCTCGGTCGAACGAAGCATGTTTTTATAGTTGAGCAAAGGTTCGCCCATACCCATATAAACAATATTCGTTAGTTTTTGATCGTATCTTGTTTCAGCTTGCGTATTGAGATAAACCACTTGATCAACGATTTCACCAGCAGTTAGATTGCGCAGTAATTTTAGTTTCCCAGTGGCGCAAAATGCACAGGCGAGGCTGCAACCGACTTGCGAACTAATACACGCCGTCATTCTTGTCTTAGTCGGTATCAAAACACCTTCCATTACCTGCGTTTCACCAATTTTGAAAGCGCATTTTATTGTACGATCTGAAGAAATCTGTTGTTCGTCTAAAACGATATGATCGATAAAAAACTCTTCTTCAAGCTTTTCTCTGAGTTGAACAGAAAGCGATGTCATTTTATCAAATGAATGTGCGTTTTTTTGCCACAACCATTCGTAAATCTGTTTGGCACGAAAAGGCTTTTCACCAATTTCGGTAAGATGACTTTTTAATTCGTCTAAAGATAAATTACGGATGTTTTGCTTTGTTACTGACATGTGCTGCAAAGGTAAACAATATAGACCAATCTAGCTTGTTAAGAGGCTAGTAGTGTCTGAATTAGTTTTTGCGACTCGGTGTAGTCCTTTTCAATCACATTTTGGTCGAGAGTCAGGCCAAACTGCATACTTTCACATTTAGTAAGCAAGGCAATGGATTGATCGATGGTCTTTGTTGTGATGTTGTGATCAAGAAGGCCATTTTTTATGTCGGCGTGGCACAAAATGTAATCCGGTTCATTCTTGATAATTAAAGAAATAAGTTGATGTAATTGACCGTGTAACACCTTGTAAAAAGCTGCTTGATTTTCATCTGTTTTGGCTTTTTCAAGAAGGACTAGCTTAGATTCGAAATCAAATTTCTCCGACAATGAAACTTCAATTTCTTCTGTACTTTCTTCTTCTTTTTTCTTTCTGAATAACAAGAACAAAAATGCCAAGCATATAGGTGTCCCTATCCCAACCCATTTAATGATTTTGGTAGTGTTTGATGCAGAAATGTTGACTCCTTTATCACCTTCCTTAAAGTTTTTTACCAAATCTTCGCATTGAACTTTAGTGTTGTTGGCGATTTGTTGATTTGGATTAATCTCTATGTTGAGTTTGTAGGATTCCCCTGAAAGTTGAACGAATGAATTTGAACTTACATGAAAATAGGATAATTCATACCCGCGAATGAAGGTTTCTCCAGATTGATTTAATTGTAAATGAAAGGTGTAAGAAATCTGACCTTCTGCACCATTTTCTGTAAAGCTAAATTTCTCCTCGATTTCAGGATCCCCATAAACACTAATGTGGTCGGGTAATTTTAATTTTGGTATTTCTAACTGATGTAGATTTCCAGCACCGGCGATGACAAGAATGTAACTTCTGATTTCTCCTTGAACAGGCTTTTTATTGTCGAAAAATGATTTTACTTTATAAGAACCCACAGTACCCGAGAAGTTTTTCGGCTTATTCTTAGGAAATGGTTTTACTTCAACCGTTTGAGATCTTGATGTCAAAGGATAACTGTCAAAACCAGATTGTAATGTCATTTCGAATGGCGCAATGTTAACGGTTCCCGGTTGGCTGATAAACGAAACTTGTTTATCGTGTTTAAAACTATAGCATCGATGATGACCTACCTTTTCTTCTTTAAGATGAACTCTTTTTGGACCTCCAATTGAGTGCTGTTCGGCTGTTGGTTTAACCGAATAAGTCTGGTAAGCATCATAATGCGTGGGCGCAAATTTTGAATATACTTTTGCTTCGATAATTAACGGTTCGCCAGGGTAAATGGACTTTTTAGATACCTCAATCGTTCCACCCGCTGGTTTACGAAGTAATTTTTGATCCAATGTCGAATGTTGGGTTCCTGCAGGACTAACTTTTACTTTAATGACATTGGATTTATAGACTTTATTTCCTTTTCTTACATAAGCCGGACCGATGACAAAGTTCCCTGCTGCTTTAAATTGTCCGTCTCTTGAGTGGTAAGAAAGGGTAATCATCTTGCCGGTTTGAGCATCGTATTCTTGCTCCATTCCATTCATTACGCTATACCCTTCAACGAAAGATGTTGGGTAATCAATATTGATATCTCCGTGTAAATTAGTCTTTATAACCAATTGCACTGGTTCGCCAACAATAGCGGAGGCTGGAGAAAGGATTAGTTCTACATAAGGTTCTTGTGCCAAGCCGATTAAGGGAAGCAAAAGTATTAGATATGTGTAGAGAAGTTTACGCATTACCAATCTTTTTCTGTGTTTTTTGTAGCTGGACCTTCTTTACCATTCGCTATCTTACGTTTGGTTTGGGCTTCTTGTTTCATAATGTTGTCTAACATTCTATCTACTGACCGCTCATTTAGTTTAGAAGAAGAATTGTTTTCGTCCTTATTTTGGTCTTTCGGCTTTTGAGGGTTTTGACTTTGATTTTGTTGTTTGTCCTGCTGATCCTGCTGATCTTTTTTACGTATGGCTTCAGACAAATTGTATCGAGCTTCCGTATCCTGAGGATTTTTCCTTAACACGGTTTTGTATTGTTCGATTGCCTCATTAAATTGTTGTTTTTTCATCGCAACATTACCAGAATTATAGTTCATGTTGATATTGGAGGCGTCAGGCTTTTGTTTCTTATTATAGATGTCTCCAGCGGCATCAAATTGATTCAAACGGTATTGAGTTTGTGCAATTTCTGAAGAAACGTCAATGTCTTTCGGTAAACTTGGAAGCACAGATTTATAATAAAGAAGGGCATTTTGGTAATCTTTGGCTTGGTAGTATTTACGAGCAACGTCTAGCAATGTCCTCCAGTCTCCTCGATTGGCAGGCAATTGACTTTGAGCAAGGACATTTAAGGTCATTGTCAAAACTATTAGTATCGCTATGCTTTTTTCTTTCTTCACGCTTCGATAACTCGTTTTTTGGGAAGGTTTGCAAACAAAAATGCCAAATAAAACCCAAGGGAAATTGCCAAGGGGATTTGATAAAAATTTCGTTTTACTTCCAACTTCAAATCTCCAAATTTCTCTGCTTTTATCAGGTTAATTTCTGTTAATAATTCAGAAAGATTCGGAAACTCGTTTTGAGTCCACATGGACATCCCACCTGCTATTTTGGCCATTTGGCGAATCAGTTTAGGGTCGACTTTTGACACCACCATTTTGCCGTTTTCATCCGTTTTATATCCCAGATAAGGTTGGTCAATATCTTGAGGTATTAGTCCGCCTTTTTGCGTACCAATTCCCATTATGGCAAATTGAACTTCCTTTTCCTTTAGAGACTTTAATTCTTCTTCAGGGATTGCTTCATGGTTTTCTCCATCTGTAATCATAAAGACAACCTTTGCCGCTTCGGATTGAGAAAACATGTTACTTGCGCCAATCAATGCTTTTTTAAAGTCGGTGCCCTGGTTGCTAATCATTTTGGTTTCGATCTCTCCAATAAAAAGTTTCGCCGCACCATAATCGTTTGTTATTGGTAGTTGAACATAGGCATTACCTGCAAAAATGATGACTCCAATTCGCTCACCTTTTAAGCCGTTGACTAATTCATTTGCCGCTCGCTTTGCAATTCCCAATCGACTAATCTCATCGGAAATATCACGGGTATTCATGGAGTTTGAAACATCCAATGCCAAAACAATTTCTGTGTTTTTACTCGATGTTTGTATCTTCTTTTTTCCGAGAAGGGGTTGAGACAAAGCCAAACAAAGAAAGAAAACGGAAATTCTTAAAAAATAGATTTTAAGCCTGTGTCTTTTGTCAAAATGAGGTAAAAAATTCTTTAATAATAAACCATCAAACTGTGCGCTTAATTTCCTTTTGCGCAAGTCGTTTTTAAACCAAAGAATATAGATGGGTAAAAATAAAAGTTGAAGCCAAAATGCGTTTTCCCATTTGAGTTGAAAATCCAATAGAAAATGGGGCAATTGAAAAACGGATAAGATGGC
>JBLIKY010000044.1:0-13741 GCA_047637535.1 Lentimonas sp.
TATTAATCCCGAGTTGTCATAATTTTCTTGATGAGAAAGAGGTGCTAAGCTTTCTAAATAATTGGTAATCTCACTTATTTTCATGCTTAAAGTTGATAGGTTAAGCCTAAATTAAACCCGAAGGCAGAGGCCTTGTGCTGAAACGCACTATTTTTTGAGAAAGTTGAATTGATTTGTTGTCTCATTTCAGGTTGTAAGTATATCGACCACAAAGGAGAATATTTGTACTGTACCCCGAATTGTAAAATTGCACTGGTGACAAATCCACTGTATTGAGTCGAACCGTTGTCTTCTTTGATCGTATTCTTAATGGTGTTATCCTTTCGATCCACGGATGTTTGTTCTTGATTGAAGTTTAGAAACATTTGCGGCATCAATCCGACACCGATATTTACTACCAATTTCTCACCCCAAATTGCATGTAAGACGATTGGCATTCCCATATATCGATATTGGCTTTCATAGTAATGTGACGTGTCGGTATCTGTGAATAAATATGACTCTCCATTTCTTACATAATTCAATCCACAAGACAGCTTTAGATACTTTCCTAGTTTTGATTTAAAACCGAGGCCAAAGGACCAAAGATTCAGCTCCTTTTCGTCCCCTCTAATTCCGAGTTGTTTCCCAAATAAGCTCTCACTGACAGCAAGTTTTCTGTATGTTCTGGAATAGTTGGTGTTAAAATAGAGTTCAGTATTCCCGTCTACTTCACGCTTAGAGAGTTGATTCGGACTTATTAAAGTTTCTTCCTTTTTTATCTCTTCTTTTTGAGGCTCACCCACTACTATTTGTGCATCTAAAAAAGAAGATGTTAATAATATTAAAAGGGTAAGTATATGTTTGATTTTTTCCATTATTTTTATGCTTGTCCTTAATACGCAGACATTAACAAATATCGTAATTTTGACTCAATAATAGAATCTAAAAAAATGGAAAAAAAGAAAAAATCACTTCTGTCTAAACTATTGAAAGTTTCAGGCATCTCACTTGTCGTAATTCTTATCGCCTTGATTTGCATTCCGATTTTCTTCAAAGGTCAAATAAAAGATATGGTTCTTGAAGAAGCCAATAAATCTCTTACAGCCAAAGTAGAATTAGGTGATTTTGACTTGACATTACTAAGTACTTTTCCAAATTTAACCGTTCAGCTTTTAGACACTAAGATCACTGGAACAGGTGATTTCGAGGGTCTTGAGTTGTTAACAGCGAAGAACATAAAAGCACAAGTCAAACTTTGGGATGTAATCTCGGGTGACAAAATTGCTATTAAGGGCATTACCTTGGTTGAACCGAGAATCAATGTCAAAATACTTCCTGACGGAAAGGCCAATTACGACATTACAATTCCAGATTCAGTTGTCGTTGAAGAAGAAGAAGAAACAGAACCTTCAAACTTTCAATTGAGCCTTCAGAAATATGAGATTATCGATGGTTATGTTAAGTACGACGATCAACAAGGCGTTATGTATGCTGAAATCGTGAATTTAAATCACGAAGGAAAAGGAGATTTAACGGCTGACATTATAGATTTTGAAACATTAACCAACATGGATGAATTGACTTTCGCCATGGACGGCATGAATTACCTGACTAAGGTTAAAACATCTGCAGATATTAACCTGAAAATGGAATTCACTGAGAAAACTTCAAAATTCACGCTACAAGAAAACAAAATAGGACTTAATAATCTAAATTTTGCCTTCAACGGTTTCTATGAAATGTTAGAAGGTTATGACAACATGGATTTGACACTTGATGCATCAAAAGCTTCGTTCAAAGATTTGTTGTCTCTGATACCGGCATTCTATATTGAAGGTTATGAAAACATGGTAACCAATGGAACGCTAGCAATGAACGGGGTGGTTAAAGGACGCATGGACGATGTCAACATGCCAGGATGGGACTTCGGAATGCAAATAGATAACGCAACGATTAAATACCCAGATGTTCCTGGATCAATCAATAACATTAAAATTAAAGCTGGGTCTAAGTTTAAAGGAGGTGCAAACATGGACCTTATGACCTTGGATATTCCTGTATTTCACGCTGACTTTGTTGGCAATATGATTGATGCAACTCTCAAAATGAGCAATCCAATGACTGACCCTCTTATACAGTCAAAAATAATGGCGAAGGTTGACTTAGCGACATTGGGTAAAGTAATGCCTATGCCAGAAGGGGAATCTTATTCGGGTAAATTAGATGCTAACATTTCTTTAAACGGAAGAATGAGTGCCATTGAGAAAGAACGTTACGAAGAATTTGAAGCACTTGGTACTTTGACTTTGATGGACATGGTATATAAAGAATCTAGCTTATTGGACGATGTGAATATTTCAAAAATGGTATTTGAATTCTCTCCAAAAAACCTTTCTCTAAAGCAATTGGATGCTCAAATGGGTAGATCTGACTTCAAAATGGACGGAACTATTGACAATTACTTAGGTTACCTATTTAGAGATGAGTTGTTGGCTGGTAATTTTAACTTTAGTTCAAATTTCCTTGACATTGATCGTTTAATGGGAACTTCTGAAACCCCATCAACTACGACTACGACAACGACTGCAGCTGCATCAGCGACTGAGGAGTCGAGCGAACCAGTATTAATTCCTGCCAATATCGACTTTAAATTAAATACTAAAATCATGGGGCTTGCTTATGATGGTATGGACATTAAGAACGTAACAGGAGATGTAAGAATCAAGGACCAAGTCGCTTATCTTGAAGGCTTAAATTTAGACGCATTGGGTGGGAACATCGGCTTGACGGGTTCGTACAACACTACAAATCACGACAAACCAGCTTTGGATTTTGGATACAAACTAAAGGACATAGATGTTGAAGCATTGGTAATGAATTTCACGGTAATTGGAGACATGGTTCCTGTATCTAAATTTGCTAAGGGAAGCATTAGTTCAAACTTCAGCATGACTTCATTCTTAACGCCAAACCTTGACCCTATCATGAATTCATTGAGTGGAAATGGTGATTTCTTTACTCGCACGATCGAAATCGTTGGTTTTAAACCGCTTGAAAAACTTGGTTCGGCCCTTAACATGGACAACCTTAAAAAGCAATCCTTGAAGAACGTCAAAGTCTTTTTCGAATTTGCTGATGGGAAATTAACGACAAAACCATTTGATTTAAAAATTGCAGATATCAATACGAATGTTTCTGGAGTCACCACTTTTGACCAAGACATCGATTATTCCATGTTAATGAGTGTTCCAAAAGCAATGGTTCCACAATCCATGGTTAAAGCCATTGAGGCAGGTGCTGCGAAAATTAACGGCTTGGCGCCAAAATTGAATATTGCCGGTTTACCTGACTTTATTCCTGTTAAAGTTAAGATGCTCGGAAAGGTTACGGATCCAAAGGTGACCACTGACTTTAAAGAAGCATTGATGGCAGTATCTGGGAATTTGAAGGACAACCTTAAGAATGCGGCGAAAGACCTTGTCAACGAGAAAAAAGACAGCTTGGTAAAGATCGGAAAGGATAAAGTCGAAGATGTAAAAGAAGATATGCAAGCCAAAAAACAAGAGATTATTGACAATGCCCAAGTACAAGCAAACAAAGTCAAGGCCGAGTCGGCAAAGGCAGCAAATGCTATCCGAACAGAAGGTGACAAACAAGCAAAAGCTTTAATGAATGAAGCTGGAGGAAACCCTATCAAGAAAAAGGCAGCTGAATTGGCCGGAAATAAATTGAAAAAAGAAGCCGAAGAAAAAGCTCTGAAGGTTGAAAAAGAAGGCAAGGACAAAGCCGACAATTTGATGAAATCAGCACAAGAAAAAGCTGACAAATTGTAATAATATTTAGTTGAAAAGGTTCGCTTCGGCGGACCTTTTTTTTATCTCAACATTAAGTTTTTTGAACACCAGCACCCCTTTTCCTGTTTTAATAATAATCCCAGCATTGGTATTGGGTTTATTAAATTGGCTTTATTGGAGAAGAAAAGGGTATACTTCCGTGTCGGGCTTGATCATAGGAGTTTTAGCTGTATACGGAATGCTCTATCAATTGGGTAAGCTACTTTAGCTCGATTTTTGTATTTTCGTTAAAAAAGGAATAACATGAAAACAATAGGTCATCATTTTATGGCATTGAAATGGACGTTCAATCGTTTTTTTCAAGGAAAATTCTTGTTGTTTCTAATCCCTGGGTTTTTGTTTGCCTTGATTTTTTGGCAAATATTTGACTGGAGCCATAGTCTTCATGGAGGTCAAGAAAACTACAGTTCTTTTGACTGGTTAAACAACACCTTAAACACCACGGTGGAGTACTCCTTAAGTTTCTTTGAGTTTTTACTCAATCAAGTTTATGTGTTCTTTGTGTTGACCCTGCTCTCCCCTGTAAACACTTACCTATCTGAAAAAGTAGACGAAGAACTAACCGGACAAACAGTAGGTTTTGATATTTTACGTTTTGTAAATGAACTTTTAAGAATGATCTTAATCGTCATCATCGCATTGAGTTTAGAATTCCTCTTAATGGGGGTTTGGTGGATATTCTCTTGGGTTTTCAGCTTGGAAGAAACCAATACTTTCGTTTTCTTTCTGATAACAGCCTTCTTTTATGGCTTTGCATTTTATGATTATTCTTTAGAACGATATGAGATTTCAGTTGGTGGAAGCTTACGCTTTGCGAAGAAATTCTTTCTTCCCGTTTTAGTTAGCGGAATCATCTTTTCTTTACTAATATTAATACCCGTATTTGGTTTGGCTTTTGCTCCGGTAATCGCTACAATATACACAACCTATGTTTTCTTAAAAGCAAACGGTAAACTCGATAAACAAAGCACAATAAATGAGTAAAAAACTATTTGAAAGCTTTTCTTCTTTGAGCTATGACGACTGGAAATCAGCTGTAGAAAAAGAATTAAAAGGCAACTCTTTTGAAGATACTTTAGAGGTCAATGATCCTATTGAAAATATCAAGTTTTCAAAATTCAGCGATACATCCACTGATTCGGACTCAGAGTTGAGCTATCACAGAGCGCATAAATCACAAAACAACGACTGGGGAATTCGCCATACTATTATCGTGAAGGATGAAAAAGTGGCCAATAAAGAAGCAATTCATGTTTTGGAGCTGGGCTGTAGTTCGCTCGTTTTCCAATTGGCTAAGCGCAATATTTCATTCGGACTTTTGTTTGAACATATCGAACTCAACTATATCGAATCAAGAATCATTGCAATCGATACCGAGCAGCAAGAAGAACTGGCAAAAGAATGGTCTAAATATTCGATTAAGAATTTGATTTGTAAAGTCGACGATTTTAACTCTGACTTCACCTTCCATTACAAAAAACCGAATACAGCCTTATTGATAAATGCCTATGGCGTGCATCAATCAGGAGCAAATGCATCACAAGAACTTGCTTTTGCACTTTCGGTGGGGAATGAATATTTACATCGCTTGATTGATGCTGGCAATAAGATTGATGACATAGCCCCTTATCTTAAATTTGAATTCGGTATTGGAAGCAATTATTTTGTTGAAATCTCCAAATTCAGAGTCTTCAGAAAACTTTGGTCGAATATTGTAGCCCAATACAAACCGATCGAAAACTGTACTCACGCGGCTCATGTAACCGCAAAAACAGGTTTCATAAACAAATCGATAAAAGACCCTTACACCAATTTGTTGCGTCAAACTACGGAAGCCATGTCCGCAGTGATTGGAGGGGTAAACGAAATTGAAATACAGCCTTACGACAAATACTCAACGGTCAAAAATCGAGATTTGAGCCTTAGAATGGCCGTCAATATTTCCCATATATTAAAAGAGGAAAGTTACCTAAGTCACGTAGTTGACCCAATGGGCGGAAGTCATTCGATTCAAAACATTGGTGAGGCATTAGCAAAACAGACTTGGGATTTGTTCTTAAATCTTGAGAAAGCAGGTGGAATTAGTTCGCCAGAAGCCAAAAAACTCCTCCATGAAAAAATTGATCAAACTAAGAAAGTCAGAATCGATCAGCATCTTGAAAAGAAAAAGACGCTCATTGGAGTAAATAAATTTGACAATCCGAAGCCCGAACCAGGAGAATGGCTCAATTTGCCCGAGTACAAAGGTCATGAGGCATTAATTTTAGAAAAGCTGTAAGACATGGAAAGAATTAATTTTCAGAACACCCAACTTAAGGACATTGAAATAAAGTCTGCTGAGAAAAAAGTACTCTACCAAACGGCAGAAAAAATTGATTTGCAGAATTTTTACGACAAAAAGGACATTGCTGATGTCGAACATATCAATTTTGGAGCAGGAAGAGCACCCTATTTACGAGGACCTTATGCCTCGATGTATGCGATACGACCGTGGACCATTCGCCAATATGCAGGGTTTTCAACGGCCGAAGAATCCAACGCTTTTTATAGAAGAAATTTAGCCGCAGGGCAAAAAGGACTTTCAGTTGCTTTCGATTTAGCTACCCATCGCGGTTACGATTCAGATCACGATAGAGTGGTTGGTGACGTAGGAAAAGCCGGAGTGGCAATTGACAGCATTGAGGACATGAAAATTCTCTTTGATCAAATTCCTCTGGATAAAATGTCAGTTTCCATGACGATGAATGGAGCTGTTTTACCGATTATGGCATTTTATATTGTCGCAGCAGAAGAACAAGGAGTCGACAAAAGTTTGTTGGCAGGAACCATTCAGAATGACATTCTTAAAGAGTTCATGGTAAGAAACACCTACATCTACCCTCCTGCTCCATCGATGAAAATTATAGCCGACATTTTTGAGTATACGGCAAACAAAATGCCGAAATTCAATTCCATTTCGATCTCGGGTTACCACATGCAAGAAGCTGGCGCAACAGCGGCAATAGAACTGGCTTACACCCTAGCCGACGGATTGGAGTACTTAAGAGCAGGACTTTCTGCAGGAATGGCAGTCGACACCTTTGCACCAAGATTGAGTTTCTTTTGGGCCATAGGCATGAATCATCACATGGAGATTGCGAAAATGCGAGCAGGAAGAATGATTTGGGCGAAATTGGTTAAACAATTTGATCCGAAGAATGAAAAATCTATGGCTTTGAGGACGCATTGCCAAACATCGGGCTGGTCACTGACCGAACAAGATCCATTTAACAATGTAGCGCGAACGTGTATCGAAGCCTTAGCTGCAGCTTTGGGTGGAACACAATCCTTGCATACAAATGCACTGGATGAAGCCATTGCTTTGCCAACAGATTTCTCGGCACGTATAGCTCGAAACACACAAATCTATTTACAAGAAGAAACAGGCATTACAAACCTAGTTGACCCTTATGGAGGAAGTTTTTATATTGAGAAACTAACCGATCAATTGGTCCAAGAAGCTTGGAAACTTATAGAAGAAGTAGAAGAACTTGGTGGAATGGCGAAAGCGATTGAAACCGGAATTCCAAAAATGAGAATTGAAGAATCTGCTGCTAGAAAACAAGCTAAAATTGATGCCAGTAAAGACATAATAGTCGGTGTAAATCGCTACGAGTTAGAAACGGAGACGGAAATAGACATCCTTGAAGTTGACAATACCAAAGTAAGAATTAGCCAGATTCAACGATTGAATAAATTGAAAGCCGATCGAAACCAAGAAAAAACTTCTGCCGCCTTACTTCGACTTGAAAAAGCGGCCGCAACAGGCGAAGGAAATTTATTGGAAATCGCCGTCGATTGCGCTCGAGAAAGAGCTTCTCTTGGTGAAATAACAACGGCCATGGAGAAAACGTTTGGTCGTTATCAAGCGACTATTCGGTCGATCAGTGGCGTATATTCAGCAGAAGCTATGAAAGATAAAGACTTTGAAAATGCTAAATCCTTGGCTGATAAATTCAGTGAATTAGAAGGAAGAAGACCACGAATTATGGTTGCCAAAATGGGACAAGACGGTCACGATAGAGGTGCAAAAGTAATCGCAACATCATTTGCAGATATAGGATTTGATGTAGATATAGGGCCTTTGTTTCAAACCCCAAAAGAAGCAGCCAAGCAAGCCGTTGAAAACGATGTACACATACTCGGCGTTTCTTCTTTAGCAGCGGGACATAAAACTTTGGTTCCTCAGGTTATAGCCGAATTAAAATCCATGGGAAGAGAAGACATCATGGTCGTGGCTGGAGGGGTTATTCCGAAACAAGATTATGATTATTTATATGACGCCGGAGTATTTGGAGTTTTCGGACCAGGAACAAAAATATCAAAAGCAGCATCTGAAATACTCGAATTACTAATAGACAGTGTAGAATAAAGAGAATTGATTAACTTTATTATGGCATGACTATTGGATGATACATTAAAAAAAAGATATATGAAAAACTTATTGTTAATCGCGACTTTGTTCGTTGGTAAAATACTTCTCGCACAAGCGCCAAATTACGACGATTTAAAAATCCTTTACGCAGATGAGGATTTTGAAAAATTGGTATCAAAATGTGAAAGATACATGGGTAAGGACAAAACGAAGAAAGATCCAACTCCTTATATGTGGGGAGCAAAAGGACTCTATAAAATTTCGGTTTCCGGAAACGATGACCCAGAATATAAAAATGCTTTTAAAGAAGCGATGGGTGTTATGTCCAAATCAATTAAGTACGATACAGATGGAGCGTGTCGAGCAGAACATGCAGATTTTTACAATGAGTTTTTGCTTAGTTCGGTTGAGTTAATCGTCAATGAGGCAGGTACTGGTGATTTTAAAAAAGCATATAGCTGGAATGTGAAATACTCTAAAATCACAGACCAAATGGGTGGCACAAAATACATGGAAGCTGCTTGCAAATTCATGAACTCAGACAAAGGAGGTGCAAATTCTGCTTGGAAGGAGGCTGAGGCAGCATTAGAAGGTGTCGAAAGCATAAACGACTGGATGGATGCCGATAAAAAAATGCTGATGTATGGGGTGATCTATACAGCAGATTGCCATTTAAACTCTAGACAAAACGACAAAGCCAAAGCAGTAATGGATCGTTTTGCTCCTTGGTTTTCGGATTACGAAGTGTTCAAGTCAAAGCAAAAAGAAATATAATACTTTTCAAGAGGGTCATTCTAAATCAAACAGAAGAACCCTTTAAAAGAGAAACCATTATAAACCGAAGCGAAATCTAAAATTCGGCCTTTGAAAATGCTCGTGAAAATCCTAAGGTAATGGAGGAATAAAAAAAATGGTGTTTGAGGTCAGCTGTCCAAGAGGTCTCAGGGCGATTGGTTAACAGCGTTTCCCACCGCCGTAGGCAGCATCGAATCCATTGAAAGCAGACACGGTCCTGAGATAGTTGATTTTTTTTACCGGAACGACTGCAGAATTTTAGAGCTTTTTCAGCAGCCTAGCGTTTTTTTGATTCTTTTTTTGGCAATACAAAAAAAAACAAATCGTTTAACTGATGATAATTGTCGGAAAGTGCGTTCTTACTATGAAGTAAGCCTTTCAAAGGATACGAAAAAAGAGCTATTTATAGATTAGTACAAAGCCTTTTGGCCACTATTTGATAAATCCGTTTGGACAAGTCTTTGCTGTGGAGTTGATAAAACTTATGTTCGTCCTCAGTGAAAAGGCCGATTACAATTCCTAAGATTTGATATTTTATAGCCGATTGATTTAAAAAAACCTGTATTTTTTCCTCAAAATCTTTCAAGGGCCCTCTATTATCAAGTAAGGTGTTTGCATTCTTCTGGCTTAAGAAGAAGGAAATCAACAAATCATTTTGATATTTTATAATGGGTCTAAGGGTTCGATTTTGAAATTGCTCCAATTCGGTAGAAATGAGAATTTCATCCACAAACACATCTGGTCTTAAAGACTCTAACTCTTTGGATATTCGAAGTTTATTTAATTCTGTCATAATGAAAATTAAAAAACCCATGCAGCGGGGTCTTCTGAAAGCTCCGGAAGACACGTTTAGAATTGCCGAAAATCTTTGTAATCCGCTGATGATAAATCATACCCGAAGGTTGCGGCCCGCCATTGAAATTCTGAGACTCCTCTTAAGGTAAAGTTTTAAGCTTCAAAATAAACTGCATGGGCGCTATTGCTAGCTTCAATCACATACACCTCGTGTTGGACTGATACCACAAAAGTCGGAATTAGAGCCGAGAATAAAAAGGAATTACCGTTAATTTAAGCGAATTACAATGCTTTTATGGCCGCTATCTTTCTTTTCAATTCTTCTTGTTTTTTAGTTACAGAATTAAGCAAAGTCGAACTGTCTTTCTCTTTTTCCTTCTAAAGTTACTTTTTCATTGTTGGCATGTTCAATTTCAAGATCTTGAGATTTTATGGATAGGTCCAAGTCCTTTACTTTTTCTTCAATTGAACTAATTTCAGCTTGATTTTTGGCTTTTTCAGCTTCTAACTTGTCTCTTTTTGAAGCCATTTTTGTTGGAGTCTCAATTTCTTGAGTAAGCGCAAAATTAGAAACAAGCGCGATCATCAATAATTTTATTGTAAATTTAATTACACCTCTTCTTTTTTAGTTTGATTGTTTGTTTCCTCACCCACCAATTCCTTAATTTGCTTTTTCATTTTCGCAATTCGACCTTGGGTTAAGGTTTTAGCTAAAAGATAACCGAGTCCTAAACTTGCGACGATGATAACTGTCAAAGGGATTTTGAAGGTTACTATTACTAGGTTCAAATCTGTAGAATGCCAATTACGAATGCAAAATATTCCCACAAGCAGGTAAAGTATGACTTTTAATATCAACTTCGTTTTTTGCCATTTCGTTAACTCGTCCCAATAATCTTTCATAACTTATTTTATCTTCTTTTAAAGATAGGTCAATAAGTACAACTATAGTTATGATTTTAGATAAATTATTCTCCGAATGTAGGGCCCGAATTAAAGACATGAACATCTCGTTGAGGGAAAGGAATGGTGATCTTGTTTTCTTTTAATTTGGCGTGAATCGCACGGCGTAAATCAGACTTTAAATTCTCTACTCTAAATGTATCATTCGTCCAGAATATTAGTTGAAAATCTAATGAAGAATCTCCAAAATTGGTAAATCTCACAAAGGACTTTGGCCTTTTGACAATTTTGTTGTTTTCGTCCATTACCTCTTTAAGAATTTCCATTACTCTTTCGACATCCGAACCATATGCAACACCAATATCAACTGTAAAACGAATGCTTTGACGGTTATGGCTCCAGTTGACAACTTTCTCTACAACAAACTTACTGTTGGGGATTATGATAATCATATTGTCACGATTTAATACCTCGGTAGTTCTCAGTTTGATTTCGTGAATTCTCCCTACTTCTCCATCGGCCTCGATTACGTCTCCAATCTTGATTGTTCCCTCAAGAAGTAAGAACATGCCCGAAACCAAATCCGCGAAAATGGGTTGCATCCCGAATCCAATACCTACAAGCAGAGCGGCCGAACCGGCCAAAAGAATTGAAACTTTCAGTCCCAAGACCTCAAGAATGATCACCAGCGCGACAACCCAACTAAAATACTTTAATATTAAGTAGATACTGTGCTGCCTTTTGCTGTCCATAGTCGGCAAGAACTTCATTCTCGATACAATCACACGGTTCATGACTTTCAAGAACAACCAAGTAGCAATACCTACAAAAAAGGCAGCCGTTAAATTACCAGCACGAAGATGAAAATCACCGACGTGCAACAACTCAAAATTTATTATTTCGTCCCAATTCATACACAAAAATGCAAAATTCAAGGCAATTAAAACGATATCCGCCTGTTTTGGGTGGTAAAAATTAGATTTAATTCAATAGATTTGGGAACATAAAATATAATCAATGGCAAATACTTCAGATATAAAAAACGGCTTGTGTATTAAGCACAATGGCAAACTGTTTCAAGTAATAGAATTTCAACATGTTAAACCGGGTAAAGGTCCTGCATTCGTTCGTACTAAAATGCGTCAAATTGAATCGGGTAAAGTTTTGGACAACACCTTCTCTGCAGGTCATAAAATTGAGATTGTAAGAATTGAAAACAGAGATTATCAGTATTTGTTTGAAGAAGCCGATTTTTTCGTTTTCATGAACAATGAAAATTTTGAGCAAGTAAGCATACAAAAAACAATGGTTGAAAAACCAGAATTTCTTCAAGAGGGAATGGTTTGTAATATATTGTTCCATGCTGAAGAAGAAATTCCTTTAGTAGTTGATTTGCCTATGCACATCGTATCAGAAGTAACTTACACCGAACCGGGCGTAAAAGGAGACACAGCGACTAACTCATTTAAACCGGCAACTATCGCCACGGGTGCTGAAGTTAGAGTTCCTTTGTTTATCGGAATTGGAGAAGTTATTAAAATCGACACTCGCACGGGAATGTACACAGAGAGAGTGAAAGAATAGAAATATATTCAAAACCAAAAAAGGGAATTTGTCAATAGACGAATTCCCTTTTTTAGTTTCTTATAAAGCTTAACTAGTCAACTAACTCACCGAATAAGTCATAATGTTCAGCCGATGTTATTTTAACATTTGCAAAATCACCTAATCTTACATAAGTGTTTTCTTTCTTAACCAAAACTTCGTTATCAACTTCTGGAGAATCAAATTCGGTACGTCCGATAAAGTAATCACCTTCGGCACGATCAAACAATACTTTGTAGGTATTACCAATTTTCTCTTGGTTTAATTCGAAAGAAATTCCGCTTTGAAGTTCCATTATTTTGTCGGCTCTTTCTTTCTTTACCTTAGCAGGCACATCGTCTTCAAAATTAAAGGCGTGTGTGTTTTCTTCGTGCGAATAAGTAAAGATTCCCAAACGCTCAAATCTCATTTGTTCAACAAACGTATACATCTCTTGAAAATCTTCTTCCGTTTCACCAGGATAACCGGCAATAAGTGTTGTACGCAAAGCTATTCCTGGGACTTTTGCTCTAATGTTTTTCACCAATTCTTCCGTTTTCTCACGAGTAATTCCTCTGCGCATTGCCTTTAGCATGGCAGTTGAACCGTGTTGAAGTGGCATATCGATGTAGTTACAGATATTATCTTTCTTCTTCATTACATCCATAACATCCATAGGGAAGCCGGATGGGAATGCATAATGCAACTTAATCCATTCTATTCCCTCAACGTCAGACAAAGCCTCTAAGAGATCAGCAAGTGCTCGTTTTTTATAAATATCTAAACCGTAATAGGTCAAGTCTTGTGCGATTAACATAAGTTCTTTAACTCCTTTCGCAGCTAAACTTTTGGCTTGTGTTACTAGATCTTCGATAGGAGTCGAAACGTGTTTACCACGCATCAAAGGAATTGCACAGAACGAACAAGGTCTATCACAACCTTCTGCAATTTTAAAATATGCAAAGTGATTTGGAGTCGTCAACAAACGCTCCCCTACCAACTCATGTTTGTAATCGGCTTTTAATGTCTTTAACAAACGAGGCAATTCTCTAGTACCAAAATAAGCATCCACTTCTGGGATTTCAGTCTCTAACTCTGATTTGTATCGTTCTGAAAGACAACCCGTCACATAGACCTTAGATACTTGACCGTCCTTTTTGGCTTCCGCGTATCTAACGATTGTGTTTATCGATTCTTCCTTGGCGTTGTCGATAAAACCACATGTGTTGATAATCACAATTTCTGCGTCATCATCCATGGATTCATGCTCAACGTCAAAACGATTGGCTTTTAATTGAGCCATCATGACTTCCGAATCATAAATGTTCTTCGAACACCCCAAAGTCACTACATTGACCTTGTTTTTCTTAAGGGTTTTTGTCTTCATTCCGCAAAGGTACGTAATTATGAAATC
>JBLIKY010000045.1:0-13708 GCA_047637535.1 Lentimonas sp.
CCATTTTTTTTTGTCAAATAAGTTTTTATTACTACCTTTTCTTCATGAAAACAATACTACTACTGCTCAGCGCATGCTTTGTCGCGCGCTCGTATTCTCAAGGACTTTCTTTTGTAGGCGCTGAATCAGCGGCAATGGCACATACTACCCTCACTGACTTTAATGGCTTTTCCCCCTTCCATAACCCCGGATTGATTGCTAAAAAACAAGGACTTGCCTTCGGCCTCCACTACCAAAACCTCTTTTCACTTCAAGATTTACAAACTCAAGCGGCTTCTTTGGTTAGCAGTAATGACAAAATGGGGTTTTCACTTTCAGTCAGTAAATATGGTAGGTCAAGCTACCAAGAAACTCAAGCTGCCCTTGGTTTCGGTTTAAAGCTTTCACCTCAATTGTTTGTCGGTATTAAGGCGGACTATTTCGTTCTTCAATTGCCCGAATATTACGGCAAGACCGAAAACTTCTCCGCATCTCTTGGCTTAGTTTATGTTTTAAACGAAGAATGGGAGTTTGGAAGTTCATTTTTAAACGTAAATCAAGACCTGCTTTCTGATTTTAAGGAAGACAGAATGACTCCGCTATTGAGAATGGGTGCAAAGTTTTCTCCTTCCAGTTCCACCAGTATCAGAGCCGAGGTATGGAAAGAACCTGCCTCTCAACTTGCTCTAAAACTAGGTGCTGATTATCGCCTTGCTAGTTCTTTTTATTTGCGCGGAGGAGTGGATGTTTTCCAAAGTCAATTCGCCTTTGGCTTTGGTTACAGAATTAAAAACTGGCAAATCGATATTAGTTCGCAATATCACACTCGTCTCGGATGGTCCCCCGTGTTTTCTCTTTCTTATTCAAAGTTAAAACCATGAGAAAACGAAGCGTTTTTATATTAGTCTGCCTTATAAATACCTTGGCTTTTTCTCAAGAAGAAAATGCTCAAATTGAACAACAGATTGAGTTAATCTCTCAGCGTTTTGAAGATGAAAACATCGATCTGACGGCTTTGGTTGAGGTGCTTTATTATCGACTCGAACATCCATTAAATTTAAATCGTTGCAGTCGAGAAGAGTTGGAAGAATTACTATTGTTGAATCCTTTGCAGATTAAAGAATTTTTGTTGCATCGTCAAGAAAATGGAAAACTTCTAAGTTTGTTAGAACTTCAGGGCTTAAACAGCTTTTCATTAGAGACGATAGACAATATAAAACCTTTTGTTGTTGTCTTAGATCAAATTGAAAATCCTCATATCGGAGCACGGGAGGCGATAAAATATTCAGAATTTGAATGGATAAGTCGTTTTCAAAAAGGATTTCAAGCAAAACAAGGATACCAAAATGGCGAGTCCAGTTATATGGGTAATCCCGATAAGTATTACAGTCGTTTGAGGTGGAAGTACAAAACCAATTTCAGCATGGGCGTAACTATGGAAAAAGACCCAGGGGAAGAATTGTCTTCTGCAAAAAGACCAGATTTTGTCTCTGCCCATTTGTACTATCAAGGCGGACATTATTTAAGAAGCTTTAGTTTGGGAGATTATCAAGTGCAAATTGGTCAAGGCCTAAACATGTTTATGGGCTATTCAATGGGGAAAACAGGGGCCATGGCCTTGTTGTGTAAGAATTCTAGAGCCATAAACCCTTATCGTTCATTGGATGAGAATCGTTTTCTAAGAGGAACAGCAACTGTTGTAGGAATGGGGAAATGGGAACTTCTTACTTTTTATTCAAAGAAGAAAAGAGATGCGTCGTTAACTTTTGATTCTTTGATTGGCAATATGGTCGCAACGAGTATTTCTAATTCGGGTTTTCATCGTACAAATTCAGAAATAAACGGTAAAAACTCAATGGAAGAATCCATTCTTGGCACCAACTTGTCTTATTCTTCTTCGAACCTAGAAATTGGATTTTCTGCCTTGCACCAATCCTACGACATCCCCGTTCAACCTGCGTATAAAGTGTATAATCAGTTTGATTTTACGGGAACAACGTCTATCAATCTCGGAGTAGATTATACGTTTTCTCATCAAAACTTCAGTGTTTTTGGTGAGTCGGTAATGGATAAATTAAGGAATTCGTATGCTCACTTACACGGGGTCATTTGGGCAGCTGATCCAAGAATGAGTTTTTCGGTGCTGTATCGTAATTATGATAAGGATTATCACTCTTTTTACGCATCTGCAATAGGGGAAGGGAGCACGGTTCAAAATGAAAAAGGGCTGTTGTTAGGGTCAGAAATTAAACTTCATAAACATTGGGACTTGCAACTGTACGCGGACTTTTATTCGCATCCCTGGTTGAAGTTTTTGGTTAACGCTCCGTCTCAAGGACAAGAGTATTTTGCTCAATTGGATTTTAAACCCAATAAGAAAACTCATTTGTATTTCCGCTATTCTTCTGAGGACAAACAAAAGAATGCTAGATTGGAAGACGCTGATATTGTTCCATTAGAGTGGGTAGAGAAAAAGAATTTTAGAATTCAGTATTCCTTCAAGGTTAGTGAATCGATTACCTTAAGAAATCGTGTTGAACATGTGCAAGTAAATCGACCAAGTAATGATCCAGAACAAGGGGTTTTGTTGTATCAAGATCTATTGTTTAGACCAAAGTCCTTTCCTGTTGATTTGACTTTTAGATATGCGATTTTTGAAACAGATAGTTATGATTCGAGGATATATTCCTACGAAAACCAAGTGTTAAATGTGTTTTCAGTCCCGGCGTATTATTACCAAGGAAACAAGGTTATCTTGATGGCAAGATACAAATGGAGAAAAAGAATCGACTTTTGGTTGCGATTTTCCAGAGTGGTTTATACAAATCAAGAAACCATTTCAAGCGGTTACGAAGAAATAAAAGGGAATGTAAAATCGGATATTAGTTTGCAGCTGAGGTTCAGGTTTTAGTAATCGAAATCAAGATTAAAAAGCTTTTTAAACGTATGCAAATTAGGATGCGTTCGTGCCATGGCTGAAAACTGATCTTTTGGGGACAAATACTTTTGTTCTTCTTCTTGATTTTCAGAAACAAAAGGTTCTAAAATTATGTCATAATTTTTAAGAGATTCCCTCAAGAAAGTGGTCAGTTCTTGTTGCACAGCTTCCACAAATCCAAGTTGAATGGGATTGTCGAGTTCAATTCTAATTTTCTTCCCATCCACCAGTATTGGTTCGCGTTTGATCATCGAATTGTAAAGAGTTTCCTGTGTGTTTTCCTTTGCCTTGAAGGCATATTGTCGCCAATACATCTTGAGCTTATCATAAGGGAAGGACTCACGAGGCAAATCTTCTGGTGCAATTTTTATATTCTTTTCCGCGTAATCTTTGGAGATTTGCTGAATACTTAAGTTTCCTGTATTTAGCTTTCCTGACGGTTCTTTTAAAACTTTTGGCTTTGGGGCTTCTTGAGAAAAAGAGGGTCTTACTTCTGTACTCGGCTTGATTACAGGTTTTGGTGCTTGATTTCTTAAGTTTTGTCCTTTAAAAGGAAGAATTTGGACTGGATCAGTTAGTCCTTTTTTTTTTCGAGCTCGCTTTTCAACGAACACATCTGCATGAGCGTAATCTCCATGAGGAGTCTGACATTCTTGGCAAGCTTGTAATCTACATCCGCCTTGCTTAATACAGCAATGGAACGAAGTAATATGTTTAAATCTATGGTTCTTGATTGATCTAAAAACTTGGTCTGCACAGATTCACCTACTTCTAAAAGTTTTACCGTTCTAGGGTCTTTACAAACCAAAAGGTTTCTGTAATGTTCAGAAAGGCCGTTTAAAAAGTTGTGCATGTCAAATCCCTTTTCAACGATATCGTTTAACAGCAATAAAGCACCTGGGATGTCTTCTTTCTGGCTCATCTCGACAAACCTGAAATAGTAATCGTAATCGAGAACATTAAGGTTTTCGAGTGTCGTCTTGTAAGTGATATTGTTTCCTGAAAAGTTTACAATTTGATCGAAGATAGACAGTGAATCTCTCATTGCCCCATCTGCCTTTTGAGCAATCAAATGCAAGGCTTCTGGATCAGCAGTAATGTTTTCTTTTACAGCAATATGGGATAAATGTTCGGCTATATCTGCAACTTTAATTCGTGAAAAATCAAAAATTTGACATCGACTTAAAATTGTAGGAATAATCTTGTGCTTCTCAGTAGTTGCCAAAATAAAGATGGCATACTTTGGCGGCTCTTCCAAAGTTTTCAAAAAGGCATTAAAAGCCTGATTCGATAACATGTGAACCTCATCAATGATATAGACTTTGTAGTTTCCAATCTGAGGCGGTATTCTTACTTGGTCTATTAAATGACGAATGTCTTCAACCGAGTTGTTTGATGCGGCATCTTGTTCGTAGATATTTAAAGACGAACCTGAATTAAAACTTTTACAACTCTCACATTCATTACAAGCTTCGACATCTTCTGTACGATTACTGCAATTAATGGTTTTTGCCAAAATTCTCGCCATGGTAGTCTTACCAACACCTCGAGTACCACAAAACAAAAAAGCTTGTGCCAAGTGATCATTTTTAATTGCACTGCGCAAAGTGGTCGTCAGGGACTTTTGACCTACTACGGTTTCAAAAGTTTGAGGCCTATATTTACGGGCAGAAACAATGTAATCACTCATGAAAACAAATATAATTAAAATGCCTTTTACCTTGACTTGAAAGTGGATTAAAGAGTGTAAATGTTGATAAGTAATTCATCTGTTCAGTGTTTAAAATTCTTCAAGATTCTTAACGCATTCGAAGCACTTTGATTCGATTAAATCTATAACTTTGTATAGCATGCATTTAAAGTCTCTCCAACTCATAAATTTTAAGAATTACGAAGAAGCTCAAGTCGAGTTGATTCCTAATGTCAATTGCTTTACTGGAGATAATGGTTCGGGTAAAACCAATATTCTCGATGCGGTTCACTACCTATCGATGTGTAAATCATACCTAAATGCGGTGGACAAGCAAAACATACGATTTGATCAACCCTTTTTTGTTGTTCAGGGAATGTTTGAGACAGGAGAACAGGACGTCCAAATCAGTTGCTCGGTTAAAGCTGGAAGTAAGAAAACCTTTAAACGCAACAAAAAGGAATACGAGAAACTATCCGAACATATTGGCCAATTTCCTTGCGTGATGATCTCGCCTTATGATCGTAATTTGATTTCAGAGGGCAGCGAACTAAGAAGAAAATGGATGGATGGTATTATTGCACAATCCAACAAAGAATACCTCAGTGATTTGCAGCGTTATGCAAAAGTGATAGACCAAAGAAATGCGCTTTTAAAAAACATGTATGAGTCCCGTTTGTTTGACAAAGAATCCATAGAGGTTTGGGACCATCAATTGGAAATTTACGCCACAAAGATTTACGAGGTACGCCTTGAGTTTTTAAAGGAGTTTATTCCTGTTTTTCAAAGGATTTACAACGAGATAGGTGACCTTGAAGAAGAGGTGAGCTTAGAGTATAAATCTCAATTGCACGAGGCGACTATGTCGGAGTTAATTCTTCAACATCAAAAAAAGGACGCTTATTCGCAATATACCAATGCCGGCACCCATAAGGATGATTTGTTGTTTACCATTCGCCATAATCCGGTGAAAAAATTCGGTTCACAAGGCCAACAGAAATCATTTTTAATTGCACTTCGTTTGGCCCAATTTGAGTGGTTAAAAGATCATTTAAATACCATTCCAATTGTACTGTTGGATGATATTTTTGATAAACTTGACAATAAACGAGTACAACGATTGATGCATTTGGTTACCGATAAATCCTTTGGTCAAGTTTTAGTTACCGATACCAACATGGAAAGGTTGGAGGAAATATTTAGCGAAATTGAAGTTCCAATTCAATATTTTAATGTGAACAATGGGGTAGTGGAGTCCCCATTAAAACCTATAAAATCATAATTATGGCAACGCCCGATGACGATAAGCCTCTAAAAGGTATGATAGACAAATTCTTAAGAGCCTATAATCTCGATGGGAGAATGGACGAAATGAACATTGTCAACAATTGGGAAGAACTGGTAGGTTTAAACATTTCTAACAGAACAAAAAAGGTAAGCATCAAAAACAGGATGTTGTATATCGAATTGGATTCTGCAGTGATGCGTGAAGAACTTAAAAATCACAAATCTTTGATTCTTCAAAAAGTCAATACCTTTGCGGGTA
Source organism: Lentimonas sp. (assembly GCA_047637535.1). Taxonomy (GTDB): domain Bacteria; phylum Bacteroidota; class Bacteroidia; order Flavobacteriales_D; family Crocinitomicaceae; genus UBA2040. The sequence continues at coordinate 6,154 of JBLIKY010000045.1, forward strand.
AAAAATTGGTTGACGACCTATGGTTGTCCTAGTTCGGTTGACAATAAATCTTCCCATTTCTTAGGTCGTAAGAACGGATTCCATTTAAAATTTTGAATGTATTGTTCTTCCTTGTTAATCCTATTGATAGGATAAAATCTACCATCAGGCTTATTTAAGTAGGTTATGCCAACCACTTCTCCGCTGTCTAAATAGACAATTAAATCCGAGGCATAAATTCTGTTCATTCCCGTCCGTTTTACAACTACAGCTGTGTCGGTTTGTTCTGTCTGTTCAGGATAATAAATTGATTGTGCATTGCCGTTAACGTAGGCTTTGACAACCTCATCATTTTTAAAATAGGCATAAATGACTTTACCTGCAATTTGGTTGTAGTAGCGCATAGAATCGATTTCAAAAACGGCGCTGGCATTTTGATGAAGATAGGCGTAATCCAAAACGGAGTCCTTGAAATATACGGTAATTGTATCGGATTTAAGTTCGCCTTTCTTTGACCACAATATGGGAGCTACGAACATGTCCATTTTATCATTGGCCTTGTCATAACTCACACTATCGCATTTCCCTTGAATTTTATTTGAAAAGATTTTAACTCCCCAATATCCTTTGATTATGGAGGGTTGATTCAAAGTGTCGTACTCAGAGAATAAGGTATCGGCATGAATGTAAAGAGTGTCTTCTTTTTGACTTTTTATAGCGAGCGCATTCTTTGTGATGAACATTTTCCTAGTCAAATCATTCTGAAAAAGATGATCGCCTTTAAAAATGAACTTTTCAGTAGTATCTAAAAACACAACATGATTGCGACCGATAAAGGTCTTCTCAGGACTGTTGAATTTTAAAGTATCACCTGTTATAACTTGGCTCCCTTTTGTCACCTTGGCATTTTTCCTTAGCTCCCCAGCTTTCTTTTCGGTGTTGTACCACCCATCTTCACAGAAAATTACCGTTGAGTCGTGAGTAATCGTTGTTTTTCCAGCAAAGTTCAATCTTCTGTTGCGGTAAGAATAGTTGAGAGTATCGGTCGTCAAATCGGTGTCGGGAGAAGAGTAGGTGACTTTGGTTTTAAAGAAAAAATCCTTCGTGTCTGGATAAAAATAGCCGATTTTACTGGTGAGAATTTCACTTCCGTCAATACTTGTGACTTTTCCGCCATTGTTGTAATTCGCCCTACCTAATCTTGAGTCATAGTCCATGGAGTCACACTCCAGTTTGTATTCTAAATCTCGAGCTCTAACCTTACTCCAAAGTTTTGCCTTTTCCTCTGTTAAATCATACCAAAGCGAATCACAAAAAAGGTTGAAACCACTTTCTTTAGTCATTTGTACATGGCCGTATGCCTTGATTTTATTTTTGTCTTTGAAATAAAGAGCGCTGTCGCAGTACATTTGATTCTTTTGATAAATAAAATGTACGTTTCCTATTAATACATCGGCACCTAGCTTTTCATTGAAATATAACTTGTCTGAACCTGGCAATAATTCTAGCATATCTTTTTGAGCGAACAAGCTTGTTGCCGTCAAAAAAAATGCGCTTATAAAAAGCGCAAATTTCAATATGTTTGAGTTATTGCCCAATCTTATTTTGTTTGTAATGTTTGAGTACGATCTGGACCTACAGATACTACCGTGATAGGTACTTCCAAAATCTGTTCCAAATATTCAACATATTCTTTTAACTCCTTTGGAGCTTTTTCATACGATCTCAATTCGGTTAAATCAACTTTCCAACCAGGAAGGCTTGTGTAAACAGGTTCGATGTTCGAATTTGCGATGTCGTATGGTAAATGATCCATTCTTTCACCGTCAACTAGGTAATGAGTACAAACTTTGATGTGGTCAAAAACACTAAGAATGTCAGCCTTCATCATTGAAAGTTCAGTCACACCATTAATCATAATGGCATATTTCATTGCTGGGATATCGATCCAACCACAACGTCTAGGTCTACCCGTCGTTGCACCAAATTCTCTACCTTCTTTACGAATAGTTTCGCCATCTTCATCGTGCAACTCGGTTGGGAAAGGCCCGCTACCTACACGTGTACAATATGCTTTAAAGATACCGATAACTTCACCTATTGAGTTTGGAGATACACCAAGACCTGTACAAGTTCCAGCTGTTACTGTATTTGATGAGGTAACAAAAGGATAAGTTCCAAAGTCGATGTCTAGCATTGTTCCTTGAGCTCCTTCAGCTAAAATTTTCTTACCCGCTTTACGAGCGTCGTGCAAGAATTGTTCGCTATCAATAGCCTTTAAACCACGTAAAACTTCTATTCCTTCCATCCAAGGAGTTTCGTACTCACTCAAATCGTATTCGAAGTCAGGGTAGTGCTTAAGCATACCTACGTGTTTTTCAACTAAAGTATCGTATTTTTCCTTGAAGTTTGGCAACAATGTATCACCAATACGCAAACCGTTACGGCCTGTTTTGTCCATGTATGTCGGACCAATTCCTTTTAAAGTCGAACCAATTTTCTTAGATCCTTTTGCTTGTTCAGAAGCAGCATCTAGAAGACGGTGAGTTGGCAAAATTAAATGCGCTTTTTTAGAAATATAAAGTCTTTTTTTGAAATCAATGTTAAACGGCTCTAATTTCTCCAATTCTTTTTGAAAGATAACAGGGTCAATAACAACACCGTTTCCGATAACGTTCAAAACTGTATCTCTAAAAATACCAGATGGAATGGTGTGCAATACATGTTTGATTCCTTCAAATTCTAAGGTATGTCCAGCATTTGGTCCGCCTTGAAAACGAGCGATAATATCGTATTGAGGAGTTAATACATCCACAATTTTCCCTTTTCCTTCGTCGCCCCATTGAAGGCCTAAAAGTACATCTACTTTTGTCATTTTTGCTTTTAATTAAAATGTTGTTTTGCCATGTTTACATCGGCAAATATGCTAAATATTTCGTCTGTTTTTGAAATGGAGAAAATTTGTTTTAATCCATCGTTTAAGTGGCACAAAACGGTATCGCCACCAGCTACTCTTGTTTTTGTAAGCGAACGAATCATAACGTTCAATCCGCTTGAATTGCAATGCAACAATTCGGACAGATCAAAAATCCATTTGTTTTGCCCGCTTGTTATTTCTAGGTCAATCTTATCGTTCATTGTTTTGGCATCTTCCTCGTTGATCAATTTCCCTATTAATTTAATAACGGTCAATGATTGATCCTCTACGATTTGAAATGAAAATGCCATAATTAATTATTTCTTTTCCTTCTTAGTACCGTAAAAATACAGAGAGTGATGATGAATATCTATTCCAAAAACTTCTTCTATGGTCGACTTAATGTTTTGGATACGCGGATCACAAAACTCAAGTACTTCACTCGTGTCTGTAAGAATCACGTGATCGTGTTGCTTGCTACCGTGGGATTTTTCAAATTGTGAGTTGTTGGAACCAAATTGATGTCTTCTTACTAGGTTGCACGCAAGGAGTAAGTCAATGGTGTTATACAAAGTAGCTCTTGATACGCGATAGTTATGATTCTTCATATTGAAGTACAAGGACTCGATATCGAAGTGACCTTCGTAGTCATATATTTCCGTCAATATGGCAAAACGCTCAGGGGTTTTCCTATGGCCGTTTTGCTCCAAATACGCGGAGAAAATGTCTTTTACTTTAGATTGTAAATCTTGATGTAACATGGTCAAAATTCAAAGGTCAAAATTAGTGATTTTAATCAAGCTAAATGACATTCTTTTTACATTGTGGATAAGTATCCGGGAAGATTAAAAAACGAAAACTCAAATTCATCCGAATTTGAGCGCCATTGGAGTTTATATAATTTTATTTTTTCATTATTGTTTCAAGAATTTCGTCTCTGTCCATTCCTTTTTGAACCAATTCAACGATTTGTGGGTATTTTTCAAGAAACCTTTCTTCAGTAAATCCTAGTGAAATTGCAAAACGATGTACAAGGTGGTCTTCACTTTTATCAATTTTACCGTCTAACAACATCATTTGCACCAACTGGATGAAACGTTCGTATCTTTCTTCTCTTGTAGTTGGAGGAATCATAGGGTATGCATTCGCATCGTCTAAGATTTCTTTCATTTGTTCGTTTGTAATCGAAAGTCTTGCGGCTACACGCATCAAAAGTGAATTTTCTGATTCATCCAATTTTCCGTCGATTCTGGCCAACATGACAAGATTTCTAAAATGTCCTTTTTGGCTTGACTGTTGTCCTGATTCGAATATTTGTGCAATTGTTCCCATTATGAATGTTCTATTTTATGTTTTTTAATAAATATACCCAATAGTTTTTTTATTGGCAAAGTTGTGATTCTATTTGATCAATAAGGCAGTGTATAACTTTTATGTGAATCTCCTGTGCTCTGTCTGCATAGTTGGCATGAGGAGCTCTTATTTCAACATCGGCAAGATCTTTTATTTCACCACCGTCTTTCCCTGTTAAAGCAACAATTTTCATTCCTTTTTTGCGAGCGGCTTCAATTGCATTGATAACATTTTTTGAATTTCCCGAAGTAGAGATGGCAAGCAAAGTGTCTTGACTACTGCCCATGGCTTCAATAAATCTCGAAAATATGTAATCGTAACCGTAATCGTTTGCTACGCAACTAATATGACTCGGGTCTGAAATTGATATGGCAGGTAATGCTTTTCTATCGCTTCTATATCGGCCACTTAATTCTTCTGCAAAGTGCATGGCGTCACACATCGAACCTCCATTTCCACAAGAAATTATTTTACCTCCTTCTGAAATGGAATTCACCATCAATTCGCCTGCCTTTTGTATTAAAGAAAAGTTGTCTTCTGTACTAAATTCAGCCAAAATTCTTTGGGCTTCTTCAAACTGTGTTCGAATGTTTTTCATGCTTTCTTATCGAATATCAAAAATAGGAATTATACTCGTATAAACCATTTACAGTAAAGTATATTATCTTTGATTAATCATTATTAAATAAACAACAATTGTCAAATTCTTTTCAAAACAAGGTAATCTGGATTATCGGTGCTTCATCAGGCATTGGTAAGGAATGCGCCTTACAACTCGCCAAAGAAGGAGCTGTGTTGATTCTTTCTTCGAGACAAGAAGATAAACTGTTGGAAGTGAAAAAGTCAATAAGCCTTCCCGATTCTCACAAAATTCTTCCTTTAGATCTTGAAAACTTAGACGGGGTAGAAGACCGTTTGTTGGATGTGCTAGGGTCGAATAAAAAGATAGACTTTCTTTTTAATAATGGGGGTTTGAGCCAACGATCTACCGCCTTTGATACATCGATGGATGTGGACCGAAGAATAATGGAAATCAATTATTTTGGAAATATAAGACTGACCAAGATGGTTCTTCCGCTTATGCGTAAAAATGGAGCAGGACATATTATTGTACTAAGCAGCATAGCTGGGAAGTTCGGATTCTTTCTTCGATCGGCATATAGCGCTTCTAAACATGCTTTACATGGGTTTTACGAGTCACTTAGGCTGGAAGAAGAGAATAATAACATCCATGTGACAATCGCTTGTCCGGGTAAGATAAACACGGATATTTCTTTAAATGCTTTGACCGGATCTGGTGATCAGCATGGCGTAATGGACCACAATCAATCCACCGGAATGGGGGTGGAAGAATGTGTAAGACAGTTGCTCCAAGCAGTTAAAGGTCAGAAAAAAGAAGTTCTCATTGGGGGCAAAGAAATCAAAGCGGTGACCCTTAAGAGGTTCTTCCCTTCCTTATTTTATAAAATCATAAAAAAACAACCGGCGACTTAATCTTGTTGAATTAAGATTAATGAATTCTTTTGCTTCAAGGCTTCGATGAACTCAGCCTCTTTTTCTGGAGAGATAAATACTTCCAAATTATCGCCGTAACAAATAACGATTCCTTTGTTTGCGGTAGAAAGCTTTAATCCGACATACCATTTCTTTCCGACTATGATTTTTGTGATTTCTTCATAAGACATTTTTCTTTTGACGAAAGCCGATTTTAAGACTAATTGGTCATCGTGAACTTCGTAAAAAGTGTATTTCACCAAAATGATGAATAAAACAAAGAGCATCAAAAAAAGTCCTACTGTAAGAAAGGCTTCAAGCACGTTATCTTCCTTTTCTAAGAGATAAACGGCAAGACTCATTATAAAACCGAGAGCGAAGCAGACTATTAGCAGGCTTTTGAAAAACTTATCTATTTTGGATTTAAATTTCACCATGCAAATAAAGGTCGATTTGACATAAGTTCGTTCACCTCTTTTTTAACCCGAGCAATATTGTCTTGATTTTCAATGTCAGAAATTACCGAATCAATCAATTCAACAATTTTAGGTATTTCATTGGCCTGAACTCCTCTTGTTGTAATTGCAGAAGTTCCAATGCGAATTCCTGAAGTAACAAATGGTGACTCCGTATCAAATGGAACCATGTTTTTGTTCACGGTAATATCGGCCAACACCAAGGTGTTTTCAGCATCTTTTCCGTTAACGCCTTTCGAACGAAGGTCAATAAGCATGGAGTGATTATCAGTTCCTTTTGAAACAACACCGTATCCTCTTTTGACAAATTCGTCTGCCATAATACTAGCATTCTTCTTCACTTCACCCATGTATGTCTTGTAACCATCAGTAAGAGCTTCTCCAAATGCTATAGCTTTAGCACCAATGCAATGTTCCAATGGTCCACCTTGAGTCCCAGGAAAAACGGCTGCGTCCAATAAGGCTCCCATAGATTTCAAATTGCCATTTTTCCATCTCAAACCGTAAGGGTTTTCGATATTATTACGCATCATGATGATTCCACCTCTTGGACCTCTTAATGTTTTATGAGTAGTCGATGTAATGATATGACAGTGATCCATAGGATCTTTTAACAATCCTGCTGCAATTAAACCTGCTGGGTGCGAAATATCAGCCATAATCAAGGCTCCAACTTCGTCAGCCACTTTTCTAATTCTTTCGTAATCCCAATCGCGACTGTAAGCAGATGCTCCACAAACAATTAGTTTCGGTTTAACCGCTCTTGCTTGAGCCTCCAAATGGTCGTAATCAATTTGACCTGTTTCTTTGCTTACTCCGTAAAAATGTGGTTCGTATAATTTTCCTGAAAAGTTAACGGGCGAACCATGTGTCAAATGCCCTCCGTGAGACAAATCAAATCCCAATATCTTATCTCCTGGATTTAAACAAGCTAAAAATACAGCTGCATTTGCTTGAGCTCCTGAATGGGGTTGCACATTGGCCCAAGTGGCACCAAACAATTCACAGAGTCGGTCTATGGCTAGTTGTTCGACTTTGTCAACAACCTCACAACCTCCGTAATATCTCTTTCCTGGTAGGCCCTCGGCGTATTTATTGGTCAAAACCGAACCAAGTGCTTCCATTACTTGATCGCTAACAAAATTCTCAGAAGCGATTAACTCGATTCCGTTTATTTGTCTTTTTTTCTCTTCTTCAATTAAGTCAAAAATAGCTGTGTCTCTGCTCATATCTTGTAATTTTCTTATTTGTTTTTATACTGCGATTCGTATATCGACTTTAGTCCGTCGTACAACTTAGTACTCGGTTTGTAATTTGTTAATTTATGAAGTTTTGC
>JBLIKY010000046.1:0-13322 GCA_047637535.1 Lentimonas sp.
TGATTTGATCGTATTCCTTGCCTTTTATTGTGTTTTTGGCTACAAATTCCATTTTAACGGCTTTGTCTTGTAAGAAATAAGGGAGAAAAGTGAAATACATGACTGAATTAAGAGAGTTTGAAATCCCGTTTGTTTTCTTCTCGTCTAAGTCGATTAGTGAGTCATTAACTGTTCGTGTGGTTCCTTTATTGGTGAATTTATCAATGATGATTCTTGAAGAATCGGTGAATTTTCTAGCATAAGAAAAACCCTTCTCATTCTTCATGAAAGAGTACCGTTTTTCTCGAAAAGTAAAAGAAATGATTCGATCTAGAATCTTGTCTGAACCATGCTTAATTAGGGCTGCATTGAGAATAGTTTCTTCAATAGATGTTTCTTTCACATCCTCAAGGTTTGAACAAGAAGAAAGGGAAAAGAGACTAAATAATATTAAGGCAAACCCGAGTTTCATAGCGTGATGATTAGTTAAAGAGTCACCAATTTACAACAAAAATAACCAACCACCCGATCTAGAAAACCGTAGCGTTTTATTTGACTTTTAAGCCAAAGAAATGCCTAATTCTTTTAACTGACCTGCATCTAAGGGAGAAGGAGCATCAATCATAACGTCTCTTCCACTATTGTTTTTAGGGAAGGCGATGTAATCTCTAATTGATTCTGAACCACCCATCGTTGCGACCAATCTGTCAAGTCCGAATGCCAATCCTCCGTGTGGTGGAGCGCCATATTCAAAAGCGTTCATTAAGAATCCAAACTGGGCTTGTGCTTCTTCTTTGGTGAATCCTAATAAATCAAACATTCTTGATTGCAAAGCTCTGTCGTGGATCCGTATTGATCCACCTCCTAGTTCGACACCGTTCATGGCTAAATCGTAAGCATTAGCTCTCACTTTTCCAGGGTCTGTATCAATCATCGCCATATCCTCTGGTTTTGGAGAGGTAAAAGGGTGGTGCATAGCGTGGTAGCGATTGCTTTCTTCGTCCCATTCTAACAATGGGAAATCATAAACCCATAATGGTTTAAATACATTAGGGTTGCGTAGTCCGAGTTCGCTACCTAAATGCAATCTCAATTCATTAAGTTGTTTTCTTGTTTTGTCAAGATTACCGCTTAACAACAAGATCAAATCGCCGGGCTTAGCGTTTGTCTTATCCGCCCAAACTTTTAGGTCCTCTTGCGAGTAGAATTTATCAACTGAAGATTTGAAAGTTCCGTCTTCGTTGTATTTAACGTAGATCATCCCTTTGGCTCCAATTTGAGGTCTTTTGACCCAGTCTATTAGGGCATCTAATTGTTTGCGAGTGTATGCGGCACATTGTTCGGCGTTGATAGCAAGTACCGCCTCACTTGAATCAAAAACCACGAAACCATTGTTTTGAGATTCTTTTGTCAAATCGACGAATTCCATTCCGAAACGAATGTCCGGCTTGTCCGAACCGTATCTTTCCATCGCTTCAGCATAAGCCATTCTTGGGAAATCGCCTTCGAATTCATAATTTCTTACCGTCTTAAACAAGTGTTTGATTAAACCTTCAAAAGTTTGAAGAACGTCTTCTTGTTCAACAAATGCCATTTCGCAGTCAATTTGCGTAAACTCAGGTTGTCTATCCGCTCTTAAATCTTCATCTCTAAAGCATTTTACAATCTGATAATAACGGTCAAAACCAGACACCATCAACAATTGTTTAAACGTCTGTGGTGATTGTGGCAATGCGTAAAATTGCCCTTCGTTCATTCTACTAGGGACCACAAAATCTCTTGCGCCTTCTGGTGTAGATTTGATTAAATAAGGAGTTTCGACATCCCAGAAACCTTGAGAGTCTAAGAAAACTCTTGTCTGCAAAGCAACTTGGTTACGAAGCATTAATTTGTTTTGAACCGGCTTTCTTCTTAAATCGAGGTAACGGTATTGAGCTCTAATTTCTTCACCACCGTCGGTATCATCTTCTATCGTGAAAGGGGGAGTTTTTGCTCCATTCAAAATCGTTAGTTTTTCGACCAAAATTTCGATTTCACCTGTTGGCATTTTCTTGTTCTTGCTTGTTCTTTCAATCACCTTTCCAGTCGCTTGAATTACAAATTCTCGACCTAGTTTTCTGGCTTGCGAACATAACTCTGCTTCATCTTCCATGTTAAATGCAAGTTGAGTGACTCCGTATCTATCGCGCAAGTCAACAAAAGTCATTCCTCCAAGGTCGCGTGACTTTTGAACCCAACCGGATAAAGTAACTGTTTTGTCGATGTCTGAAGTGCGCAATTCGCCACAAGTGTTTGTTCTGAACATGTTTTAAAAGAATTTGACCGCAAAAATAAGGATTTTTAATGCCAATTAAGCGCAAGAACGTTGGATATCTTGTTAAAGTGAATAACCTTGTGTAAATTCATTGTGATCATTAAAAAAAGTATTTTTAGACGAAGGTCTTAAGCGCCTAGCCAAGTACTTAAGTAATGAAACAGCAACAATAGCCAATCGTTATTGTAAGAAATTTAAGATTGATTTATGAGTAAATTGAATGCCTTTAAAGAAGAACTAACCAAAGGTTATACCTTCAAAAAAGACAGTATTACTATTGGTGGAGCCATGCTCGATGGAGTTGGTGTGCCAGGTCTACATGTGAAAGTGCCCCTAAAAACATTAAACAGACACGGATTAATTGCCGGCGCAACGGGTACAGGAAAAACCAAGACTTTGCAAGTGTTTGCCGAACAGTTATCCGAAAAGGGTATACCGTCTTTGTTGATGGATATTAAAGGTGATTTATCAGGATTAGCTGCACCAGGAGTAAGAAACGACTTTATAGCCAAGAGACATGCTGCGATTGAATTGCCTTACGAACCAAAACCGATGCCTGTAGAATTAATGACCTTAACAGAAGGGGATGGGGTGAAACTGAAAGCAACTGTGACGGAATTTGGCCCTGTTTTGCTATCGAAGATTTTGGGGTTAAATGATACTCAGAGTTCGATTATCTCCATGGTCTTCATGTTTTGTGATAAAAGGAAGCTTCCCTTAATCGATTTAAAAGATTTAAGAAAGACTTTGCAATATTTAGCGAATGAGGGCAAGGAAGAAATAGAAAAAGAATACGGAGGAATGTCCTCCACCTCAGTCAATACAATCATGCGTAAGGTGATTGAGTTGGAGCAGCAAGGAGCCGAGAAGTTTTTTGGGGAGAAATCGTTTGATCCAAACGACTTATTGAGAAAGGATGCAAATGGAAATGGAGTTATTTCTATTATCCGTTTAATGGACATTCAGGGCAAGCCAAAATTGTTCTCAACTTTTATGTTGAGTTTGATGGCTGAGATATACAATACGTTTCCCGAGCAAGGTGATAGTGATGAACCAAAGCTCTGTATTTTCATAGACGAAGCCCATTTAGTTTTTGAAGAAGCTTCCGATGCTTTGATGGACCAATTGGAGGTAATTATTAAGTTGATTCGTTCAAAAGGGGTCGGGATTTATTTCTGCACGCAAAACCCAGACGATGTGCCTGAGGCGATTCTTTCTCAATTGGGATTAAAAGTTCAACATGCGCTTCGGGCATTTACTGAAAAAGACAGAAAAGCGATTCGAAAAGCATCTGAGAATTATCCAATTACTGAGTTTTATAAAACGGATGAAATCATTACCAAATTGGGAATTGGTGAAGCCTTGGTTACGGCTTTAAATGAAAAAGGTATACCGACACCATTAGCCGTAACAATTTGCCGTGCACCATTAACCAGGATGGGTATTCTTGAGAAATCAGAAGTTAAAAACCTTGTCGATAATTCTGATTTAGTTAGAAAATACGGTGAAGAAATAGATAGAGAAAGCGCTTATGAAATTCTTAATAAGAAGATTGAAAAAGCAGCTAATGCCGAGGAACAAGAAAAGAAACACGAAACGATAGACAAAGAAATAGCCGAACTCAAAAAAGCGGAGGACAAAAGACTTGCCGCGAAAGAAAAAGAATTAGCTCGCCTTAAGCGGGAACAAATCAAAACGGAGAGGGAGAAAGAGAAAAATCAGGAAAAATTCTGGAAGGATATTTCTAGAGCGGCAACTCGAAAAACAAGAGACACTAGTTTGTTTGGAACCTTGGCACGAGGGATTTTAGGAGTATTAGGCGTCAAATAATATGAAGAAAGTACATTTTTTTGGTCTCGCCCTTTTGTTCTGCGGATGTGGTGAAATGAATCAAACTCTAAACGAAGAAACATCCATGGATGCAGTAAATAACTTAAACAATAGCACTGTCCTGTTTTATAACATGGAAAACTTGTTTGATACTTTTGATGACCCCACAACTCTGGATGACGATTTTACACCATTTGGAAGACAGGCTTGGGATGATGAGAGGTACGAACATAAATTAGAACAATTAGCCCTTGTTATTCACAATGCAAACAATCAAAACCCGAGCATTATCGGTGCAGTTGAAGTTGAGAATTATCGAGTATTAGAAGATTTAAGCAAAGCAGGGATGTTGAAAAAATCAGCCTACAAAATAGCTCATTTTGACTCGGATGATCGTCGAGGTATTGATTGTGGTTTGCTTTACGATTCTGAAAAATTAAACCTTATTAGTCAGAAGGAAGTTCCAGTTAAAACTAACTCTGGTGGTTATGTTACTAGAGACATTCTGCAGGTAGAATTTTCGACTTTAAACAATGAAAAGCTTACTGTTTTTGTTAATCATTGGAGTTCGCGCAGAGAAGGAGTTAAAGAGACAGAACCAAAACGACTACTCGCCGCTGAAAGACTAAGAGAAGCTGTGGAGCAGCAAATAGAAAAAAACCCAGCGGTAAAAATATTAATCATGGGAGACTTCAATGACCAGCCAGAAGATAAAAGTATGATTGAAGCTTTACAAGCAAATGAAAAGTCGTCCAATTCTGACTTGGTTAATTTGATGAATGATTCAAAATTTGAGGAGAAAGGAACCATCGTTTACCAAAGAAATTGGTATTTGTTTGACCATTTTGTTGTTTCTCGTAACCTTCTGGAATCAGAAGGTTTGAAGATTGACGAAAAATCTGTAAATATTTACAGAGATAATTCGATATTGTATACCTATAAAGATGGCGGACAAAAACCAAATTCAACTTACGGCGGACCAAAGTATTTTGGCGGCTATTCAGATCACTTACCTATATATTTAAGTTTAAAAGAATGAGTATTATAAAGACATTAAATCCAAGTGGACCGAGTGCCTGGGAAAAGCATAAAATAAAGAAAGAAACCGAGTTAATCTTGAGCGAAATTGCCCATTATTTAAAACTAATGCAGGCAGAATCTAAACAAAGCATATTGCTGATTTTTCAGGGTATGGATGCATCTGGAAAGGATGGTTTGACTAGAGAGTTGTTTAAGAGCGTTAGTCCGGGGTGGGTGCAAGTGTACTCGTTTAAAAAACCCACGGACGATGAGCTGGCCCATGACTTTTTATGGCGACTGCATTCAAAAACTCCAGCCAAGGGAATGACAACCGTATTTAATCGTTCGTATTACGAAGATATCTTGGTGCCTTCGGTATACGGTTACATCGACAAACCGACAATTGAAAAAAGATATGCTCAAATCAATGATTTTGAGAGAATGTTGGAAGAAAACGGCACCAAAATCATAAAGTGTTTCTTACACATTGATGAAAAATTACAAGAAGGAAAACTCTTAGAAAGAATCAACAATCCAGAAAAGCATTGGAAGCATTCAGACGGAGACTGGGAAACTAGAGCTCATTGGAGCAAGTTTATGAATGTTTATGACACGATTTTTACCAAATGCAATGCCGTGCCTTGGAATTACATTCCTTGTAATAAAAATTGGACTAAAGTATACGCAACGGCATCGGTAATTTTGAATGAATTGAAGAAAATGAATCCTCAATTTCCAAAGTTAGACAGTGAAAAGTTTATACCGAATTACGAGAGAGCAAAGTCCCGAGTTTAAAATCTGAAAATTAGCCTTTCGCTCCCAATACTTTCGGAATTCTGAAGTAATCCGAATCCTTTTTCGGGGCATTGCTTAAGGCTTGTTGTTGAGTCAGGGTGTCTGCTGGAGTGTCTTCTCGAAGAACGTTTACTTCCTCTGACATGAAAATCAAAGGTTCGACCCCAGTGGTATCCACCTCTTGAAGCACCTCCATAAAACTGATGATTTTGTTCAGGTCTTCTTTAATGGTTTCTTTTTGAGAACCTTTATATTCTAACCTCGCCAAATGCGCAATATGATCAACAACTTCGTCTGTAATTTTCATCTTGATGTTTTATGAGTTGCAAAGATAAAAGAAAGAATCAATGATGGTTGTTTAAGCCTTTTTGAATTATTTCTCGACACGTTTCTTTTTGATTGTAAATTTCATCGCGCAAAACACTCATTTCAGGATGAAAATAGAAACTCGAAATCCCAGGTCGCGCCTTTCCGAAAAAATCAGAAAGATCTGAAAACAATTTGTAATGGTTTATTATACTTATTGGTTGAATTTTCACTCCCGTGTCAGCGGCTAATCTAAAAGCACCATTTTTAAAATTACCTACCTTCGAGGGGTTATGGTCTGGTATACCACCTTCTGGAAAAATGACCAATGAATATCCTTCTTCTATAAGCGATTTAGCCTGCCGATAAGCCATCGCTGATTTAATTATGCTTCCTCTGTGTACCGGAACATTTAAATTTTTAAAATAAGTGCCAATAATCGGGTACTTCAAGATCTCTCCTTTTCCCATGAAAAAAAACGGGTTTTTGGGCAGATGACAAAACATTAAAAAGATGTCAATGTAAGAAGTGTGGTTCGCAACGTAAATCTTAGGGGTTTTGCTCGCTTTTATTTTAAGGTTGTTTCTGATTGGGTACAAACACAATATTTGAAATATACGACTCCAAAAAACAAACAATCCAAAGCTCGTTCGCTTGCCAGTAGGCAACGCTAATATAATTAGAAAAACAGGGTACAACAAGATGGCTGTTGCGCAAAAGATGGCACCAACGTAAAGCTTCCATAAGTTGGTGAATAAAGCTTTGATCCATTTCATTCTTTAAAAATAGTCAAACAAGAAGTTCATCTAACATCGATGCGCGTTAAATTGACAGTTTTTGGTTAATTTTACCTCAAAAAACGATATGCCACGCATTTTAACAGGGATTCAAAGTACGGGAACACCACATTTAGGGAATTTAATGGGGGCTATACTTCCTGCGATTAATATGGCAAAAGAACCTGAAAATGATTCGTATTTGTTTATCGCTGATTTGCATTCTTTGACCCAAATAAAAAATGGGAAAGAGATGAAAGAAAACACCTATTCTACGGCGGCTGTTTGGTTGGCTTGTGGTTTAGACCCAGAAAGAACTGTTTTTTACAAGCAAAGCGATGTGCCAATCGTTACTGAATTGACGTGGTATCTCTTAACTTTTTTCCCGTTTCAAAGATTGACGCTTGCCCATAGTTTTAAGGACAAAGCAGATAGACTTTCGGATGTCAATGGCGGACTCTTCACCTACCCAATGCTTATGGCAGCCGATATTTTATTATACGACGCTGAAATTGTTCCCGTAGGAAAAGACCAACTTCAACATATTGAGATCGCCCGAGACGTTGCTTCAAGATTTAATCAAAAAATGGGAGAGACCTTTGTTTTGCCGTATGCTAAAGTGGACAAAAACACGCAAATTATCCCAGGAACCGACGGCGAAAAAATGAGCAAGTCTCGAAACAATACAATTAATATTTTCTTGACCGATAAGGCCTTGAGAAAACAAATCATGAGCATTGAAACAGATAGCCTAAGCTTAGAGGATGTTAAAAACCCTGAGACCTGCAATGTTTATGCCTTGTACAAACTGCTTGCGAATGAGGACCAACAAACCGAAATGAAAAACAATTATCTCGCAGGAGGTTATGGTTATGGTCATGCAAAACAAGCTTTGTTTGACTTGATTCTAGTTCATTTTTCTGAAGAAAGAGCGAAATATCAAGAATTAATGAACGACAAATCAAAAATAGATGAGGCCTTACAAATTGGAGCCGAAAAGGCGTATAATAAGGGAAGAGAAGTCCTCAATCGTACCCGCAAAATATTGGGGTATTAAGTTTAATCGTTTTTTTTGTATTTTAGGCTAGCTTTCAAACTTCACCATGATAAAAATCCTGTTTTTTCTTCTGATAACGACATCACTATTGGGAGTTATATCTTGCAAGAATCAAAAGAACAATGAAGAAGAGAATCAAAAGGTAGTTGGTGATATTTGGATGGGAGGGACCTTCAAGTTTCAATCTCATGAAAGAATAACAAGCCTTTTTCCCCTGTCGAGTATTGACGCTTATACGCGAAATATTTCTTTTCAAATTTTTGAACCTTTACTTAAAACGGATTTAAGTTCGATGCGTACAATTCCAAATGTAGCAAAAAGCTATTCTGTGAATGAGGAATGTACAATCTACACCCTTGAACTGAGAAAGAATATCAAATTTCATAGCGACCCTTGTTTTCCTGACGAAACTAGAGATGTAACCATAGAAGATTTTAAATATTCTTTGGAATTAGCTTGTTCGGGTTTAAGCATCAACAAAATGGCCTACCTTTTTCAATCGAGAATCAAAGGAGCCCAAAGTTTTAATAGAAGAACAAGAAAAACCATTGGAAAAAACTCAGTATCAGGAATTAAAATAATTAGCGATACCACGATTACTATTGAACTAACAAAGCCTTTTGCTGGTTTTGAACAAATTCTAGCTCATCCCAATCTTTGTATAATGGCAAAGGAAGCGGTTGCGTATTATGGAAAGGATATAGACAAGCATCCCGTTGGAACAGGTCCATTTGTCTTGGCAGAAATGTCATATGAAAGGATATTACTCGAGAAAAATCCTTCTTACTGGAGGTTTGATAAATTGGGAAATCGTTTGCCATATATTGATTGGGTTGAACTTACTTATTCTACCTCCAAAGCTCAAGAATTGGAAGCGTTTAGAACGGAGAAAAGCGACATCATGATGGATATTCCCATAGACCAGATTAATGATATCCTAGGCACCTTACAAGCGGCTCAAAAAGGGGAGAATATTATTCATAAGGTGAAGTCCGAACCAAGTATGAGTATGATGTACATCGGTTTTGCGTGTGAAAGCAAGGAATTTAAAGATGTTAGGGTAAGGCAAGCGTTTAACATTGCCGTTGATCGTAACGAACTCATCAATTCGCACTTGGGTGGTGAAGGTTGGCCGGCAGCGAATGGGTTTATTCCACCTTTGGATTTTTATCCAAATGACGATGTAATACCCATGTGTTATAACGTCGAAAAAGCGAAAGAACTTTTGGCGGATGCTGGATTTCCAGACGGTAAGGGTTTTCCAGATATTGAGGTGTATGTAAATGCCCAAGTAAACTCTCCGAACTTTAAAATGGTAGAAGGGGTGATCGATCAAATTGAAAAAAACTTAGGGGTTTGTTTGCGAATAAAACAATGTACTTTGAAAGAAAGAGATATTGCCATCGCAACCGGGGAAGCAAAAATGTGGCGTGCAGGTTGGATAGCTGACTATGCGCATCCAGAGAATTTTTTAAGTCTGTTTTATAGCCGCAACATCAATAGAAACAACAACACCATTAATTCTTTTAAGTTTAACAATGCAGAGTTTGACGATATTTTTAGTCAAGCCATGGTTGAACAGGACGAAACGGTTAGAAATCAATTGTTTGTTTTGTGCGACCAGAAAGTCGTAGATCAGGCCGTTGTTATGCCAATTCTCACAGAAGATTTTATCGTTTTGGTTAACAGTAAAATCAAAAATTTCCAGCCAAATTCAATGGAGATATTGGATTTTTCAACGCTATTTATTAAGTCGTCTCGCAGGTAATAAAACTCATTGAAAAATACTCGACAAGATTTCTCTAGTCGTTAATTTCCCAAAATTGTCAATGTGTAATGTGTAATAAATCAACAAGGTGTCCAAAATCAATTTTCTTTCTTCCTTCGTTGGTTTAATTTCTTCCTTTTTTAATAAGCTCAATAGCTGGGTCATTAACTTTCCTTCTGCATTCGGTTCGTTGGTATAAACGGCTGAAAAATCACCATCCACAAGATGAAAACTTATCGGTTTATCACTGGTGATTTGAGGTTGAATACCAAGGTATTCAGTTAAATCCATTAAGAAATGCAAAGCAATGTTCGATAGATTCTTCCCTGAGTCCAATTCTGTAATGGTGGTATGTAAAAACTGGAATAAATGCGGGTCTTTTTCACTTTGTGATAGGCACTTTTGAAGAATTTCTGCAATGAAATAAGCCAAGCTAGATTTGACTGGATCAAAAGGAATCTCCGTCACGTCCATTGTGGAAATAGCTTGAGTAAGCTTGCCCAATTCAGAATCGTTTCTTTTGTAAAAATCCAGTTCTTGAATGTTCAACGGAAACAATTGATTGTTCTTCTTTTTTGCGCCTAAGAAAAGATATTTCTGAAACCCATGTCTTGCCGTATAATAACTAACGACAGCGCTTGATTCCGAAAAGGGGATGCGGTGGATGAAAATACCTAAATCGTGTTCTTTCATCTAATTGGAACTAATCAAAACAAATTTGCCTACTTTTCTGCCCTTGCCTTCGCTAGGAGCGGTCCAGATGAGGTAGACACCAGAACTTGCTTTTTCACCGTTCAGCTGATAGCCGTCCCAAGTTGCAGTGCCACCATTTGAAGTTGTTTTGTAGACGCTATTCCCACCCATATCAGTAATCGTAATGTCTGAATCGTATCGAATACCCTGTATCGTAATAACCCCTGTAAATTCAGGTCTCACTGGATTTGGAAACACAACAACCGACTCATAATTAGGATCTTCATAGCTAGCATCAATCCGATACGATACCATACCTTGGTCAGTAATGATATACATTTCACCTGTGTTGTGGTCAATTTCCATGTCATTTATATTGTTGGAAATGAGCGGGCTATTCTCTGCAGTAAAATTGGTTTCTATACTTAAACCATCCGAAGACAACATGAAAATTCCTGCTCCGAAAGTTCCAATCCATTTTCGATTTCCACCATCAATTTCAATGTCTGTTATATTCGTGTTGCCTAGTAAAAACTCTACATTTCCCTCAAATTCAATCTTAGTTCTTTGTACGTTAAAATCACCTGGTGCGGCGTCAAAAATGAAATCTGAATTGTATAAAATAGCAAATCCGTCTTCTGTACCTATCCAAATTTCATCATCAAAATCTGCGGCTAAAGCACTAACATCATTTGCGGGTAAGTTTCCGGATAATTCGCCTGTCGTTAAATGTTGGACTCTGTCGTCCGTGGGGTCGTCCAGTGTCTCGTTATAGTCTAAAACGAATAAACCTTGACCATTAGATGTAATCCAAATGTTATCGTTGTTGTCAATCAACATTTCTCGTGTGAAGTTGTTTCTCGAGCCGGGTCCAAGGTCAAAAGTTAACCAAGTATCTTGGGGTGTAAGTACTTTAAGGACGTCTTGAGTAAAACCATTTAAAAGCCAAAGATTACCTCTCGAATCATACTGCAAATCACTAATCAAACAAGCTGAGTTATTTAAGCTGGTATAGGCTAGTGCCGAGTTTTCGGGAGTGTAAATTTTTTCTACCTCGTTGACATCGCTGAATATCGTCAAGGGATATCTAGTATAAGAGGATACTGCTGATTTTTTGTTGTCATTTGGGTTTATTGCAACGGCTATGAAGTCATATATGTTTATTGTATCCCATGCTGGAATTGTTGCGTGTTCCGCAATGGTCCACTCATTGTCCTCCAGACGGTAGACACCTGAAATATTATAAGTAAAAAATTTATCACTCAATCCTCCACCAGCAACTCCTAGTACCCCTCGTTCCCAATCTAGGTTATAAGTGTCAGGTTTAGGGGGGCCATCAATGCTTATAACTCTGGAATCACCGTTTGGTGAAACCTCTGCTAATCCACTTTGATTGTCCGCGATATAGTATTTGTCTTTGTGAAAAATGCAATCGTTGGCATCACTGAACAAGCCTGCAGGGTATTTGTTAAAGGTAAAAAAGTACTTACTAAAATCGGTGTTGTATACAAAAACACCCCCGTTTAGATTGACACATAATTTGCCATTTGTGTTTGATAGTGATCTAACTTCGAACTCAAAGGCCTCGATTGACAGCACTTGATTTCCTGAATAATCGAGTAAGAAGACGCTGTCTTTTCCGAAGGCAGGATCAACTTTGCTTAGGATGATCTCGTTTTGTATAACTTCGATATCAGCATATCTGCCCAGATCATCAAAACTTACCCTAGAATCAATTGACCATTGATTAGGGTCCGCTAAAGCAGGATTCGACAATTTTGCTTTGAGTAAATTCCCTTCAATTAGAGCAAAAATCGTGTCATTTTGGATCACCAAATCCTTAATTGGGGAGTTGTTTACTGTAGGAAAATAGGTTTCGCGAATCTCATTTTTGACCGGGTCAATTTTCACAATTCCAAAGCCTGTCGAGGCGTAAACAAATCCATTTTGGCAAAGAAAGCGATTGATTTTCTTAACACCTTGTATTTCAGCTAATTTAATTGCTGGTATGTTTGTGATACTGTTGCCTTGTATTTTATCAATGTTTCCGTTTTCATAACCGACAAAAATTGAGTTGGACTTACTATCGTATTCTATCGCTGAGATTTGTATATCAGACAAACCATTTACAGCAGTGAGTAGACTTTTTTCGTTGAAGTCAAGATCGTATTCAAGTATCCCATTTGTGTATGCGGTATAAACTACGTTACCTGATGCGGCTACTCCTATGGCTTTTCGAGAAGGAACATGTAGCGTCCATCCTCCCATAGCACTTTGCGAAAAACTGTTTTGAGTTATAAGGCACAGTAAAGTTAACGAGAAGAATCTTCTTGTTTTATGGTAAAATGTATCGTTCACAGTATCAATGTTCATGGTGACTACAAAGTAAACGGATTCTTTTGAATTATATTTTTTTTGAGCACAGAATATCTTTTCTCCTTAATTGGACTATTTTTGTCCCCATCGATCGGCCCCGTGGCGCAATTGAATAGCGCATCAGATTTCGGCTCTGAGGGTTACAGGTTTGAATCCTGTCGGGGTCACAAAACGCTCACAAAACCCCTGTTTTTACAGGGGTTTTGTTTTTGTATGTCCAGATGAGTCCCGATTATTTGCTTTCATAACTTTTACTGACAGGAGAAGGACGCTCGAACTAGTATAGAATAAATGTTAATTGATTCTATAACTAGAAAAGCTTCTTTCCCTTATTTTGCACAGCACATTAAACCTCTGTACCTTTACAAAACGATATTAAATTAAGTCAAAACAATAAATGGAAATAAC
>JBLIKY010000047.1:0-13293 GCA_047637535.1 Lentimonas sp.
TCTTCAAATCCCAATCAAAAAAGGTTGAGATTTTCGGATTTGATTTTATCATTTCCACCTCACTTGGAGCAATGTCTCTGATTCCAACTTGAACCAGTTTACTTAGGTTTTTACAATCTTGCAATACATTATACATAATGCTCGCATGTGATTGTTCGAAGCCTTCGTATGCCGTTCTCAAATCAGCGTGGGCATCGATTTGAAGGACTCCAAAGTCATCATGCACCTCGTTTAAGGCTTGAATCAGCCCAAGAGGAGTACTGTGCTCTCCACCCAAAACAGCAACCAGTTTTCCTTCTTTTAAAAGTTCAGTTGATTTTTGTTTTAGATTGTCTCTCAATGCCTCATGAGCCGAATTAATTTCGGTCAAAATAGAATTGAAGTATTTATTTTCTTTTACAATGCCACCACTTTCTAAGAAGTCAATGTACTCAAGGCTAGAAATGCATAATTTATCATTAATTTTTTTCCATTCTTCCGATATCGGACTCATGAAAACCTTAGTTTCATAAGCCTTGTCTAATTCTGGATGGTAAAAATCAAGTTGTAATGACGCGTTGAGTATGGCTTTAGGTCCATCACTAGCGCCTTTTCCATAAGAAGCTGTAGCGTCCCATGGCACAGGAATTATCACCAAATCCGCATCACTTTCTTCTACTGGAAAACCGAAGATATTGCCATTAGAAATAGCGATATCATTTGGGTCAAATTTTGAGTTCATTATTTGATTAAATTCTTAACGAAATTTGGTGTAGCAAAACTGGCAACGTGAATGTCAGCGTTGTAATATCTTAAATTGTTTTCAGTAACGAATTTTTCAACTTCATCTCTATTCTTTAATTCGTTCATTTTTTGGCCTCCCTTGATTCCATATTGGAAACTCCACATCCCAGTAGGGTAGGTGGGTACATAGAATAAACTTATAGGCGCATTTTCTTTTCCAAAAATCGATTGCAGCGTTAAATTAAGCTCTGCGAAAACTTTCTCGTTAAACTTAGGAGATTCTCCCTGAGCCAACATGATTCCTCCAGATTTTAGTGCTTTGTGACAGTTTTTGTAGAATTCAACTGAGAATAAACCTTCTGCTGGTCCGACAGGGTCTGAACCATCAACAATAATTATATCGTATTCTTGTTCTTTAGCGTTCTTAATAAACTCAATACCGTCACCAACAATCAATTCCAATTTAGGGTTGTCAAAAGCTGCCGCAATTTCAGGTAAATGTTTTTTACAAGCCTCGATAACTTCACCATCGATTTCGACCATGGTTACCTTTTCTATTGAAGAATGTTTTACGATTTCTCTAACCGAACCTCCATCTCCACCACCAATGACAAGGACATTTTTAGCGTTTCCGTGAGCAAATAGAGCAGGGTGGGAGATCATCTCGTGGTAATGAAATTCATCATCAATCGTGGTCATAACCATATCGTCCAATGCAAGCATTTTCCCGTATTTGATTGACTCTAATATTCTTACTCGTTGAAAAGGAGATCTTACATCGTGAAAAACTTCACCTGTAAATCGTAAAGAAAGTGCTTGGTTGTCATCTTTATCGGTAAACCAAACATTTCTTGTGTAAAACTCAGGGTTTTTCCATGCTTTACCTTCTTCTTGAGCCTTTTGACGCATTGTAGTCATGTCAAAATCGTTTCTTGTAAGAAGGTTAACTGATCCTCTTTTCATCTCAAGGGCAGAGTATGTTTTTGCTTTAAAGCATTCTTTTAGCTTATCAAAAGAAATCCATGCATCCATTTCTCCACAAGTGAATAAATCAACAGCGGCATAACCGTATTCAGGCCAAGTATGTATGGCTAAGTGACTTTCTTGAATCACAACGACTCCAGAAACTCCATAAGGTGAAAAGTGGTGAAAAGTTGAATTGATTACAGTTGCACCTGCAGTTTGCGCTGCCGCTACCATGTCTCTTTCGATGCCTGCAACGTCGTTCATAATTAACGGGTCGCAGTTCATAAACTCAACCAAAATGTGATTCCCTAAAGCTTCGCTCATTATATATGTGTTATAAAAATAATGTGTAAAATTAATCCAATCTGAACATTTTTTGTCCCGTTATACTTTTTTTTTAGACTAAAGAGTGAAAATAACGGTTTAAAAGTCCTCGTTCACACCCAATCCAAACAGTGCAAAGTCATATTTTGAAGGGTCCTTTGGGTCCATTTTTCTTAAAAAGCCCATTAATTCTTCCAAGGCCTTCCAGTCGTTAGCGTTTCTTGTAATTAAGCCTAGTTTTCTTGCAATATTGCCGGTATGCACGTCTAATGGGACGTTGAGTTCGGACATGGATATATTGCTCCATAAACCCAAGTCAACTCCGTTGTTATCCTGACGAACCATCCAGCGTAAGAACATGTTTAAGCGTTTTGAAGAAGAACCTTTGTCTGGGTTCGAAATATGCTTTTCAGATCGCTGGTGATGCTCTATTTGCATACAGTAGCTTCTGAAATTCATTATCCTGCTTTTTACCGACGGGACTTCTGTATTGTCGTTAAATAATGACGAAATGCTGTCGAATTCTGAATACGCTTTTTGAAGAATTCGAATGAAATAATCCAAATCCTCAGATTGAAAGGTTCGATGAACAAAATTTAGATTTTTGCTTTGTTTAGGCGAATAATTCTGAACAAATTCATAAGGCGAGAAGCCAAATAGTTGAATTAATTTCTCTCCACTTTTTAAAATAGATTTTCGGTTACCCCAAGCTATTGTCGCCGTGATTAAACCCATGATTTCCCTGTCCTTGGTGTCTTCAAACCTTCTGACAAGGCCAATAGGGTCTTCTGTAATGAAATCGGGGTTGTTGTAGCTGAGTGCTTTCTCGTCTAAAAAGTTTTTTAATTCTTCAAAAGACAAGCCATTAAACGAATTGGCCATCAGACATTTTGAGTTTACGGTCAGCCATATTGGCTAATTCTTCGTTGTGGGTAACGATTACAAAAGTAAAATTGAATTGGTCTCTGAGGTCAAAAAACAGTTGATGTAACTGCTTTGAATTCGTTGAATCAAGGTTTCCAGATGGTTCGTCAGCGAAAATGATTTTTGGTTCATTTATCAAAGCTCGCGCAACTGCAACTCGCTGTTGCTCACCTCCTGAAAGTTCGCTTGGCTGATGATTTTCTCGTTCTTCTAAACCAAGAATTTTTAAAAACTTTCTTGCCTTTTCCTTTGCTGATTTTGTTGAATCTCCCTTGATTAAAGCGGGTAACATTATATTTTCTATTGCCGAAAACTCAGGAAGCAATTGGTGAAATTGGAATATATAGCCAATGTTTATGTTTCTAAAATTTGCTTTTTTCTTTTCTGAAAGTTCAGATATATTAATCCCATTAATTCTTACATCTCCCTGATCAGCAGAGTCCAATGTGCCAATGATTTGAAGTAAAGTAGTTTTCCCAGCACCGGATGAACCAACGATGGAGACAACTTCACCAGCTTTAATGTCCAAACTAACCCCTTTCAAGATTTTTAGATCACCATAAGACTTAAAGATGTTGTTTGCCTGAAGCATTATTTGCCGAATTTCAAAGTATGACCCATTTTATCTCTTTTCGTCTTAAGATATAGGTCGTTGTGTTTATTGCTTTTGATTTCTAAAGGCACGTTTTCTACTATTTCTATTCCGTATCCCATCAATCCTGTACGTTTCTTTGGGTTATTGGACAGTAATCTCATTTTTGATATACCCATGGCTCTAATGATTTGAGCGCCGATACCGTAATCTCTGCCGTCAGCCTTAAAACCAAGTTTTATGTTTGCTTCAACGGTATCAAGTCCTTCTTCTTGTAATTTATATGCTCTAAGCTTGTTAACAAGTCCAATTCCTCGACCTTCTTGATTCATATATACAATAGCTCCCTTTCCTTCGGTTTCTATCATTTCCATTGCTTTGTGCAGCTGTGGACCGCAATCACAACGACATGAACCAAAAATATCACCAGTCATGCAAGAAGAGTGTACCCTAACCATTACCGGTTCGTCGCTTTCCCATTCACCTTTGTAGACGACCAAGTGCTCTTGTTCGGAATTGATTTCTTTGAAAGCAACCATTTTAAAATCGCCATGTTCGGTCGGTAATTCAACTTCAACCAACTTCTCAATAAGTGACTCTTTTTGTAATCTATATTGAATCAAGTCTTCAATCGACACAATCTTTAAATCAAATCTTTCAGCGATTTTCATCAGTTGTGGCAAACGAGCCATTGTACCGTCTTCGTTTAGTATCTCAACAATAACTCCTGCCGGTTCGAATCCAGCTAAACGAGACAAATCAATTGCTGCCTCTGTATGGCCAGCTCTTCTTAAAACACCTCCTTTTTTAGCTCTAAGCGGGAAAATGTGCCCCGGTTTCCCTAATTCCTCTGGTTTTATTGTTGGGTCTATAAGTGCTTGTACAGTTTTAGAACGATCGCTTGCGCTGATTCCAGTGGTGCAGCCGTGTCCGTTTAAATCAACAGAGACCGTAAATGGAGTTTCGTAAGCGGCAGAATTGCTTTTCACCATTAAGTCAAGTCCGAGTTCGTCGCATCTATCCTCAACTAGTGGAGCGCAAATAAGTCCGCGCCCGTGGGTTGCCATAAAGTTGATGATTTCAGGGTTTACGTTGCGAGCTGCTGTTAAAAAGTCACCTTCGTTTTCTCTGTCTTCATCATCTACTACAATAATTATCTTGCCGTTTTTGATTTCTTCAATTGCTTCAGCAATCGTATTTAATGTAAATTCCATGCGCTCTAAATTCTATGCAAAATTACCGCTTATTTGTTAAATGACCTATTTGAATAGCTTCAATTATGATTGAGTTATTTCTTCCTGTTTTTTAATTGGTTTTCGGAAGATGATTTTGTCATTAAAAACATCCATTACTAAGTTTTGATTAAAATCTACGCTCTTAGAAAGAAGGGCTTTTGACAATTCATTGATTACGTTTTTTTGAATAAATCTTTTTATAGGTCGAGCTCCAAAAAATGGGTCGTAAGAAGTTGTGTTTATCCACGATTTTGCCTCATCGCTTATGATTAAAGAAATTTCTTTTTCTATTAATTTCTTTGTCAAAATATTCAATTGTAATTCAACAATTTTTTCAATGTGTTTGACATGCAAGGGAGAAAACAATACGATTTCATCTATGCGATTTAAAAACTCTGGACGGATTACTTGTCTCAACTCTAATTCAATTTTCCCCTTAGTCTTTTCTGAAATATCTGCGTAGTTTTCAGGTTTTTGACCCTCAAAGCTTCTATGAATGGTTTCAGACCCAAAATTTGATGTCATGATGATTATGGTGTTCTTAAAATTAACGACCCTTCCTTTGTTATCAGTCAATCTACCGTCGTCCAAAACCTGGAGCAATACATTGAAGACATCAGGGTGGGCCTTTTCAATTTCATCAAGTAAAATGATGGAGTAGGGCTTTCTTCTAACTGCTTCAGTTAATTGTCCGCCTTCATCATAACCAACATATCCGGGAGGAGCACCAATAAGTCTACTCACAGAATGTTTCTCTTGGTATTCGGACATGTCAATTCTTGTCATTGCCGTTTCATCATTGAATAAGAAATCGGCTAGTGCTTTTGCTAGTTCGGTTTTCCCAACTCCCGTGGTTCCAAGGAATATGAACGAACCAATCGGCCTTTTCTCGTCTTGCAAACCGGCTCTTGATCTTCTGACTGCATCCGACAAAACGGAAATTGCTTCTTCTTGACCTACGATTCGTTTACTTAACTCAGATTCAAGTGATAAAAGTTTGTCAATTTCACTCTGTATCATTTTGCTAACAGGAATTCCAGTCCATTTTGAAACTATTTCTGCAATTTCTTCAACTCCAACTTCTTCCTTGATTAATTTGCCATTCTTTTCAAGTTCCTCTAATTTGTTTTTATGCCCATCGAGTCTTTGTTCTTCTTCTTTAATTTTCCCATATCGTAACTCCGCGACCAACCCAAAATCACCATTTCTTTCAGCTTGTTCGGCTTCAAAATTCATCTTTTCAATGTTTTCTTTGCTTGTTTGAACGTTTTGGACAATTTTTCTTTCCCTATCCCAAATCGCTTCAAATTGATTTTTTTTCTCCATCAAATCTGCTAGGTCTTGCTCTAGGTTATTGATTTTATGGGTGTCTTTCTCACGTTTTATGGCTTCTCGTTCGATTTGCAACTGCATGATCTTTCTTTCCAATTCATCTAATTCTTCTGGCTTTGAATTGATTTCCATCTGTATTCTTGCTGCGGCCTCATCAATTAGGTCGATTGCCTTGTCTGGAAGAAAACGATCGGATATGTATCGCTGTGAAAGTTCAACTGCCGCAATAACCGCAGAATCCGTAATATTCACCTTGTGGTGATTCTCATACTTCTCTTTGATGCCTCTTAGAATAGAAACTGCGTCCTCAAAATTTGGTTCGTCAACTTTTACGGTCTGAAAACGTCTTACAAGTGCCTTGTCTTTTTCGAAATATTTTTGATATTCACTCAAAGTTGTAGCGCCTACAGCTCTCAATTCGCCTCGCGCCAAAGCGGGTTTTAGGATGTTGGCTGCATCCATAGCCCCATCACCGCCTCCAGCACCAACTAAGGTGTGAATTTCGTCGATGAATAAAATGATTTCTCCCGCAGAGTCAATAACTTCTTTGACAACTGCCTTAAGCCTTTCTTCAAATTCTCCTTTGTATTTCGCTCCTGCGATCAGGGCCCCCATATCCAAAGAATAAACTACTTTTGTTTTGAGGTTTTCGGGTATATCTCCTTGGATAATACGATGTGCGATCCCTTCGGCAATTGCCGTTTTTCCTACTCCTGGTTCACCTACAAGTATTGGGTTATTCTTAATTCGTCTTGATAGTATCTGCAAAACACGACGAATTTCTTCGTCTCTGCCTATAACTGGGTCAAGTTTTCCTTTCTCAGCCAATTCGTTGAGATTTTTCGCGTATCTGTTTAAGGCATCGTATTGATTGTCTTGGTCTTGTGCTGTTATTTTATCGCCTTTTCTCATTTCAATAATGATTTTTAATAATATATTTTTCGATATTCCTTGATCTACAAGAATTCGCTGAATTTCGTTTTTAGTTTGTGTTAAAGCGACAAGTAAAAACTCATTACTGACGAACTTATCTCCGTTTTCTTGTGAAAGATTTTGTGCATCGATCAAGCAACGATTTAAGTCATTCGACATTTGCAGTTGACCTCCCTCGATAGTAGGATAACGTTTTACAGTATTTAATACTGTTGCTTTTATGATCTCAGGTTGAATATTGAGCTTTTGAAGAAGAGTCCATCCCGTTTCATTTTGGTTAGAAAGAAGGCTCAATAGTAGGTGACCAGGTTCGACCACGCTATGTTTCATTTCTTGAGCGATCGAACTTGATTCCGCAAGTGTTTCTTGTGCTTTTTGGGTAAACTTTTCAATCTGAATCATTTTATATCCTTTTTATTCTTGTTTAAGAGGTGTCAAATTTCTAACCAAGTGTGTTTTTAGGACAATTCGTCACAAATTAAACGAGTAAAGTGTCATTTTGACAAGAAATAACCCTTTATGAGGTAACCTATTGTTGAATTTGCCGTAAAGTATAGAAGATTAAAACACTAGAAATTATGTCCTATAAATCGTCTTTTTTTACATTTGGAATTATGCTGTTCACTACAATGACGGCATCAGCGATTTCTAAAAACGAAGAATACATCAACGTGTGGAAGAGCACTGCTGTGATACAAATGCTTGAACACGGCATTCCTGCAAGTATAACGATTGCTCAAGGTATTCTAGAAAGCGGGGCAGGGACGTCTAAACTTGCAACAAAAGGAAAAAACCATTTTGGAATCAAATGTAACGATTGGTCGGGTAAGAAAATGTATCACGATGACGACAAAAAAAGAGAATGTTTTCGAGTTTATTCTTCTGCGGAAGAGTCCTTTATTGACCACAGCTTGTTTTTGAAGAAAGAGAGATATGCTGATTTATTCTTGCTACAAATCACTGATTACAAAGGCTGGGCAAAGGGGTTGAAGAAAAAAGGATATGCCACGAATCCAAAATATCCAGATTTGTTAATCGAATTGATTGAGAAATATAATTTGAACCAATATGACAAATTAGATCCCATGGCGGATAGAAGGTTGGAAAAGAAAATTAAAAAGAACGAAGAAAAGTCCAACGAAACAGAGGGTGAGGCAACACCAAAGAGAAATAGAGGAGAAGAGAAGAAGTTGAAAAACTGGAAATCTTTTTTAACAGAGGAATCAAATGAAATAATTAAACCTCAATTTGTTGTTTCTCAAGAAGGTGACACTTATTACCGTTTAGCTGTGAAATACGATATGGGGTTGTGGCAATTGCAAAAATACAATGACTTTGATCCTTCGGATGAGTTTTTGAGACCGGGACAACGTGTATACCTTATGCCAAAGGCACATAAATCAATGGACAAAATGAACTATACTGTAAAGTCTGAAGATGAAGATTTGTATAATATCTCTCAGCAAGAAGGAGTGAAGATGTCTAGGCTTGTTAAGAGTAATCCGAGCTTGAGTATTGAAAACAGTTTGACAACGGGAACAGTGGTTAAATTGAGATAACGTTAAAGGTATTACAGGCTTTAACCAGGGTACATTAATCAACTTTTCTTTGTTTATGAATCCAATATTAATATTGTTATATTCATACCTTATTGTCTTAATTATATGAAGCCATCGAGTGAATTATTCAAGTTAGTAAAATCTTTATCCAAATCTGAAAAGAGGTTCTTTAAACTATCCTCATCCTTGCAGTCTGGAGATAAAAACTATTTGAAAATTTTTGATTTCATTGAAAAGCAAAGGATTTACGACGAAGAAGCGCTGAAGGAAGCATACAAGGGTGAAAGGTTTATCAAGCACCTGCCATCAGAGAAAAATCATCTTTATAAGTTGATTTTAAAAAGTTTACGGTCGTTTTATTCAGACCAAACCGTTTCCTCTTTGCTCAAGCAAGAAATAAAGAACGTCGAAATATTATACAACAAAGCACTTTTTAAAGAATGTGAAAAATTTGTTGCCAGAGCAAAGGCAATAGCTCAAGATTACGAACGGTTTTATTATTGGTTTGAACTGCTCTCGTGGGAGAAAAAGCTACTAGAAGAAGCCTATGAATCGGGAGACTTTAATGTTGATTTAAATGCTTTGATTAAGGAAGAATCTATGGTAATCGCTAAGTTGAGAAACCTAGCTGAGTATCAAATTATTTATTCCAAAATAAATTTTATTTTTAGAAGTGGTGGTTTCGCTCGAAATGCGAAAGAGCGAGCCATGGTAAATGAAATCGCGGACTACCATTTGATTAAAGGTAAAAAAACAGCTATTTCAACACGAGCTGCCGTGATTTGCTACTATATTAAAGGTGTTTGTGCAGCGACGAACCGAGATTATGAAAATGCTCAGGTGTTCTTTAATAAAACTCGAACTATTCTCGATGACTATCCAAAGTTGAGGGAAGATAATGGTCATCGATACCTGGTTACTTTATCGTATTTAGGCAGGTGTAATCTTGAGAAAAAGGAATACGACAAAGCTGAAAGTATCATCAAGGAAATGAGATTGCTGAGCGCTGAAAAAGGGTTTAACTCCTTAGATCTTGAAGTTAAAATATTTACATATTCATACAATTTAGAACTTAGAACATTTCATAAAAAAGGTGATTTTGAATCTGCTTATAATTTAATTGACGAAATAGAGAATAAACAAGAAGGTTTCGGAGACAAAGTCAACAAAGAAAATGAAGTAATATTTCAATACAACAAAGCCTACTCTTGTTTTGGAATTGGTGAGTACAAAAAAGCATTGACTCATTTGAATTTGGTGCTAAATGACAATGAACAAAGGTTGCGGCAAGATATTTATGGCTTCGCGAGAGTGTTTAATCTCATTTTGCACTACGAAATGGAAAATTATGAATTCTTGGAATACTTAATAAAATCCGCAAGTAGGTATATCAGTAAGCAAGAACGTGACATGGAGCTTGAGTTGACAGTTATCAAATCTTTAAGGAAGTTAGCTAAATCGAATAGTGTCAATGAAAAGAGACTTGTTTTTGAAGATTTAAAAGTGAAAATGGAATCTTTTTTACTGGACGAAAACGAAAATGTCGTTACAGAGTACTTCCATATTTTCGCTTGGGTAGATTCGAAGCTCAACAACATCAGCTTTATGGAAGCGGTAAAAAAATGATTGGCACTACTGAATTACTACTCGGTAACTAAACAAAATGCTATAGATTTTTTCTGTCAGGGAAATTGCTTGAGGCAGAAAGGTATAGTAGTTTCTTTGTTGGTTGTCATAACGAAAAGAAAAATCAAAACTGTGAACTGAATATTTGTAACCAATTCCCAAAGTGAAAAATTTGTCAATTTTAGGGTCAACCTCATACTTTCGCTTGTAGGCGCTTCCCGAAAAACCCAAACCTGCTCTCAGTGTAACTGGAATACTTAAGTTGTATTCTCCTCCAATTCTTGCGTTTATTGCCCGTTTAAATACTTCTTTGGCAATTGCATTTTCTGCAATGAAATTGTAAGGTTGATAACTCGGATCGGTTGTCGTCCGGAAATTTGAGGTCTTATAGTTTACATGCTCTACGTCGAGATTTATTGCTAGTGTCTTTCCGTAGACAAAGGCAACCGAACCAATGGACTTAGTCGGTGTTCGCAATCTATATTTGTATTCACCTTCCGGCTTATCAGTTGCCGGTGTGTCCTTGAATTCTCCATTTACAATGGCACTCATTCTCGCTTCGCTTTCGTCTGTTAGTTCATAATAAGTCGGGGAGTGGAAGGCAAGTCCAAACCTCAAAAAGGGCAAAGGGGTGTAAATAGCACCAATCTTAATTTTTGTACCTGTTCCTCGAGTTGATAGCTTGCTACGGTAAGTAATGGTTTCAATTTGTGTACCGCCACTTGGATTAATAACGGTTTCTTGATGGGTCAAATCCGATTCGTATCGTACCGAGTTAATTGATATTAGTCCACCTATATAAAGTACGTTCATGTAATTGCCGCTCAAAGCAGCGTAATATTCACCCATTCCGCCTTTGTTGGTGATGCTTCGGTTGTGGTACAAGGTGTCATTGAGAGTTAATTTGGGGTAATACTCTAGTGTCGAGCTGTCAAATTCCAAGCTATTATTGTTGTAGGCTAGATTGGTTGTAAATGGAAAAAAGGTATTCAACTCATCTGGATAAAAACCGCTTGCTATACCAGCAAAATAATCCAATTGTGAATTGAATTCTGGACCTTCATATTGATACGTCGAATTGAATTTGTTGCTGCGATTGTAACCAAGTGCAATTTGAGAATAAACAAACCCTGTACTGGTAGTCGATTCATCTGTATTGAAAACAATGCCGAAGTTGTCTAGATTAAATAAACCTCGATTTGTGTTGGTTTCAATTCCGTTAAATGTCATTTGATTTCTCAAATTAGATTGATTAAAGCCAACTGAAATCTGATCATTGGAAAACCGCCCAAACCCTCCAGGATTTGTCTGAGAAGCTCCGAAATTGGCACCTAGCGCCCCCATTGAACCACCCATTCCATTGAATCTAGCATCTCCATAAAGCCTTGTTTTAGAATAGCGGAACAAATCTCCGTCATTTTGACTGAAAGCCGTAAATCCAATAAAAACTCCAAAAAAAAGGATGATTTTTTGTCTCATAATTCTTACAATCCTCCTCCGGTTCTACGTTTTGGGGTGGTAGTGTTTCGGGGTGGTGAACTTCTTATTGTGTTATTTGCAGGTGCATTACGTGAATTTGTCCCTGTGCCTGAAGTTCCGGACTCCCTTTTAATAGTGCTATTCTGCCTAGACGAATTCTGGTTGATTGAAGGGTTGTAATTTCTTCTTACTTGGTTACCATTATTGCTGTGTTCACTCTTAGAGCGATACTCTGAATTAGTAACCGAATTTTTTTCCTGGTAATTCACCCGATTCGTAGGGTTCGTAAAGCCTGATTCGTATCCCGTTTCGTTTGCTTTTAATTTGAAACCAGAATCGTAGTTTTTGCGAGAAGAAATACCATCGTGAACAAATCTGGGTCCTACATGAGTTGGACTGGACTGAATGGTGCCACTTGCATTATAACCATAACCACCCATGTAATATGGGTTTGTGAAATACGTCAAAGAATAAGGGGAGTAAAAGAGATTGTTGTAAGGGTTATATCCCCAATAAGAATATGGATTATGGTAATACGAATTAGGGTAAAAATAAGGCGATGGGGAGAAATTACCATAATGCATTACAAATTGCATTCTAGGACGAAACAGAGGGGAACGATCCAAAACTCCTCCATTTTCCGGTGCGTAATATTTATCTGACTTATTGTTTTTTTTAGTTCTATATTTAAAGGTTTCGTAGGAAGTTTCGTCGAGAAGGTTTTCACCAAAGGGGAGGTCAGAACTCTTCATAGAATAAAGATCGTCTTCCACAGCGTATTGAGTAGAACCGCAACTTTGAAAAGTCAAAACGATAAGAACAAAAACGGAGAAACTGAGAATACTTTTCATCGTATAATTAAATATGCCCATAGACAAACGAATGTAAGCTTTTCTTTCTATTTTTACAATCCTTTTTCGTTAAAAAAACAGAACATAAATAATGGCTCAACAATACACAAAACGCGCAGATAATTATTCCAAATGGTACAATGAACTAATTGCGCGTGCAGATTTAGCAGAACACTCAGATGTAAAAGGATGTATGGTGATTAAACCCTACGGATTTGCGATTTGGGAAAAAATGAAGGAGGCTTTAGATAAAATGTTCAAAGAAACTGGACATTCCAATGCCTACTTCCCTTTACTGATTCCAAAGTCCTATTTAAGCAAGGAGGCTTCGCATGTAGACGGTTTCGCCAAAGAATGCGCAGTTGTAACGCACTATCGATTAAAGAATAATGAGGACGGTACAGGGGTGATTGTTGATCCAGATGCTAAATTGGAAGAAGAATTAATAATACGACCGACCTCTGAAACCATAATATGGAATTCATATAAAAATTGGATTCAATCCTACCGCGACTTACCAATATTGATTAATCAATGGGCCAATGTCGTGAGATGGGAAATGCGTACGCGTTTGTTTTTACGAACTACTGAGTTTTTATGGCAAGAGGGCCATACGGCACATGCAACGAAAGACGAGGCTATAGTTGAAACTGAGAAAATGTTGAATGTTTACACAACATTCGCCGAAGAATTCATGGCTATGCCTGTGGTTAAAGGCCTTAAAACGGAAGCTGAGCGTTTTGCTGGTG
>JBLIKY010000048.1:0-13265 GCA_047637535.1 Lentimonas sp.
AATTACCGCAATAGGTGGCAAAATAATATTGGATTACGAAACCATAAAACCTAAATGGGAGAATAAATATTTGAATTCTCTTTTGGGGTATTACAGTCCTAGCAAAATTTCTTTTGTTTATAAAAATTTGAGTTCAAACACAGATTACCCTCGAGGATCAAACATGTCTTTTCGAAAAAGAATATTTGACGAAATAGGTAATTTTAATGTGGAACTTGGTAGACAAGGAAATAATTTAATTGGAGGTGAGGAAAAAGACATGTTTCAACGCATTTTTTCTTTAAAGAAGCATACTGTTATTTATTTTCCTGAACTAATTGTTTATCATTCAGTACCTGTTGAACGCACGACAAAAGAGTTTATCATAAGACAAGCATACGACACAGGAAGAAGTGAAATGTTTAGGACGAAAGCCAATGGAAAAATCAATTATTGGAAACAGCTTCTTTCAGAGTTGGTAAAATGGATAGCTAGTCTACTATTAAGTATTAAGTTTACTATTCAAGGCCAACCTGAAAAAGCAAGAATGTTGTTAGTTTTTCGCAAATACGTTACGAAAGGCCTTTTTTCAAAATAATAATGAAACTTTCACAATTACACAAAAAAGAGATTAATCTAATTTTATGAAAGAATTTTATTTACTAATTAAGAACATTGGCATATCCGGAATTTGGATGTTCATTAAATTAAAGGCTAATCTTGTAAATAAGTTAAGTATACCAGGTGTTAAACATCCTGTTCAGCTTAGAAAAGGAACAACAGACGTGCCCACTTTTGGTCAAATATTTATACATAGGGAGTATCATGTTGATCTTGAAGTGGACGCAGTTAGCATAATTGATGCCGGAGCGAATGTTGGTTTGGCAGGAGTCTTTTTTGCGAATGAATTTCCGAGTGCAAAAATTATTTCAATCGAACCAGAACAATCTAATTTTGACCTATTGGTTAAAAACACATCCCTCTACCCAAATATACACCTTGTGCAGAAAGCACTATCTAACACATCAGATTCATTGAATATGATTAACAATGGTTACGGAAACTGGGGATTTATGACCGAAAAAATTGAAGATGGCAAAAACAATTCAGAAATAGAGATTATTGAAGCTATTACGATTCCTGAAATCATGGTTCAACATAATTTTAAGACTTTGTCTATCGTTAAAATTGATATTGAAGGATTCGAAAAAGAACTTTTCGAATCCAATTATGAAGAGTGGCTTCCGAAAACAAAATGTTTAATTATTGAACTCCATGATCGAATGAAAATGGGATGTTCCAAATCATTTTTTAAAGCGATCAGTCAATATGATTTTTCGTTCAAGATGAAAGGTGAGAATCTCTTTTTCATTAATAACGATTTAAAATAAACATCTATTTGAATCTCAAAAGTCGGAAAGTAGAATAAAGTATTTTTCCATTTAAAACGGGTAAACCACTTTTAAGTAGACAGAGTATTGATTTACGCTTTAAACACAAAACAACCCAACGGCTTAACAACAAAGCGACTAATGCATTATGATTGACGATGTTTTTACTTTTATTTGAATCAATTAAGGTTTTCATCCATTTTTTAATTGACAACATTTTGTCGGTCGAAATACTTTTAGGAGATTGAGAAAACAATAAAAAATGTATCTCTGAATTTGATTGATTTAATTCAGAAACAAGTGTATTAACTTTCTCAGAAATAATTGTTTTATGAGTTTCTAATTGGGACTTCTTGTTTTGCACAGAAACATTTGATTCGTGCCAACGGTATTTTAATAGGTACTCCGGAATGTTTCCAATTTTAAAAGAAGTTTCCATTGAAATCCTAATCCAAAACTCTAAATCCTCGCAATAAACTGCCTCTTCATTATAGTATAAGCCCTTGAGCATCTCTTTTCTAAACATGATTGTAGGATGAACAAATGGGTTTGTGAAAAGTAAATTAGCATGTAGTAAATCATTGGAATCAATTCGTTTAATAGCCCCAAGCATATTCCCTAACCTATCGATTCTTTTTGCCCAACCCCCGCACAAAATGTGCTTCTCATTTAATTCCAAAAAGGAAAATTGTTTTTCGAAACGATCAGAGTAACAAATGTCGTCAGCATCCATACGAGCAATGTATTTACCTTCGGCGATATCAAGTCCTTTATTCAAAGTTTTGATTAACCCTAAATTCATTTCATTTTCTACGTAAACAATACGTTTGTCTGAAAAAGAATGAATAATTTCTTTACTCGCATCGGTTGAACCGTCATTTATAACAATCAAAAGAAAATCAGAAAAAGACTGATTAAGCACACTTTCTATTGCTTCAACTAGATACTCTTCTGCATTATAAACTGGGAGTATTACAGAAATTAATGGAATATGGTTCTTTGTTTTATCCATAATATTTAGCAATGACATGTATTATTTTCCTAGTCATGATTGCAATAGGGTTTTTGATATTGATTAACTAAAATGGTCAATCAAAAAACTCTATAGAGCCCGCATGAATGAATCTTTTTTCAACTGGGGGAATAGTCATGTAATTTTTGTAAATATGTGTTAAGTGAGCGTCGTAATCGTTTGGAGCTGGAAACTCAATCCCCTCAAATGTAATTTTCGAAAGAGGAAACACCTTGTTTTTAGGGTGAAAAACAGGAATATTTAACCCACCATATACATTGGAAATTAACCCACCTTTTTTAAAGTTTAATATGAAATTTGATACGCCTTCTAAGGTTAACGCTAAAGGCCATAATAGCAAGGCCATGACGTAGTCAAGCTTTCCAGTACGAATACCCCTTAATCTCCTAAAACATCGGCCATATAACGCATCAATCTTTTTCTTAATCCCTAAACTCACTATATCTTCAACTGGAAAAACATCGACAAAAATCCCTTGATGTTTCATGTCTCCTTTTTTCATTCCGTCATCAAAATAGCTATTTAAATCACGAATTTTCGCGCATTTTAAAGATAATTTTGGCTCGTTTTTCCAATCTTGATAAGTCAATTGACTTGGTAATTCTTTAGAGAATATTTCTCTAATTTTCTTAAAATCTTTTTTGTGAACTGATATATCTAAGTCATCATCCCAAGGAATAAAACCACCATGACGAACAGCACCCAATAAGGTACCATAATCCAACCAGTAAGGAATATCGTGTTTCTTTAAAATTTGATCCATTACAACAAGAATGTCCAGCATCCTTAATTGAGCCTTTCTCAAGACCGTTCCTTCGCTATTGTAATGAGATAAATCTTCTTGCATACTTATAATTTCTTTCGAAGGATATATCTTATGCAGACAGGATCGTTTCCATTGAACACAGAAAACCCATTATTTTCTTCAACTTTTATAACCTCGAATTTCTCATTCATTTTTTGCGTCAAGTAGGCTTCAGAGTACAACATTCTAAAGTGTTCCTCCCCTATTCCCGACTTGAAGAAAGTTTCTGATTTATCCTCATCCGTAACTCCTTTAGAAGACCTTGTTTCGATAAATAGAGTAGCCTCGCCTGTTGTTTCCGCGATACGATTAAGCAATAAATCTAACTCGACTTCTTTAAGAGCATGAACAATGAATCTTAAATAAATCAATTCAAAAGGAGAATAATCAAATTGAAGAATATTTCCTTGAATAAATTCAGTGTCTTCCGCATCAGGGTTTACCGACAAATCAATACCTGTCGATGATACTCCCTTGTCTTTAAAAAAGAAGGTGTCTCTTCCGTTTCCGCAAGCAACATCAATCAACTTTTTATCTTTAAGGTTTTCACTTATTATATAGTCCATTACATAATCTGCAAATGGACTTTCGTGTCTTGGAACTATGTCTAACTTGTAAAAGTTATTCCAATATTCTTTATTAATCATATGTCTTAAAAAACTGTTTTAATCACTTAAGTTTATAACTTATAGAATGGTTAAGTGATAGCAATGTAACGTTTAATTTCATTAATTAGTTGCCTCTGATTCTTGTTTAGTGGAATTTGATTTCAATTCTTTTCCAAGAATGTATAACAATCCTAAAATCAACAAAATAGAACCTATCAGTGCAATGCTTCCTCCTGTTTTAACTGTTTTTGGTTCAAACCTCCAAACTATAGTATGTTTTCCAGCAGGAATTATTGCTCCACGTAGAATGTAATTTGCTCTGAAATCTGGTATTAATTCATTGTCAACGTAGCAGTTCCAACCTAAAGGATAATATATTTCACTGAAAATCGCAGGGGACTCTGTTTTTGAGTTGGATGAGTACCTCAATTCATTGAGTCCGTATTTCTCAAGAGTAATTACAGCTGAACTATCCGCTGCATATTCAGTCTTAATCGAGGTGCCTTTCACAGAAAAAGAATTCTCTTGAACAACTGCCGTTTGTTTGGAGTTAATCATTCCAACTTGAAGCATTTCCTCATTTGCGGATTTCACCTTTTTAATCGAGTTAACAAACCATACTGCACCATTGCTGTTATCGTTTACAATGGATGGTAAACCACGATTAGTTATAAAATGTTTGGTGTTTAACATGTTCAAAACAGGTGTTTTTTCATCCAAAGAAATGGTTGAAACCTGTATTGTGTCATAAACTCCTTGTAATTGCTCTCGAGGAATTGAATACTGAGCCGCATACTGACTAAGTTTTATGTTTTTTACTGCACCAATATTCTTATTTACAAGTTGCAGTTCATTGTTGATATGAAAATCAATCATTTCCTGGTAACGTTTCAATTTAGCCCCGTGATAACCACCTATGCTTTTGTGGAAATAGCTTGTATTGGTTTCATTGAAAGTGTTCAAAAATGAAAAAACCCTGTAATGAGAATTTAAATTCAAAGCACCAAACTGGGCAATACTTGTTTTAGTGGCTGACTTCATATTCTCAAAAGAGGAGGATTCATTGTACGCTACTAAAAGTTGATTCGCTTTAGTATCAAATCCAAGAATGTACTTCTTTTCAAATTCAAGGATACTAATGTCGGATGGAGAAGGTAAATACGGAGTAGCACTTCGAGACACATCCTCCCAATGGGTATTGCCAGTGTCCAGGTCTTCATTGTCAAGGTATCTCTTAGAAATAGACATGTTATCTCCTAATACAAATACGAAGGATGCAATCGTCAAGATTATGGCAGAAACTTTAGTATATAACGAAAGCAGGATTATTCCCAAAGCAAGAATCACCAATTTTATGGCTCGTCCAAAATCACTTTGATAAATACCCCCTCTTACTCTTTTCAATTCTCTCTCTAATCCATCTATATAGGCTATTTGATCTGGATTATCTGTACCTTCTATAGCAGCTGAGAATTGTTCAACTTCAGCATCTGTAACAAATGACCCCGACAAAGAAGGAACTGAATAAAGTGACAAAATAATAAGCAAAACGGCACCCGAACTAATCAGCCAAGTCTTTTTGTTTCCGTATAATTCTTCTCGATTAAAGAACAGTTTATTTAAAAATAGCGCTCCCATTGCAGGTATGATTACTTGCAAAAGCACAAGTATCATTTTCGAATCTCTAAACTTGTTATAAAAAGGAAATTTATTGATAAAGAAATCATTAACTCCACCTTGGTTGTTAGATGCTAAAAGCAGTGTGAGTATACCAATTGCAATTAAAGGCCATTTTATTGAGTCTTTTGTGAAAATCATACCGAAAAGAGCAAAAACAAGCATGACAACGCCAAAATAAAAGGCACCACCACTCATTCTTTGTCCTCCCCAATACCTATTCATTTTGGCTATTTGTTCACGGTATTGACGATCAACATCCTCCATGGCTACTTCATCGTTTCCAATATAATCCCCTTTTTCTCCCTTTGCATTAGGAGCAATAATGGACAACAACTCATTATTACCGTAATTGTATTCTAATATATAATCTTTGTTTAGCCCTGAAGTAATTGCTTTTTCGTTTTCGCTTCCAAGTGGTTTTATGGTCAAATCAGTAGATCCCCTTGTCGTAAGCTTGCTATATTGATAAGTTGAAGAAAGGTTACCAAATGATGGTAAAATCGCGATAAGACTAGCCAACGCAAGTACTCCTAAGGTTTTACCTAGAACCACCCATTTCTTTTGAAGAAACAATCGAATAGTTTCTGCCAAGGCTATTGCACCTAAAAGAATCGTTAAGTAATACGTCATTTGAAGATGGTTTGCATTTAAATTGAGGGCAAAAAATAATGCAAAAACAATACCTCCTAAAAGAATCTTGCCTCTAAATGCGAGTATTAAACCTCCAATAGTTGGCGCCATATAGGCAATTGCACCTACTTTGGTTACGTGTCCAGCACCAATGTATAAAATGTTTATTGTGGAGAAACCAAATCCCACTGCGCCAACAATCCCTAACCACGGGTTAATTTTGAGGCAGAGCATTAGAATGTAAAAACCAAGCATTGCCATAAATAACAAACCGACTGGTCTAGGTAAGCCTAGTTTTATTAACTTGTCAATCGTCGGGAGTATATTATTTGAAAAATGAGCGTGAATTTGATAGGATGGCATTCCTCCAAACATTGCATCCGTCCAAAGGGCTTTTTCTTCGTTTAAGAAATTGTGATCGACAATTTCTTTTTGCATTCCTTGAAACTGTTTGATATCGCTTTGTTTCAAGTCGTAATCAGAAAATGATGGCGCAAAATACACACAAGCTAATACGATAAAAGTAGAAATAGCAACAAGATGTGGTAAGGCCTTTTTAAAAATGTTCATTCTGTGTTTATTTCGTTCAATACAGTTAATTATAGGTGTGAAAATAATCAATCAAAAGTTAAACACTTATAAATAAGAAGAAAGATATTCTTAAACTAACAGAATAAGTAAAACCCATTAATCAAATTCCTCAAAATCCACATCCTCGACGTCAAAATTTCTTTTTGTTCGTTCCGTTTTCGAAATAACCTCTGTCTTCCCAAATTCTTTAGCCGATTTAGCTTTTTGTTGCTGATAGTTCTTGTTATTACGCTGCCTTTTTTGTTCGGCTTCCACCTCCCTTTTGGCTGTTAATATTTTGCCGACAAATTTTAATATAACATAAACACCTGCTATAATTAGCAGGGTTCTGAATAAACCTGAAACGCTCGCCTCCAACATTATTTAGACAAATGCATATTTCTTTCGCTATAAATCTTAGTGAAGAATGGATCTTTTAAATCCTTGATGAATCGAATCGCTTCACCTGTAGATTTCATCTCTGGTCCTAATTCCTTCTTTACTTCTGGGAACTTTTCGTATGAAAAAACTGGGATCTTAATCGCATACCCTTCTTTCTTAGGTTGGAAATTGAAATCTTTCACTTTCTTCTCCCCTAACATAACCTTGGTCGCATAATTCACATAAGGTTCGTCATAAGCCTTTGCAATAAATGGTACCGTTCGAGATGCTCTCGGGTTTGCCTCAATAACGTATACTTTGTCGTCTTTAATGGCAAACTGAATGTTCATCAAACCTACTGTTTTCAACTCAACAGCAATTTTTCTTGTAATGTCCTCGATCTGTTGCATCACGAAATCACCCAAATTATACGGTGGTAAAACTGCATAAGAATCACCTGAATGTATTCCCGCTGGTTCGATATGCTGCATTACACCAATGATGTAAACATCTTCTCCGTCACAAATGGCATCTGCCTCGGCCTCTATGGCTCCCCCAAGGAAGTGATCAAGAAGAATTTGGTTGTTCCCCATTTCGTTGATAATATCAACTACATGGTGCTCTAACTCTTCTTTGTTAATAACGATTTTCATTTTTTGACCCCCTAAAACATAGGACGGTCTAACTAGTAAAGGAAAACCTAAATCATTTGATAATTCAATTGATTGCTCGGCATTCTCAACAACCCCGTATCTAGGGAAAGGAATGTTGTTTTTCTCCAATACTTTTGAAAATCTTCCTCTATCTTCGGCTAAATCCAAGGCATCAAAAGAGGTTCCCATGATTTTTATTCCGTAACGTTCTAATTTTTTAGCCAATTTTAATGCGGTTTGTCCACCTAACTGAACAATCACCCCTACTGGCTTCTCGTGCTTGATAATGTCATAAATATGTTCCCAAAATACAGGTTCAAAATACAATTTATCGGCTGTGTCAAAATCAGTTGAAACAGTTTCTGGATTACAGTTAATCATGATGGTTTCGTAACCACATTCTTTGGCAGCAAGCACCCCGTGCACGCAACTATAATCAAATTCTATACCTTGCCCGATTCTGTTTGGGCCTGAACCAAGAACAACAATTTTCTTTTTATCGCTTACTACACTTTCATTTTCATATTCAAATGTAGAGTAGTAATAAGGTGTTTTCGCTTCGAATTCAGCAGCACAGGTGTCCACCAATTTGTAGACGCGATTGATTCCAAAACTTTCTCTTAGTGAATAAACTTCAGATTCCAAACATCTCAATAAATGAGCGATTTGTCTATCAGCGTATCCTTTTTGTTTGGCTTCAAACAGCAAATCTTTTGGTAAATTCTCTAGATGGTATTTTTCTATTTTTTTCTCAAGCTTAAGAAGATCTTCGATTTGCTTAAGAAACCAAATATCAATTTTTGTCTTTTCGACTATAGTTTTGAAGGGAATCCCCAATTTGATTGCATCATAAATATGGAACAAACGATTCCAAGAAGGGTTTTCTAAACTGTGAAGTATTTGATCTTGATTTGTCAATTCTTTGCCATCAGCACCTAGTCCGTTTCTGTTTATTTCTAGAGATTGACAGGCTTTTTGTAATGCTTCTTGGAAAGAACGACCAATTCCCATAACCTCACCAACAGATTTCATTTGTAAACCAAGGGTACGATTTGCACCTGGAAATTTATCAAAATTCCATCTTGGGATTTTCACTATGACGTAATCTAAAGTTGGTTCAAACAACGCTGAAGTCGTCTTCGTAATTTGATTACTTAATTCATCTAAATGATAACCTAGTGCCAATTTGGCTGCTATTTTGGCAATTGGATAACCCGTAGCTTTTGAAGCTAGAGCAGAAGAACGAGAAACACGAGGGTTAATTTCAATGGCAATAATTTCTTCTCTTTCGTCTGGAGAAACAGCGAACTGTACATTACAACCTCCCGCAAAATTACCAATAGAGCGCATCATTTTGATGGCCATATCTCTCATTTTTTGATAGGCGGTGTCAGACAGGGTCATTGCAGGAGCAACAGTAATTGAATCTCCTGTATGAACACCCATTGGGTCGAAGTTTTCGATCGAGCAAATAATAACAACATTGTCATTACTGTCTCGAATCAACTCCAATTCATATTCTTTCCAACCTA
Source organism: Lentimonas sp. (assembly GCA_047637535.1). Classification (GTDB taxonomy): domain Bacteria; phylum Bacteroidota; class Bacteroidia; order Flavobacteriales_D; family Crocinitomicaceae; genus UBA2040. The sequence continues at coordinate 9,263 of JBLIKY010000048.1, forward strand.
ATAGCGCTTTATCAATCATCACCTCGTGAATAGGTGACAATTGCAATCCTCTTTCAAGTAAGGTATCGAATTCTTCAGGGTCATGAACAATAGACGCCCCTGCTCCTCCTAAGGTATAGGAAGCACGGATACACAATGGGAAACCAAATTTTTGAGCAATTTCTTTTCCTTCTAAAAATGATTTCGCAGTTCTCTGCGGAGCCATTCCTATTCCTATTTTTTCCATCAGCTCTCTAAAAGCTTCACGGTTTTCTGTAATTTCAATAGCTGCAATATCTACACCAACCATTTCTACCCCATATTCTTCCCAAATCCCTAATTCATCACATTTGATGCAAAGGTTTAATGCTGTTTGTCCACCCATGGTAGGCAAAACAACATCTATTTTGTGGTTTTTAAGGATCTGGATTATGCTTTCGGGTTCGAGTGGTTGTAAATAAACATTATCCGCAATAACCTTATCGGTCATTATCGTTGCTGGATTTGAATTTATTAGGGTTACCTCAACACCTTCTTCTCTAAGAGATCTAGCGGCTTGAGAACCGGCGTAATCAAATTCACAGGCTTGACCAATTACGATTGGACCACTACCTATGATTAATACTGACTTAATGGAATTGTTTTTCGGCATTCTATGCTCTTTTCGCGTTTCAATTAATAAAACTGGGTTACAAATTGAGGACAAATTTACTCAAAAGAGTTGATTCTTCCTTGCCTAACAAAAAGAGTTTTACACAAAAACGGAGGATAATTAAATTACCCTCCGTTTGGTTATTTCAATAATTTACTATTTATCTATTCAATGAAATTGTGCCGCTGTATTGTTTTCTTTCGTCATTTTCGGAAACGGTAAACACAACAACATAGGTGTAGATGCCATCCGCTGACTTTTCATTGCTGTTTTTAGCCGACCCATCCCATCCTTCATTGGAGTCTTCAGTTCTAAAAACCAATTCTCCCCAACGATTGTAAACACTAACTTGATATCTGTCTGGTTCAAAACCAGCAGTCATAACAGGTCTCCAAGTATTATTGAATATATCCCCATCTGGTGTGAATGAATTAGGTATGAAAAAAATCAAAGGCTGAGTCGTTTCAATTATTTTGGAAACAGAATCTACGCATCCCAAAGGAGAATATGCATATAACCAAATCACTCCTTCTTCACCTTCTTCTAAACTAAACAAATGTTCAGGAGATTCTTCAATAGTTGAAGTACCATCTGGGAAAACCCAATTGTATGATACCGCACCGCTCGTCTCATTTATCATTTGTGCAGTCTGATCGTCTACATCTAGGTAATCTGGTGCAAAACTAAAGTTGGCGTTAGGATTACTTTCTATATAAATGAATTCTGGTTTAGACTCGTTAGCCGCACAACCATTATCATCTATTATAGTTAAGGAAACATTAAATGTACCAGAACCAGTATAAACATGAGTAGCATCGCAAACTGAACTTGTTTGTCCATTACCAAAATCCCAGGTACAAGTAACCGAATTTGCTGATTCGTTAGTAAAGACAGCATTAAATGGTGTACATCCTTCATCTTCAAAGACACTAAAGTCAGCAAAGGCTGTATTTACTTCTACGTATGTTGAATCTGTTTTGCTACACCCGTTTAATGTTACAGTGACATAATATTGACCACTATCTAAATCAGTTACAGACAAGACAATTGGATTTTGATCAATTGAACCAAAGCCATTCGGACCAGACCAGTCAAAATCAGTTGCATCTGTCGTAACGGTAAGATTTAAATCATCCCCTAAACATAATGGAGAGTCTGAATCAGCGTCAATTGTTGGAGTTGGATTAACTGTAACTAACCCAGAAGTACTGGCAACGCATCCATCAAATGAATAAACAACATTAAAACTAGAACTTACCGTCGGCTGCACCCAAACAGATTGAGTAGTGGCCGAATTATGGAGCCAATCGTAGACTCCACCTGCAGGGCTTGCTACAGCAAACAATTCAACTGAATCACCTTCACAAATTGTCTCAGAAGCAACTAAAACTGTAAGAGTCGCATCTACAATTACTTGAGCAGAAGTTGATGCTGAACACGTTCCAATTCTATAAACTAAATCATAAGTGGTCGTTGATGATGGTGAAACCGTTATTTGTGGTGAGTTAAAAGGACCTGGCGTCCAATTATATCCACCACCCGAAGAATCAGTAACAGATACCAACGTGGCCGAACTACCTTCACATATTGTTTGATCAGCAACAGTAACAGTTGGCACAAAATTAACTTTTACAAAGGCCGAATCAAGAACCGTACACCCACTAAAAGAGTATAACAATGGATAATAAGTATCTACTGCAGGCGAGACCGTAATCGAATTTGTATTTGATCCTATAGGAGCAAGTGGTTCATTCCATTGGTAAGATCCACCTGCAGGCGAACCAATACCTGAAACCGGTGCAGATTCTCCATCACAAATTTCAACATCCGTCATATTAAGCGTTAATCCTGGAACAACAGTAACCGTTGAAATATCAGAGGAAGTACAACCGTCAAGGATATAGTCCACTTCATAATCAGTCGTTACAGAAGGAGTCACTGAAATTTCATCTACATTTCCAAAACTACCCGGTGTCCAACTATAATCACCTCCCGCTAAATCGACTGTTGTTGTAATAATTTGTGTTTCGTTTGCACAGATTGTATAATCGATTACGGTAACAGTAGGAATAGGATTAACCGTAACTAATGAAGAATCAACACCTGAACAACCGTTTAACTTATAATCAACATAATAATATTGGGTACTCGCTGGCGAGACAGAAATTGAAGATGAATGCGCAAAAACTCCAGGAGTCCAAGTGTAATTACCACCTAGAATGGATGCTGTAGCAGAAATCGTTTGGGGCTCCCCTTCACAAATTGAAAAATCATTTACGCTAACTGTTGGCGCATTGTTAATTTTAACATTGGCACTACCGCTTGCACTACCCAGACATAAATCATCACTCATTGCTGTTAAGGAATAATCGCCTTGAACTTGTATGTAAAATGAATACGTTAACCCAGGAACTCCATTAACTGTTACAGGCGTAGTACCATCGGTATAAGTAAAGTCGAATGGAGCATCACCTGTGAAATCTACGATCAACTCGACTGAATCACCAGCACACGTTTCTCCTCCACCTGATAACATAGCTGTTGCACCACAAGAACAATTTTTAACTCCAGTGATAGTAGCCAAATTACATTGAAAATCATCTTCAAAATCAAAAGTATAGTTTGTCGTACCTGCATCTATTGGATCACTAGTATATAAGTAAACACCCGCACTTGGGTTAGTGATTGTTCCATCGTCCATTCCGCTAACGGAATAACTACCCGGATCACCACCCGAAAGATTGAAAGTAACTGTATAGTCTCCACCTCCACATGTCGCAGTTACATTTGAAAAGCTTACTTGTTGATTTACGACTATATCAGCTGTACCGGAAGTTGTTCCAGAGCATTGAGCATTTGAAACAGAAACTAAGCTATAAGATCCTGATGTACCAGTTGTAATAACGTAAGGAGAAGAAGTTATTCCTGAAACTGTATTATCGGAAGTACCATCATTATAAACAACTGCCCACGGTCCTGTACCCGTTAATGCAATTTGAATATCCGCAGTTTCTCCTTCACAAATTGTCGCGTCGCCAGACATGATTGCCGTTGGAAAACCAGTTATTTCTACCTGAATAGTTGAGGTATTTACACATCCTACACCCGGAGTTGAATAGGTAACATCATAGGTTCCAATAGTTGAGGACTTCAAATTAATCTCACCCGAATTGACATCAATAATAAGACCCGCGGTCGAAGTAAAAGTACCATCAGCAGTAACTGTTAATACAGGACTTGGATTCGCTTCATTTTGACAATACGCTGTTTGGGCATAATTAAAAGTCGCATCTTCCAAAGCACCGACATTAAAACAAACCAAAGTATCATAATTACAACCAAATTCATCGGTTGCTCTGAAAGTATAACATT
>JBLIKY010000049.1:0-13123 GCA_047637535.1 Lentimonas sp.
ATCCTTGCAATTAGGCAAATCAAAAAAGGAAACGTCAAGAATTTAAAGATTTTCATGATCTTGACTTTTTTGTGCGGACTTTTCTTCGTCTATTTTCAATTCAAAGGATACGGAGCATTGACAGAACAAGGGGTTCACCCGGTCAACAACCACATCATGGTAACCGACGGTAGATACGGAGATTATTACGAGGTTAAAATGAACGGTCAATTTATTGAGGTAGATGGTAACACTTACAAAATTGCAGGTAAGGAAATGTCAACAGACCAACAAAACGAATTGGCAGTATTTGCAAAGCAATTTGTGCAAAACGACGTTAAAAAACCGTTTAAAATTTCTCAGTACGGTAAAAAGTTTATTCTTTATTTAAACAATTCGCCTTTGATGTTATTAAACGGAGAATTGAAAAAGAAAGACGGAGCACCTCTTGAGTATACCGATAGAATGAGATTAAGAGATTTATCGCTACACCTTAAGGACGGACGTGGAGATTTCTTCATCAAAGGAGAAATGGGTAAAGATTTTAATGTCTATTTTCAAGGACAAACCTTGGAGTATAAAAATCGAGAATTGTATTGGAAAGGAAAAGTTCTATCCAGGTATTTGCAGTTAAAAGCAACAGAAACAGCCGATACGGCAAGTTCATTTTTGTACATTATAACGATTTTGCATTTGTTGCATATCGTGGCGGCTTTAATTTATTTATTACGAATGACAATCTTCTCATTCTCAGGGAGATTCAGTGAGACCAACCACCTTAGTTTACGATTGGGTGCAATTTTCTGGCATTTTTTAGGTCTATTGTGGCTCTATTTATTGCTATTTTTACTTTTTATTCATTAAACTTGCAAAAAACATTTTCAAATGGCAGGACACGCTTCAGATCAGCTTAGCGCATCGACATTGTGGGGAGGTAAGGTTTCGCCTTTCTCTACCAGTTATGGTAAATTAATGATGTGGTTTTTCCTCGTATCGGATGCATTGACATTCAGCGGACTTTTGGTAGCTTACGGTTTCACACGTCACAATGCACAAGACGCTTGGCCAATAGGTGAAGAAACTTTTAACTCCCTTCCATTTTTAGGACACGGATATCCACTTATTTATGTGGCTTTGATGACCTTTATTTTGATTGTTTCGTCGGTAACGATGGTGTTGGCTGTAGAAGCTGGTCATCGTATGGACAAAAAAGGCGTAGTTAAATGGTTGTTGGCAACGATCGTTGGAGGATTCATTTTCCTTGGTTCCCAAGCATGGGAATGGAGTCACTTCATTCACGGTTCAGAATTCGGAAAGATTGAATTGAATGACGGTTCGCAAGCTATCGTTAAAGGTCATTTTGGCGAACTGCAAAGCTTCACAGTTGTAACAGCTGGTGAGCACCACAAAGTAGGCGAGAAGATTGAAGACGATTTGTTGCACCATTACCACGTTGCGATTGAAGAAGGGCTTTTATCAGAGGGTAAAATCACTTTGCACGACGGTTCGGTAGCGACCATTCAAAAAGAAAAGAACGATCACTTAATGTTGCTTGTTAAGACCAACGGAAAGAAATATAAAATAGGAGACAATATCGAAGGTACAGAAGCCGAGGCAATGTACACAGGTGTTATTAATTCAGGTGAAGCAGATCGAGTTACTTACGGAGCAACTCTTGAGAAAAACGAATACGGACCACAACAATACGGCCAGTTCTTTTTCTTCATTACAGGTTTCCACGGTTTCCACGTATTCTCAGGAGTGATGATCAACATCATTATTTTATTGGGAGTAATGAGAGGTATGTATCACAAAAGAGGACATTACGAAATGGTTGAAAAAACTGGATTGTACTGGCACTTTGTCGATTTAGTATGGGTATTTGTATTTACCTTCTTCTATTTAGTTTAATTTTTAAGAAATTTTTGTCATGGAAAGAGACGATATCATAGAATATTCTTTAGACACGCATCATAGCGAAGAACACGGTAAATTAGTAAGAAAAACCATTTGGAAGGTTACCTTGCTTTTGACCATTATTACTGCTGTTGAGGTTGCCTTAGGTGCCTTTATAAAGCAAAGTATGGACATTTGGCCAGTGATTAAATGGACATTTATTATTCTTACTGTAGTTAAAGCAGCATTCATTGTTTTGACTTTCATGCACTTGGGTGAAGAGAGAAAATCATTAAAATATGTGATTCTTGCCCCTTACATTGTCTTTATTGCCTATTTGATTTATATCGCAATTACAGAATCAAATGCGGTCAACGATGCATTAGTTCTATACGGAGCATAACAAATTACAATGGCTAAAAAAACACGTGCCGGTCGAACGAAAGTAGGAATAGCCTTTTTACTTTTATTCGGACCGGCTTTTTTATTGTTGTTCATCTCCACGAGGGGGTGCGAACATAAGTTTGTCGAACTAGACGACTACGGCAAAATCGTAGACTATCAATTTAAGAATGTCAAGGGCGAAACTAAGTCTTCGGCAGATTACAAGGGAGACGTAGTTTTAATTACGACACTTCAAGAAACTTGTCCTGACTCCTGCGCGATAAGTTTGTGGCACCTCAACCAAACGATTTACAAGCACATTTACGACAACAAACGCAAGCAACTTAAGCAGGTAAGAATTATCTCATTTGTAACGGACGGAGAAGGAAATCCAGTAGAAGATTTGTCGACTGTTGAATTGATGCTCAAAGACAGAGTGCAAAACTATGACCCAAGCATTTGGATACTAGCCTCTGGAGACGCAAAATCGGTTTATTCTATTAAAAACAAAGATGGAAGTGACCTAATGGAAACTGGAGATCAGTATTTCGGTGGTGAAGCTTTTCAAGAATTAATTCTTTTGGCAGACAAATCAAATCATTTAAGAATGGTACTCAACGGTAGCACGGAAGGAATGATTCGAAGAATGAAACAAAACCTCGCCCTTCTTCAAAAACAATACGACAAAGAAAATGCAAAATAATATTCTTCTATCTGTTATTTTTCTTTTTGGCATTCTTGCCCTTTCTTCTTGCGATGCTCAGCCCAAAAGAGCCTTGCCTTACATCGGGAATTTCGATTTAGAATACAGCACGGTTGACGGTGAAGAAATTGTAGATACGATTTATCCTAAAATGACTGAGTTTAGTTACCTCAACGAGGATAGCGTCATGATTTCTTCAGAAGACATGAAAGGAAAAATATGGGTCTCTGATTTCTTTTTTACTACTTGTCCGACCATTTGCCCGACAATGACTTCGCAAATGAAGCGATTGAATAAAAAAACAGAAGATCTAGCTTCCCAAATTCAATTTATGTCCTTTTCGATAAATCCAACGAGGGATACTCCACGTAAATTAAAAGAGTACAAAAAACGACACGGAATAAGCGTTTCCAATTGGCATTTCTTTACTGGCGATGAAAAAAAGACCCACAAGTTAGGGATAGAGCATTTTCAAATATTCGCCGGTCAAGATGATTTGTCCGCTGGAGGTTATGCCCATTCGCCCGCGTTTACCCTTGTGGATAAAGAAGGTTTTATCCGTGGAGTTTATATAGGTACGGATACAAAAGATGTAGATAGAATGGCGGATGACATTCGCAAATTATTAAAAATTGAATATGGCTATACTGGATCCAAATAGTAAGAAAACGCTCAACGCAATTAAGATTTTATCCATTGTCATTCCTTTGGCAGTGGCAGCCCTTTTTAAAGTAAGAATTCCAGGCTTGGACTTTTCTTTCTTACCGCCGATTTACGCGACGATGAACGGAATCACAGCTATTTTCCTATTAATCGCAATTTGGGCCATTAAAAACAAGAAAAGAGACCTTCACAGACGTTTCATAAGACTAGCGATGCTTTGTTCGATACTCTTTTTACTGATGTACGTTGCCTACCATGTGTCCAGCGACCCAACTCCATACGGCGGGGACTACCAAGCCACATATTACACCTTATTAATTTCCCACATCATCCTGAGTGTTGTCGTGATTCCGTTGGTTTGTTATTCTTACCTCTTCGCGTGGCAAGGTAACTTCGAAAAACATAAAAAATGGACTCGCTTCTCATTTCCAATCTGGTTGTATGTTGCCGTCACAGGGGTTGTTGTTTATTTGATGATTTCGCCTTATTACGTATAGGGGATTAAACACAATATAGGTCAGTCCAAAATTCAAATTTATGGGCGTTAAAATCTATTAAGTCATTGTACTAAAATAATTTGCGTTTTTACTTCTGGATTGATGAAGTAGAATTAAATTGTTTTAAAAACAGACATTTTATAAATTTATCGGTTAGATTATTGTTTAATATACTAAGGGAGTATTAGGAAAGTTCCTCGTATCGACTTGTTGTGCAATATTTAAAAAAAACGACCTTGAGACATATAATTTACATAGCATTTATCGGACTATTTTTCTCCTGTTCAACCGACAGTCAGAGAGAGAATTCAAACAAAGAAACTCTGAGCGAATCTGACAATGGCGGTTCGACTTCACAAACGGTCGAACTTTCCGACGCAACTGAACTTGAAGATAAATCAGATGAAATAAAACTAACAAAGACCTCGGACAGTAGTTATTGCCTCATTAAAGAGGTATTCAACCAAAATAATGGTACATATCTAAAAGTTGATTTTATCCAGTTTTACACGTTTGAGCAGGCTATTGAAGAAGCCAAAAAACGTTTAGACGCTGAGTACGACATTGAAGAAAATGGTGATACGACATACTTTGTTTACAACGACTACTACATAGCCAACGACAACCCAAAACTAAGAACCTTCAGACTAACCGACTTGACAAAGATTGAATTTCTTGAAGTACTTGGCGACACCGCGACAAATTTTAAAAATGCGAAAAAAGCGATGAAACGAGTTGAATTCTCTCCGTTTATAATTGTTTCAGAAGTCGGAAAAATAACCCGACTAAAGGAAATTTATACACCTTAAAATAATGAATACACATTGCACAACACTCGCTAAAAACCGTTAGAGGCAATTAATTAGCTAACTTGTAAGTGTTACCAAAAATGGGTAACTTTATCTCATAAGGATGAATTATGGGAAAAAACACTTCAATATCGTTAGGAAGTCATTTCGAAAACTTTGTGAATCATGAAATCAAATCAGGACGATATAGTTCTGTTAGTGAGGTCATTAGAACTGCATTACGATTAATGGAAAATGAAGAAAGAAAACTTGAGGATCTTCGAAACGCCTTGATAAAGGGTGAGAATAGCGATATGATTGATGATTTCAACCCTAACTCATTCCTGGATGAACTTCATAGTGGTACTATATGAGTCCAGCGAAATACAGAATAAGTTCCGAAGCAATTCAGGACTTAAGGAATATTTGGAAATACACGAACAAGAAGTGGTCAAAAGAACAAGCTGATAGATATTTCAAGCTCGTAATGTCTGAAATAGAATTCGTAACTACGAATTTCCACACTGGAAAATCTGCGGAGCACATTAGAGAAGGTTATAGATCGACCATTGCTAAGTCTCATTTGATTTTCTATAAAATGGGGAAGGACAGCCGAATTGACATCATACGTATTCTTCACCAAAAAGGCGACGTCGAAAACAAACTGAAATAATGCCTATGACAAACGCTAAATTCCAGTGCTACCCTGCGGGATAGCACCGATAATTTAGCGAAGCCGTTATGTAATAAATTGATCCGTCTGCAAATGCGAATTTATGCTTCATTGTAAATACTGCTTTTTTGTGGCTCAGTCCTTCCGAGAGTCTATCATTTTACCAAAATTTATTTCCTTCCCCGAAACTTTCTGGCCTAGTATTTGCTAAAAGCAAGTCAAATAACACCCAATGAATCCTTACTTATTACTTGCTATCCTTCTTTCCTTGTCCACTTTCGCCAAGGCAGATTACTACCTCTGCCTCAGTCAAGAGGACGTGAAACGTGCCCTTAATATCTTAAAACTTGAAAAGGAAGTCATTCATTTCACGGACGATTGCGAAGAATTGAATGAAGAAAACATAATGAAGCAGCGTATCGATTCCATTGAAATCATTTTCGCCTACGATTGCAGGCAAATCGTAGTTTATGGTGAGGAATTGACCGGAGAGGACAAAGGTAGTCTCACCATGACTTATTTGGATTTGGCCTACACATGGGTGAAGCGCAAAGGCATGGCGGTGAATCTGGCGGATCTCCTGCTGAAACCATTGGATTACGTCTGTTACACCCCCTTTGATTGGAATACCTATTCAAGAGATGAAGCTGAAAAAGGCGAGGTGGCTTCTACGGAGTTCATGCGAACGACCATACCTGAAAAACCCTTTACAGAAGAACAATCAAGAATGATTGACTTCCAAATTCAATGGATTAAAAAGGACATGGAACGTAAACTCTTCTACGAATTCACGAAAAAGGAAAACTTGGCCGATAGCGTGTCTGTTTATATGGATTCTGCCTACTTCCTCATCATTCACCAATTCAACAAAGAAGCAGAATTCAGCAAAAAATATACAGTGGACCTTCTCAAGTTGAGAAGTGCTGAAAGTTACGGTATAGGATCTCTTCGAAAATTGGAATTTGAGGGGATGATCCAAGTTCAGTCGTACGAAAAAAGTAAAGTAATCCAAGACTCAGTCAAGGAGTGGGCCTCTGTCCGCATTCATGCCTACGCTAACATTCACTTAGGCGAAATGATTTTGGAATTGGCGGATGCCCTAAGGTTGTAAAACCACGAATTTAATGTAGACCATTGGAAATTAAATTCGCTGTATTGTTTGCCAAATAAACTTTTCGAGTTGAACGTCATACATGTTCTATGTTTGACAATATATTGTTTTGGTTTCCAGATCTTACCATTTTTCATCTAATCTATAATGATTATTCTTAAAGATAGAATCTCTATAATCTACTTTTTCATAGTTTACATACTTGTGGAATTGATTTATTTTTGATAATTTCATTTTAATCTATTTAAAATAACTGGCTATAACAGCGTGTATATTTAAAAAGCCAATTAAGGTTAGTACTTAATTTAAAGTTGGTTGTTATGGCTTTCAAACTATACACAAACCGTTAACTACAATTATGCAAAACAAACAAATCCGTTTAATTTTTCTTTGCTTGGGAATCCTGCCATTTGCCTATTGGGTATGCATATATATTAATATTGACTTGTGGTATGATGAGGTCTATTCGATCTCTCATTTTGTCTTAGGTGGTTTTAAAGAAACACTGTTTAATTATCCTTTACCAAATAATCATGTGTTTTTTAATCTTACTAGCCAATTAATCTCAAGATTTTTAAATATTAGAGATTTGAATAAAATAGCTGAACACGTCTATGTATTCCGGCTGTTTCAAGCATTAATTATACTTTTTACAGCATATTATTCTGTACAAATAGTAAAAAGATTTTTTAAACTTGATTATAGCTTACTTGTTATCCCTATTCTATTTACAACTATTCCATTCATGAATTTTTCATTACAAATGAGAGGATATAATATGAGTTCCTTGTTTTTAGTAATGATAGTATATCACACTTGGGCCTTTATTGAAAAAGGAGGGAAACGTGACAGTGTTTTTATTGTAATTTCTAGTGCCTTATTGATCTATACTATTCCTTCTAATATATACATGTTAGCTTCTGTTTTAATAATCTTATTTCTATTATTTATATACCATAAAAATCAAAACAAGAAAGATACTAAGGTTTATTACAAAGCTATTACCTTAATCGTTTTAGGATTAGGAATCGCCACATTCCTTTATTTACCAATATTAAAAAATATTATTTTTAATAGATTTTCTTTAAAAGAGGCAAGTAGCGTTTTTTATTCTTTCGAATTATTACCCCAATTATTTTTAGCCTTTTTATCTAAAAGGTATTTACTTGTTATTTTATTCATTACTGGCTGCTGGTTCTTTGTTCGTAAGTCTACGAACAAAGAAAAGGAACTTCTTTTCTTTGTTCTTCTCCTGTTTATTATTCCTTTCACGCTCTCTTTTCTACATCAAAAACTTCCTTTCGAAAGAGTTTTTATTTCCTTAAGTCCAATTTTTTGTATACTAATTACTATTCCAATAATTAAGCTCCAACAGAAGATATCCAACACTTCTATAACCACAATTTGTGCTTTTATTACCTCAATCTATTGTATGAGTGTATTTATAACTGAAATAAAAAATAACGATATCGAAATCTCCGATAAATTAGTCAATAGAGGTGAAGTGGCTCAGAATATTTACCAAAATTACTATCTATCTAATTCGTTTAAACCAAAACGAACTATCGAATATCTTAAATCTATCTCAGGAAATAAAACTGTCATTCTGTATAAGCAATTAGACCACCCTTCTATATATCTATACTTAGCAATGAATGGAGTAAATTTTATTAATGTCGACTCGAAAGAGAAATTAGACCAAGTCATTCTCAACAATGAAACAACAATCCTCTTAACGAGTTTCAAAAACCAGATAATTAACGACTTAGGCAATACAACTAAAAGTACTGTTACTATGGATAAATACCCTATTACAAATATTATTAGAATAAATAAAAAGTAGTTAACAATATGTGAAAAGCATTAAAAAACTTTTTATATTTAACGTTAGGCACACAATAGAAGGTTTGGATGTACCAAGCCAGAGAGACACCTAAAAAAGGTAAACAGGGCTTTTTACATTTATTGATGGAAGATTTCCCCTTTTTGCACAAACTATATATAGATCGTGAACTAGTTCGGTCTGTTCTTAGCTTCAATAATGTACCTCGCTCCCAATCCAAAGGAATTTGCAGATAGATTCGCGTACAAATTATGCCCAATTAATTTTGAGCTAGTATTGTATGTGATTTCATAATTCAACATGCCCATATAAGAATAGAGCATCCACTTCTTATTGATAAAGTATGTCAGACCTGGTGATATTTGCAATCTTCCAGAAATGTTATTTGATTCCATACTCTGTTCTACTCCATTAGATTCAAATTCTGCAATCGAAATTGCATATGCTGGGCTTATACTAGCTCCGATTGTAAAATACAGCTGATCAGCAATTGGGAAGTAACGTGTGGCTCCAAATCTAATTGAAAGCAAATGACTAGTCTGTCTAGAGAAATTTTCTGAATCCGATTCAAGGATTTGGCTCAGACGTGTATAACCTAAACCTCCTTCTACAAGATATTTATCGGAAATAAACTTTCCAAATCCTGGAGAGATAGTAAAACTTGTTCTTTGCGATTTGTAATTCTGACTTGGTGTTTTATTGAAACTAAAACTGGCACTTCCTCCAAGAACATAAGTTCCTTTAGTAAGTTGAGCAAAAGAAATACAAGTGAAGAATAAGGTAAAGATTGAAGCTGTGATTATGTGTTTCATAGAAGTTAATTATTGTTTTCAACAACTTTCATGATATCAAACTTCATGCCGAAATCTAGGGAACCTATTCTTCCGTAAAAAAGAAAAAGGGAAAAATCTATAAAAGAACGACCACTAGAGTTAGGGTAAAGGTCCTTACCAATAAGCACTGTTTAAGGATGTGAAAACTCTCACATAAAATCTACAAGACCTTCAACAAGGACATCGGTAGCTGGTTGTAGGTAATTACAAAATAATTTACAGAGTTGTTAAACCCATATTTACATTACGGACATTTTTTACTGCCGACAAAATCCGCAGAAAATGAAAAAGCGTTTATAAAAGGCAGCCGATTAGTTTTAGATTTATGCAGAACAAATTAATTGTTTTAAAACGTAGATTTTAAAAAATTATCGTTTAGATTAGTACTTAGTATACTAAACGTTAGCATGCATTAATAAAGAATGGAAAACATTAACGAAATATTAAGTCTTGACTCAGAAGAGAAAATCAAGCAAGTCAAGAGAGGAGAATTTCTTCAAAGGGAGGGAGAATTGAGCACCTCAATATTCTATGTAAAGAAGGGGTTGCTAAGAAGCTATACCATCGATAGTAAAGGTAAAGAACACATCTTCATGTTTGGTTCAGAAGGCTGGATAGTCGCAGATAATGTAGCATCAGGAGAAAAAGGTGAGTTATTTATTGATGCCCTGGAAGATTCTATTGTTATCCCAATTTCAAAAACATCACCCCCGAAAAGTGATTTTCAAAAGTTACACAAGCGCATGGGTGTGCTTCAGAAACGAATTATCATGCTAATGAGTGCGCCCGCGATCGAACGTTATAATCACTTCCTTGAAGTCTACCCAGACATCGTTCAGAGAGTGCCACAGAGAATGATTGCCTCCTACCTTGGGATTACTCCACAGGCTTTAAGCACTATTCGAGGAAAAATAACCGAAAAAAAATAACAACTACTAGATTTCTTAATCTACATGAACGCACAGGTAATTATTAGTACTGACATTTGTTCAAATCAAAATTCTAGTACAAATGAATAAAGCAAAATTAATTATCAGAATCCTATTTGGATTAATGTTGGTCGTATTCGGCCTAAACAAATTTCTACAGTTTATGCCAATGCCTCCAATGCCAGAAGCAGCAGGTGAATTTATGGGGGCACTCGTAAAAAGCGGCTATATAATGTTTATTGTAGCAATCGTCGAAGTTGTTGCTGGAGTTTTACTGCTCGTAAACAAATATCAATCATTGGCTTTAGTTGTTGTCTTCCCGGTCATTCTTAATGCATTTTTATTCCATCTATTCTTAGACCTCGCAGGGATCGGAGGAGCTGCATTTGCAATGGCTATGAATATCTTCTTATTCTTTGCTAATAAAGAATCCTATAATTCATTATTCAACTCAAAATAGATCAATCATGGAAAAAGCAAAAATAGCGGGTAAAACCCCACAGATGGAACAATTAGAGGAAGGAAAAACGTATGCATGGTGTGCGTGCGGTAAATCAGAAAATCAGCCCTGGTGTAATGGAGCACATGCGGGAAGTGAATTTAGCCCATTAGTTTTTAAAGCCGAAGAACCAAAGGCTGCTGCCATGTGCATGTGCAAGCAAACAAAGAACCCTCCTTATTGTGATGGGTCTCATGTGAGTTTATAAAAACTAAATAATGGATAAAGAGTTCTCGAATGGTGAGATCACCATTAAATGGCAACCAAAAAAATGTCAGCATGCTGCAGCTTGTGTTGGCACTTTACCAAAGGTATACAACCCAAAAGCATCACCTTGGATAGCCTTAGAAAATGCAACGACTGAAGAACTTAAAAACCAAATAGGTAAATGTCCATCAGGGGCACTTTCTTATTACGAAAATAAGTAAACAGATGGAAATAGGAATAGATAGTTTTGCAGCAGCACCAATAAATAATGAAATAAGTGCTTCACAAGCAATAGGAGAACTCCTCGAAAGAATCGAGCTGTCAGACAAAGTTGGTTTAGACGTATTTGGTATTGGCGAACACCACCGAAAAGAGTTTCTGGATTCGGCTTCTCCCATGCTATTGGCGGCTGCCGCTTCACGTACCAAGCGAATCATTTTGACGAGTGCCGTAACAGTGCTTAGTGCGGCAGATCCTGTTCGGGTCTTTCAAAACTTCTCAACCTTAGACTTAATTTCAAAGGGAAGAGCAGAAATCGTTGCCGGACGAGGTTCATTCACCGAATCTTTTCCGCTCTTTGGTTTTAGCCTGGATGATTATGATGCCATTTTCTCTGAAAAATTAGAGCTCTTACTTAAAATTCGCGATAATGAATTTGTCACTTGGTCAGGTAAATTTCGTCCTCCACTAAATAATCAAGCTGTTTACCCCCGTCCTCAACAAAATAAATTACCCATTTGGCTCGGAGTTGGCGGTACGCCCGCTTCATTTGCAAGAGCAGGAACATTGGGCATGCCTCTCATGATTGCCATTATTGGAGGTGAAACACACCGATTTAAGCCGCTTGTTGATTTATACAGACAAGCTGGAAAAGAGGCTGGTCATGCACCAGAACAATTAAAGGTAGGAATACACTCATTGGGCTATGTAGCAAATACTAGAGAAGAAGCTATTGAAGATTTTTATCCTGGTTATGCTGAGATGTTTAGCAAAATAGGAAAGGAACGTGGTTTCCCTCCTGTTACAAGAGCAAGGTTTGATGCTCAAAATGGGCCTCTTGGAGCATTGCTTGTTGGAAGCCCGGAGGAAGTTGCAGCGAAAATACTTCGGCACAGTAAAGCACTTGGAGGCATATCAAGATTCACATTTCAAATGGATGTGAGTATTCCTCATAAAAAATTAATGGAATCAATCGAATTGATTGGAAGTAAGGTTTCGCCATTGGTGAAAGACAGCATTTTTAATGAAACTTAGACGTAAATATTAGGTGAGTCAGATTTACCACCAAAAATAGGATGCTCAGAAGGGTAATATTTATTATAAAATAATGTCAAAATATCAAGATGGACAAACCAAAAATAGCAGACATAAAACCTATAGCGACAGAACTCAATAAAGGCAAACAATACCTTTGGTGTGCATGTGGCGAATCCAAAAACCAGCCATTTTGTGATTATTCGCATGTATCTACTCCTTTCGAGCCGCTCTCATTTGAGGCAAAGGAGGATGAGACAGGATATCTATGTATGTGTAAACAAACTAAGAATCCTCCCTATTGTGACGGTACACATGCATCACTAAAAGACGAAGGTGCTTTAGAGAATTCAGAAGCTACTAACGAAGGTTCAACAAAAGAAGAGCCAACATTAGCTTACATTAAAGCATTGGCTAAAGATGGTTTATCGAAAACAGGGCATCATGGTGAAATGGGTGCTATGGGCGTTCCTATTCCCGAATTGCCTCGCTGGAATGACATCCAACTACTGGCTGCTCAAATGGCAACTAAACCATTGATGGAAGATGTAGCTGTGGGCTCTGAATTAATCATTGGACCAAATGCAAAGAAGCCTTTAAAATTAGACATACCCTTATTTGTTTCGGACATGAGTTTTGGTGCTTTATCTGAAGAAGCTAAAATCTCTTTATCTAAAGGCGCAGAAATGGCAGGAACAGGTATTTGCTCTGGCGAAGGTGGAATGTTAGATGAAGAACAAGCTGCAAATTCTAAATATTTTTACGAATACGCTTCGGCTAAATTTGGTTTTGAATGGGATAAACTTAAGCGTGTTCAAGCCTTCCATTTTAAAGGAGGACAAGGTGCCAAAACGGGCACAGGTG
>JBLIKY010000050.1:0-12736 GCA_047637535.1 Lentimonas sp.
CGTCAAGCCGTTCCATTGTTAAAACCACATTCTCCAATTGTTGGTACAGGAATCGAACGCTTAGTTGCAAGAGATTCGCGTGTACTTGTTAATGCAGAAGGAAAAGGTGTAGTTGAATACGTTGATGCAAATGAAATTGCAATTCGTTACAACTGGAACAAAGAAGATAAATTAGTAAGCTTCGATACAGAACTTACTCGTTACCCTTTGACAAAATTTGCCAAAACCAATCAAGGTACTTGTATCAACTTGAAACCAATCGTTCAGAAAGGTGACGCAGTTGAAAAAGGTCAAGTATTGTGTGAAGGTTATGCAACTGAAAACGGTGAACTTGCTCTAGGTCAAAACTTGAAAGTGGCATTCATGCCATGGAAAGGTTACAACTTTGAGGATGCAATCGTTATATCTGAAAGAGTAGTAAGAGACGATATCTTTACTTCTATTCACATTGACGAATACTCGTTAGAGGTTCGTGAAACGAAACGTGGAATGGAAGAATTGACTTCTGATATCCCTAACGTGAGCGAAGAAGCTACAAAAGATCTAGACGAAAACGGTCTAATCAGAGTAGGTGCTGAGATCAAAGAAGGCGATATCCTTATCGGAAAAATCACTCCAAAAGGAGAGACAGATCCATCTCCAGAAGAGAAATTATTACGTGCCATCTTTGGTGACAAAGCAGGTGATGTAAAAGATGCTTCTTTAAAAGCAGGTCCTTCGTTGAGAGGTGTTGTCGTTCAGAAAAAATTGTTCTCAAGAGCAATGAAAGACAGAAAATCAAAAGCGCAAGACAAACCGATTTTAGAATCTTTGGATACTGATTTTGATAGCGACATCGCTAAATTGAAAGAAGTACTTTCTTCTAAATTGATAGACATCGTTGGTGAAACAAAATCAACTGGGGTTTTCAATAACTTTAAGGAAGAAGTAATTAAAAAAGGAACAAAATTCTCAAGTAAAAACCTATTGGCTATCGATTATAGCATTGTTAATCCAACAAATTGGACGGCAGACGCTAAAATCAATACTTTAGTTGGTAGAGTTATACATAACTTCAATATCAAGGCAAACGACTTATTGGGTAATTACAAACGTAAGAAATTCCATATCTCTGTAGGAGATGAGTTGCCAGCAGGTATCATCAAATTGGCTAAAGTTTACGTTGCTAAAAAACGTAAGTTGAAAGTCGGTGATAAAATGGCGGGTCGTCACGGTAACAAAGGTATCGTTGCCAATATCGTTAGAGCTGAAGATATGCCATTCTTAGAGGATGGAACACCAGTAGATATCGTATTGAATCCACTTGGGGTGCCATCTCGTATGAACTTAGGTCAGATCTACGAAACTGTTCTAGGATGGGCTGGAGAAAAATTAAATGTAAAATTCGCAACGCCGATTTTTGATGGTGCTAAACCATACGAGATAGACGAATGGACGGAGAAAGCAGGAGTTCCAACATCAGGTAAAACTTACCTATACGATGGAGGTACTGGAGAGCGTTTCCACCAAACAGCTACCGTAGGTATCATTTACATGCTTAAATTATCTCACATGGTTGATGATAAAATGCATGCTCGTTCAATCGGACCGTACTCATTAATTACGCAACAGCCATTAGGTGGTAAAGCGCAATTTGGAGGTCAACGTTTTGGTGAGATGGAAGTTTGGGCATTGGAAGCATTTGGTGCTGCCAATATCCTTCAAGAAATCTTGACTGTGAAATCAGATGATGTCATGGGACGTGCTAAAGCGTACGAGGCAATTGTTAAAGGAGACAATATTCCTGAACCAGGAATACCAGAATCTTTCAACGTATTGTTGCATGAATTGAGAGGATTGTGTCTGAATATTTCTTTGGACTAATCAAGATTTGTTGAATTTTTAGAAAAGCAAGAAAATGGCTTATAGAAAAGATATACCGAGTAAACAAAGTAGTTTCAACAAGATTACCATCTCGTTGGCTTCTCCAGAAATGATTCTGGCGAACTCATCAGGGGAGGTGTTGAAGCCTGAAACAATTAACTATCGTACTTACAAACCTGAAAGAGATGGTTTGTTTTGCGAGCGCATCTTTGGTCCTGTAAAGGATTACGAATGTCATTGTGGTAAATACAAAAGAATCCGTTATAAAGGAATCGTTTGTGACCGTTGTGGTGTTGAAGTAACTGAGAAAAAAGTACGTCGTGAAAGAATGGGACACATCTCTTTGGTGGTTCCTGTTGCTCACATCTGGTACTTCAGATCTTTGCCAAACAAGATTGGTTATTTATTAGGCCTTCCTACTAAGAAACTTGACCAAATTATTTATTACGAACGTTATGTTGTTATCCAAACGGGTACTGCAACAAATTTAGACGGTTCGGAATTAACTAAAATGGACTTCTTAACGGAAGAAGAATACCTAGATATCCTAGATACTCTTCCTAAAGAAAATCAATATTTAGAAGATACAGATCCTAATAAATTCATCGCTAAGATGGGTGCTGAGGCCATTCACGACTTGTTAAGCCGTATGGACTTAGACCAAACATCTTACGATTTACGTCATGCTGCTGACACTGAAAACTCCGTTCAAAGAAAGAACGAAGCACTTAAGCGTTTGCAAGTGGTTGAAGCAATGCGTGCCTCTAAAGGTCGTATTGAAAATAGACCAGAATGGATGATCGTAAAAGTGGTTCCAGTTATACCACCTGAATTGCGTCCTTTAGTACCACTTGATGGTGGTCGTTTCGCAACGTCAGATTTGAATGACTTGTACCGTCGTGTTATTATCCGTAATAACCGTTTGAAAAGATTGATCGAGATCAAAGCTCCAGAAGTAATTTTACGTAATGAGAAACGTATGCTTCAAGAGTCTGTTGATTCATTATTCGATAACTCTCGTAAAGCATCTGCAGTTAAGACTGAATCTAATCGTCCGTTGAAATCTCTTTCTGATTCATTGAAAGGTAAACAAGGTCGTTTCCGTCAAAACTTACTGGGTAAACGTGTTGATTATTCTGCACGTTCGGTAATTGTTGTTGGACCAGATTTAAAATTGCACGAATGTGGTTTGCCAAAAGATATGGCAGCTGAACTTTACAAACCGTTTATCATCCGTAAGATGATTGAACGTGGAATTGTAAAAACAGTAAAATCCGCTAAGAAAATTGTAGACAAAAAAGAACCAGTTGTTTGGGATATTTTGGAGAACATATTAAGAGGACATCCAGTTCTTTTAAACAGAGCTCCAACGCTTCACCGTTTAGGTATTCAAGCGTTCCAACCAAAATTGATTGAAGGAAAAGCAATTCGTTTGCACCCGTTGGTAACAACAGCCTTCAATGCCGATTTTGATGGGGATCAAATGGCAGTCCACTTACCACTTGGTAATGCTGCAATTTTAGAAGCACAATTGTTGATGTTGGCTTCTCATAACATTTTGAATCCTGCGAATGGTGCTCCTATTGCTGTACCGTCTCAGGATATGGTCTTGGGTCTTTACTATATTACTAAAGGTAAAGTAACCAAAGGTGATGTTATCGTACAAGGTGAAGGTGGAATTTTCTACTCGCCAGAAGAGGTAATCATTGCTTACAACGAAAGAAGACTTGATTTGCACGCGCATATCAAAGTGAAAACTTACGATGTAGACGAAAATGGTGAGATCGGATTAAGAATGGTCGATACAACTTGTGGACGTATTTTGTTTAACGAAAGAGTTCCAAGACAAGTAGGATTTATCAATGACGTATTGACTAAGAAAGCCTTAAGAGATATCATTGGTAAAGTATTGAAAGTTTGTGGTACTTCCGCAACTGCTCATTTCTTAGATGAAATTAAAGAATTAGGTTACGATATGGCCTTTAGAGGTGGATTGTCGTTTAACCTTGATGATATTATTATCCCAGAAGAAAAAGTTAAGTTGGTAGAAAAAGCTGATGTTGATGTCAAAGAAGTTATGGCAAACTACAACATGGGTCTTATTACTAACAACGAACGTTATAACCAAATCATTGATATCTGGACGCATACAAACTCACGTTTGACTGCAACTTTGATGAATCAATTGCAAGAAGATAAACAAGGTTTCAACTCCATCTACATGATGTACGATTCTGGAGCCCGTGGATCTAAAGAGCAAATTCGTCAGTTATCAGGTATGCGTGGATTGATGGCGAAACCTCAGAAATCTGGAGCTTCTTCTCAAGAGATTATTGAAAATCCAATTCTTTCTAACTTTAAAGAAGGTCTATCAATTCTTGAGTACTTTATATCTACTCACGGTGCTCGTAAAGGTTTGGCCGATACAGCATTGAAAACAGCCGATGCGGGTTACTTGACTCGTCGTTTGGTGGATGTTGCACAAGACGTTGTAATTAATGTTGATGATTGTGGAACTCTAAGAGGATTGGTTGCGACTGCCTTAAAGAAAAATGATGATATCGTTGAACCACTTTACGATAGAATCTTAGGAAGAACTTCAGTACATGATATCTATCACCCAGAAACTGAAGAGCTATTGGTTGAAGCAGGTCAGTTGATGACTGAAGACTTAGCTGGTAAAATTGAAAAAGCAGATATCGAGGAAGTTGAAATTCGCTCAGTATTGACTTGTGAAATGCGTAGAGGTGTTTGTTCTAAATGTTACGGTCGTAACCTTGCAACACACAGAAATGCACAAATGGGTGATACAGTAGGTGTAATTGCTGCTCAATCGATTGGTGAACCAGGTACACAGTTAACGTTACGTACATTCCACGTTGGGGGTACAGCATCTAACAGTACTGATATTTCTGACTTGAAAGTAAAAGCAAACGGTAAATTCGAAATTGACGAGTTGCGTACTATCGAGAAGAAAGGTGATGACGGTAAAATTAAAGTTGTTGTTATCGGACGTTCTGCTGAGATTAAAGTTACTGACGAGAAAACAGGAGTTATTATTCAAACGGCAAACATTCCTTACGGTTCTGAGATGATGATCGGAGACGTGAAGAAAGTGAAGAAAGGTGACGTCATTTGTAAATGGGATCCATACAATGCGGTGATCGTTTCAGATGTTACTGGTAAAGTCGTATTTGATAACATTATTGACGGAATCACTTACCGTGAAGAAGTCGATGAGCAAACAGGATTTACTGAGAAAGTAATTACTGAGTCAAGAGACAAAAAGAAGAATCCAGCGATTCACATTATAGATAAGAAAACTAAAGAGGTATTAAGAGAATTCAACTTACCAGTTGATGCTCACATTTCTGTAAAAGAAGGTGATGCAATCGAGGCAGGTCAGATTTTGGTTAAGATTCCTCGTGTTGCAGGTAAAACTGGAGATATTACAGGGGGTCTACCTCGTGTTACCGAATTATTCGAAGCACGTAACCCTTCAAATCCAGCAGTTATTTCTGAAATTGACGGTATTGCAGAATACGGTAAAATTAAAAGAGGTAACCGTGAGATTGTTATCACGACAAAAACTGGCGAAGTACGTAAGTATTTAGTTCCACTTTCGAAACATATCTTGGTACAAGAGAATGACTTCGTAAGAGCAGGTAGTGCTTTGTCTGATGGTGCTGTTACTCCAAACGATATCTTGAATATCGAAGGTCCAACTGCAGTTCAAGAATACTTAGTGAACGAAATCCAAGAGGTTTACCGTTTGCAAGGTGTGAAGATCAATGACAAACACTTCGAAGTTATCGTACGTCAAATGATGTTGAAAGCTGAGATTTTGGATGCTGGTGATACTCGTTTCTTAGAAGGACAATCTGTTCACAAAGCAGATATCATGGAAGAAAACGATGCTATCTTCGGAATGAAAGTGGTTATCGAAAACGGAGGTTCAACTGAAATCAGAAATGGTCAAATTATCTCTGCTCGTAGATTACGTGACGAAAACTCTCAACTGAGACGTACTGATTCACAATTAATCGAAGCACGTGATGCAGTTCCTGCTACTTCAAAACCGTTGTTGCAAGGTATTACAAGAGCGTCTTTACAGACTCAATCGTTTATCTCAGCGGCATCTTTCCAAGAGACTACCAAAGTGTTAAACGAGGCAGCTATCGCAGGAAAAGAAGACAACTTGTTAGGATTGAAAGAAAACGTTATCGTTGGACATCTAATCCCAGCCGGTACAGGTTCAAGAGCATACGACAAAATGATCGTTGCTGACAAAGCTGATTTAGCTAAGTTAGAAGCAGACGCTTAAGATCTAATCGATATAAAATATACAGGGGACGAGTAATCGTCCCCTTTTTTTGTGCTTTATATTTTGAATAGAATTCGTCTTCGAGCTCCTAACCATTTCTTGATTAGAATTATAAAATGACATTTTGGAACGAGTAAATTTCTAGAGGACATAACAAAAAAATGCCCCATCCATCTATTGACGAATGAGGCATAAAGTATTTGTAGAAAATCAGTTGTCTATTAGCTAACTACTAATAACTAATCCCTAATTGTTACCCCAAAAACGGATACCTATAATCCGTCGGCGTTACAAATGTTTCTTTAATCGTACGAGCTGATGTCCAACGTAACAAGTTCATTGCTGCACCTGCTTTGTCGTTTGTACCCGAACCACGAGCACCACCAAATGGTTGTTGTCCTACAACAGCACCTGTTGGTTTGTCGTTGATGTAGAAATTACCTGCTGCGTTCTCCAATTTCTTCATGGCCAATGTTACTGCGTAACGGTCAAGAGATAAGATGGAACCTGTCAATGCATACTCAGAAGTTTGATCAACGATGTCTAAAGTTGCTTCAAAATCTTTGTCTTCGTATACGAATATCGTGATTACAGGGCCGAAAATTTCTTCGCACATAGTCCTGAATTGGTGATTCGTTGTAACGACTACTGTTGGTTCAATAAAGTACCCTACAGATTTGTCGTAGTTTCCACCAGCAATGATTTCAGCGTCGTCTTGCGTTTTGATATAGTCGATGTATCCAGCGATTTTATCAAAAGCATTCTCGTCGATAACGGCATTGACAAAGTTAGAAGGGTCTTCAGTTGTTCCCATTTTAAACGAACCAACTTGCTCAACTAAACTTTCTTTAATTGCCGCCCAATTGGATGCAGGAACATAAGCTCTAGATGCAGCCGAACATTTCTGCCCTTGGAATTCGAATGCCCCTCTAGCGATCGCTGTAGCGACTTCTTTTGCTGGAGCACTGTTATGAGCTACGATAAAGTCTTTACCGCCTGTCTCGCCAACGATACGTGGGTATGTTCGGTAGTTTTCAATGTTGTTTCCGATTTCTTTCCACAAGTGACGGAAAACTCCAGTTGAACCTGTAAAGTGAAGTGCGGCCAAATCTCTGTGTTTAAAGATCACGTCTCCAGCAACTGGTCCGTCAACTGTTACCATATTGATAACCCCAGCAGGAAGTCCTGCTGCTTCAAACAATTCCATGATTACTTGCGCAGAGTACATTTGACTCTCAGCTGGTTTCCAAACGACAACGTTACCCATCATTGCAGGCGCAGCACATAGGTTGGCAGCAATTGCAGTGAAATTAAAAGGTGTAATTGCAAAAACAAAACCTTCTAGAGGTCGGTATTCAAGGCGATTCCAAAGTCCGGCTTGCGAACCAGGTTGCTGAGCATAAATCTCAGTCATGTAACTTACATTAAAACGTAAGAAATCAATTAGCTCACAAGAAGCATCGATTTCGGCTTGATATACATTCTTTGATTGCCCCAACATAGTTGCAGCGTTCATTTTGTCTCTAAAAGGACCTGCTAATAAATCAGCAGCTTTTAAGAAGATTGCAGCACGGTGTTCCCAAGGAAGGTTTGCCCAGTCGCTTTTTGCAGCCAAGGCCGCATCAATAGCTTCAGTTACATGTTGTGCTGTACCGTAGTTATAATGCCCCAAAGTTTTCTTGTGATCATGTGGCGGAGACATTCTTCTTTTATCGTTTGTAGTCACCTTTTTACCCCCAATGTACATCGGTACATCGATGGGAGCTTGGTTATACATTTCTTTGTATTTCTTAATAAGGCTCTCTCTCTGAGCGGTGTTAGGTGCAAAGCTGTTTACCGGTTCATTGACCGCAACTGGTACCTTAAATAGAGCATTCGACATAATTCTTTTTGTTCTAGTTTGTTGCAAAAGTAACGATTGTTAGTTATCCTTGCAATGAAGATTACATCAACTTACGTACTAACTCTTATTTAACTGCTATGAAAAAGTCTACACCCCTCATTCTCTTTCTATTTATTTCTTTTTTGAGTTTTTCTCAAAGGATTACTGATTTTGAAAAAGTGAAAGCTGGTAAAGACTTAATTTCTCAAGTTGATTCGCTATTTATTTATATGACAAGTGAACCAGAATCGGACAAAAAGGTAATTGACTTTATTGATAGTGTCTTAATAGAAACACTTAAACAAAACGATCAGTTATTGGTTGAAAAAGTAAAGGTTTGCTTGGCGATTTCATTGATTAATTCTAATAGAAAAGAGGAGTCATTAACCCTTATTAAAACTTTACTAAAATCTAAAATAACGAGAGAGAATAATAAGCAATTTGCCCATTGTACTCAAGTGATGTCCACAGTTTTCATGATAAAAGGACAATATAGTAATGCCTTTAATTCTTTAGATCAGGCTATTGATAAAATTAAATCAAGGGGCGGGTATACGGAAAATCTTTATTTCTTAGATAATACTAAAACTCAAGCTTTAGTGGCGTTAAAACGCTATGACGAAGCTAAAATCAATTGCAAAGAACTAATTAAAAAGATAGTTAAGGAAAATAATAAATCCCATTATTTCTTTATTAGCAATGCCTATGCAGTTTTAGGAAACATTTTTCTAGAAGAGGATAATTTGGAAGAAGCAGAAAACCAATTTAACAAATCCTCAGAATATGCTCTGCTTTCAAATGCTCCGAGTATGATAGCCAATTCGAAAACTAACCTTGCAATTATTGAGTTTAACAAGGGAAATGTAAAAAGCGCGGAAGCCTTGTTTTTAGCTTCGCTTGATGCCAGAAGAAAAGGCAATTCAAGAAAAAAAATAATTGAAGCGATTTACAACATGGGGGCTTTAACAATGCAACTCGATAAAATTGACACTTGTAAGTTGTATTTTAAAGAGGCTTTAAGCGAAGCAAAAAAGTATAACTTAAAACAGGAAGAATCAGATGCCTTATTAGCGCTGGCAGCTGTTGAACGAGATTTTGGTAGCCATAAGGCGAGTATTGAGTATTATGAGGCCAACCTTCTGGTACAAGACGCTATTCGTTCAGCTGAGAACGAAGAGTTTGAACAATACCTAAACATGATTTCAAAAATTGAACAAGAAAGCAGTGTTACTGAAATAAAAAAAGTCAACGCCAAATGGGAACAGAAAACGACCAGTGAAAGACAAAAGCTAGGTTTTGTTGCCGCCTTGGTCTTGTTTTTATTCTTGTTTTTGCTGTTGAAAGCAAGAAACAAGGCCAAATCAATTTAATTTTGGGTAAGAAATTAATTGAAAGGTAGGAACGTGAACCTGAAAATGAGTCTCAGTGCCAATGTTTAAAAAAGTATAATACCCTCTCATGAATCCAATTTCGGAGGCCAAACCAGCTCCGGAGGTGTACAAAAACTTTTCTCCTGGCTGCAAAATTGGTTGCTCACCGATTACACCTTCACCACTAACAAAATTAGATTCTTTTAGCGAGTCAAAAATATACCAATCTCGATGAATAAGCTGTACTGAAAAAGTATTGTTGTTTTCAATTTCAACACGGTAGTTAAAAAAGTATACACTACGATCTATTTGTGACAAATCAGGTCTAAACTGTGTTTGTACAGTGATTTTAACCCCTTCTGTGGTTGCCGTATACATGATTACTTAAGTTGTTTGAACTTAAAAATAGAAGTAAAATCGACAAATTGCAACTTTAGTTGTACAAAAATGAACAATGAAATTAGTTTAAACATGTTATTTTTAAACATGTTATTTAGAATCTATCTAAACTAGCGCATAATCATTTGCTTCTTCAATATTAATCGAAGGTTAAGCAAACAATTATTTACTTTTGCGCCAACATTTTTAAATGCTTTATTAGAATGTCAAAGACAGTTAAGCTTAGAAAAGGATTGGATATTAGATTAGTAGGAGAGGCGGACAAAGTGATGTCTGAGTTTCTTATGCCTAAGTCTGTATCTTTAAAACCATCCGATTTTCACGGAATGACTCCCAAAATGACCGTTAAAGAAGGTCAAGAGGTTAAAATAGGGGAAGTTATATTCTTTAATAAATACCAAGAACAGGTAAAATGTGTTTCGCCAGTGAGCGGAACCGTTCGATCTATTGTACGCGGTGAAAAAAGAAGAATCATCGAAGTGATCATCGACGCAGACGGAAAACAAACCAGCACTGACGGGATTCCTGTTGATGTTGCTTCTATTTCTTCTGAAGACTTGAAATCCAAAATGCTAGAAATGGGATTGTGGATGTTTATAAAACAACGTCCGATCGACATCGTTGCCAATCCGAATAATGCGCCTAAGGCCATTTTTGTATCGGCATTTGATAGTTCTCCTTTGTCTCCGGATTTTGATTTTATGCTTCATGGCCAGAACAAAAATTTCCAAGCGGGACTAGATGCTTTAGCTAAATTAACGGAAGGTAAAGTACATTTAACCCTAAACGGAAATGTACCAGCTGACGAAACGTTTACTTCTGCTTCGAATGTTCAAATCAACAAAATCGTTGGTAAGCACCCTGCAGGAAACGTTGGAACACAAATCCATCACATTGACCCTGTAAATAAGGGTGAGTTTGTTTGGACAGTGAATGCTCAAGATGTTATGATCATAGGTAAATCTTTGCTTGCAGGGGTTTTGGATCCTCACAAAACGATCAATTTAACGGGTTCGTCTGCAAATCATCGCAAATACTTTAAAACTGTGCTTTGTGCAGACTTAAATTCACTCATTCACGATAAAATTGATGGTGATAATGTGCGTGTAATTTCTGGAAACCCATTAACGGGTGATAAGGTTGCTGCTGACGGACATTTAGGATTCTATCACAATCAGATTACTATTATTCCTGAAGGAGACGAATACAAATTCTTCTTAACAACAGGTTGGTTGGGTCACGGTTTCGATAAATTCTCGAATTCAAGATTATTCCCAACATGGTTGACACCAAACAAGAAGTTTACCTTGGACACCAACACAAATGGTGAAGAAAGAGGATTTGTTGTAACTGGAGAATTGGACAAAGTATTCCCATTTGATATTCTTCCAATGCAGTTGGTTAAAGCTGCTATAACAGATGATATCGATAGTATGGAAAGCTTGGGAATCTACGAAGTAGCCCCAGAGGATTTTGCACTTTGTGAGTATGTGTGTACTTCAAAAATCAATATTCAAGATAAAATCCGTAATGGTTTGGATTTGATTCAGTCAGAATGTATGTAATCTTTAAATAGAGATAGAATGAAATTTTTAGAAAATATTTTACATAAAATGGAACCCAAGTTTGCAAAAGGCGCAAAATTGGAGAAGTGGAATCCTTTGTTTGAAACAATGGCAACTTTCGCTTTTAGTCCAAAACTAATTACAGAAAAAGGGTCTCACATCCGTGATGGTGTTGACTTGAAAAGAACGATGATGACGGTGGTTATTGCGTTGATTCCTTGTCTGATTTTCGGTATTTACAACACAGGACACTGGGAAATGGTTGCCGCAGAAGGTACTCGCTCTTTAGATTACTGGGATGCGATGGGACCTAAGTTCTTGGCTGGACTAGCTGTCGTATTGCCAATCGTTGTTGTATCCTACGGTGTCGGTTTAGGTATCGAGTTTTTGTTCGGTATGTTAAGAGGACATGCACTTCACGAAGGTTTCTTGGTCTCGGGTATGTTGATTCCTTTGACTATGCCAGCTGATGTTCCATTATGGATGGTTGCCGTTGCTACCGTTTTTGCCGTGGTAATCGGTAAAGAAATCTTCGGTGGTACAGGAATGAATATCGTTAACGTTGCGCTTACAGCACGTGCTTTCTTATTCTTCGCTTATCCGACTTCAATGTCAGGTGACAAGGTTTGGATGGCTGGTCAAGAAGCTCCTGTTGATGGTTTCTCTGGTTCGACTGCCCTGGGTGATTTGGCTTCGTTTATGTCAGACAAACCGGTCTTCGAGAATCTAGACGCCTATACGAGTTCCTATTCCTTGATGGATTCCTTCTTTGGTATGATACCTGGTTCGATCGGTGAAACATCAACTTTGATGTGTTTGATTGGAGCTGCAATTTTAATTATTTCAGGTGTTGGTTCGATAAGAATCATGCTTTCTTTCGCCGTTGGTGGTTTGGTAATGGGATTATTACTTAACGCAATAGGTGGAAATGCATTCTTGGATTTACCTGCATATTATCACTTGGTAATAGGTAGTTTTGCCTTCGGTGCTGTCTTTATGGCCACCGACCCGGTAACTGCTGCTCAGACCGAAACAGGGAAAATATTCTACGGTTTCTTCGGTGGATTATTAGCCGTAACGATTCGTGTATTAAATCCAGCCTACCCAGAGGGGGTAATGTTGGCTATCTTGTTTATGAACGTGATGGCCCCAATCATTGACCACTATGTGGTACAGGCAAATGTGAAAAGAAGATTAAAAAGACTTAAAATAGCTTAATATGGCAATGAATAAAGAAAGTAACGGATATACTTTTGGTTTCGCAATTGCGCTTGTAGTAGTTGTGGGTACTATCCTAGCTACTCTTTCAATGGGATTGAAGGAAAAGCAAAAC
>JBLIKY010000051.1:0-12712 GCA_047637535.1 Lentimonas sp.
GTTGTTCCTTTTGGAAGATGGGTCAATAACTTATTGATGAAAAGGAATGGACTTATTTTGCCTACTTCAAATTGATCAAAAAGACCTTCTTGATTTGCCTTGGAATACATGGCGTCAAAATCAGTAAGTCCAAGCTCAATGAAGGCATTTGTGGTGTCTTTGTAATTTAAATTAATTAGCACACCGCCTAAATCAAATATTATAGCGTCAAAATGGTCTATTTTCATAGTGTAAAGAAACAAAAAAGGGAGCTTTTATTAAGCTCCCTTGATAATAATTGTTGTATTCAACTATTTTAGTTTCATATCCAATTGGAAAGAAATCACGGGTTGAATAGATTCTGATTGTCCCTCTTGCGGTTGAAAACCTGGTACCATAAGTTTTGTGAAATCAAAGTCAAATTCACCATTAATACTAGCCCCTTCATCGGTGTAAATAATTTCCAAAGGTAAGTTTTGAGTTAGGCTTTGACCCATAAAAACTAAAGTAGTTGGAACTAAACCACCATCTAAAGAACCCAATTTTATTTGAGCTGTTTGATTTTTTTCAATGTTGAAAAAATCTGCAGAAGAAAGATGTTTTGTCAAAACAAGTTGTTTGTTTTCAGGAAGATTAGGGTCCGTAGTTAATATAGTTGACATATCAACTGTAAAACCACCACCTGCTAAATTACCATCAACAAACATAACCTGCCCTTTGGAAAAACGAATTTCACCCGTGTGAAAATATTCTGCGTTTTTCATTCCTTTCCACATTAATACTGATGATTCTTTGTCGACAGATAAGGTTGCCATTTCTGGCGCTACTACAAGTTCTTCAGCTGCACTATCAGCTCCTCCACATGATGCCAAAACTAAGCTAGTTGCAGCAATCAAGAATAATCCATAAATTTTCATATAATTCAATTTTTTAGCAAATATAGCACAATTTACTTACCTAGGTAAGTAAATGTTTGTTAAAAACAATTGGCCTATTTTATTTACCTTTAAATCAAAAAATATGAAGATCCCTTTTGGAGACCAATTGTATTTTGAAACAGAATCATCTATTGACCTATCACTGCCAATAACCGGTCAGGGGGTAAAGGCTTGGTACGTGGGTTCACCAACATTTGAACCCGTAAAAACGAGTAGCTTCATTGGAGAGGTATCTTCTGGGGCTCCGGTTAATTTCAGAAACATAGCATTCAATCCTCATGGCAACGGAACACATACTGAATGTTTAGGTCACATCACAAAAATAATTTATTCAGTTAATGACGTTAAATTACCCTTTTTGATGGCGGCTGTTTTGATTACGATTCAACCTAAATCAGAGAACGGAGATTATATAATTACTTCTGCTGCACTTAAAAATGCTTTGAGTGAGTATGAAGGAAAATTCGAAGCCATAATTATAAGAACATTGCCTAATGTTATAAGAAAGAAAACAAAAGATTACTCAAACAGCAACCCTCCTTACTTGGATATTGCGTGTATAAAGGTACTGGAGTCCTGGGGCATTAAACATTTATTGATTGATACCCCATCAGTTGACAGAGAAAATGATGGAGGGGTATTGGCATTTCACCACGCTTTTTGGGAAGTTCCAGAGAGTCCCAGATTTGACAAAACATTAACCGAATTGATTTATGTGCCAGACGAGGTATTGGACGGTAGATATGCATTGAATTTACAAGTGGCACCATTTGAAAATGATGCTTCTCCAAGTCGTCCTTTGATATTTTCTTTAAAAAAAGAAACGCGGGCCAAGTGATCCGCGTTTGAGATTAACCTCAGTTAATCGATCGTTTTCAGAAATGCAGTAGCGTGGAATACTTTATAAGTAGTTGCGAAATCAAATTCTAGGCTTGAATTTGTCTTCACAAGTAATTCACTTCCTTTCCTTAGGCTTTTAATGACTAGATGCATATTCGGCGGCGTTGGATGTATATTTGATTTTAATTAAGACAGCAACCTTTCTTGTGAAAGCAAAAAAGGTTGCCGAAGCAACCTTAATTTATTTGCCGAAGCAAATTTCGTTTTCATAGACATCCAGTAGTTGTGAATTCCGTAGTCCTCATAAAGTAGTAGTTTAGGATGAGGCGTTTATCAATGGGCGCTTTATCAACCCCTTGATGAAATAAATGTAGGGAATGTAAATTGAATTAAAGGTGCTAGATGTATATTCGACGGGTTTGGATGTATATTCGAGGGGTTTGAGCGGATATTTGAATTACAGAGACTCCAATCTTTCAAAAAATTGATCCTTTTTTGAATTGGAAAGTGGAACGATAGAATTGTCCTTCATTACAACAGTTCCGCCAGATAATTTATCATATCGCAAAAAATGTTCGAGGTTGATGATGTGTGACTGATTAGTACGCATAAATGGTGTTCCATTTAATATAGATTCATATTCTTTCAGTGATTTTGATACGACCACCTTTTCTCCATCGCGTAAATGAAAGGTTGTGTAATTTCTGTCTGATTCCAATCGTACGATTTTAGTTAACTCGACAACATAGACACTTTCTTGAGTCTTTAAAACCAACTTTTTCTTAGAGTTTTCTTTTTCTAGGGCGTTATGTTGAAGTGCTTCAAAATCGAATGCATTTTGGTTGGCGCCGTCAATTTCCTTAATTGCCTTGAAGATTGATGTCTCTAACTCGTCTTGGTCAATGGGTTTTAGAATGTAATCAAGAGCTGAGAATTTAATAGCTTTGATCGCAAATTCTTCGTGAGCTGTAATGAAAATTAGTTTAAAGTCCTTGTACTCGACAGACTGAATTACATCGAATCCAGTACCGTCAGGCATTTGTATATCAAGTAAAACAATGTCAGGCTTATGAGTGTTTATAGCTTTAATTCCCGTTTCAACAGATATGCCGTCTGTTATAGGATAGAGATTTAAATCAAAAGACAAGACCATTTTAGCAATTAAGTCTCTTGTTCTTTTCTCGTCGTCAATTATTAATACTTTTTTCATATTATTGATTAATTAGAAGAATCCAATTTAATAGGTATTGAAATTAGAACCTGTGTTCCGGTACCATCCTGCTGGTTGAGATCTCGAATACGCATGAAACCGTCGGCTTTGTATTTGAGATTAATGTTTTCAATTCTCTTTTGAGTTATATCCAAAGCCATACTTTTGTGCTCCTTGCCTTTTGAATTCTCCTCAGACTTCTTTCTTCCAATCCCGTTATCAGAAATGGTGATGTTTAGCATTCCAGCAGCCTTCACAAACTTCACATTTATATATCCATTTTCAGACAAATGCAGACGACCATGTTCAATCGCATTTTCAATAAAAGGTTGGGTAATCATTGGTGGAATCATAGCTCCCTCGAAAACTAAGTCCTCAGGGCAATCGATTTCGTAAGTAAAACGCTCTTCAAATCTAATTTTTTGAGTTTCTAAATATTTATTTAAAATATCTATTTCTGTATCCAGTGAAATGAATTCTTTGGGTGAATTTTCAAGGATTAAACGAATCAAACGAGAGAAGCTGACCAAAAATCGACTGGAATTCTGAACATCATTATCGTAAATATAACTTTGAATGACAGACATCGCATTAAAGATAAAATGCGGGTTCATTTGGGTCCGAAGCAAAGATTGAGACAACTCCAATTCCCTGGTCCTTTGTTTTATAGCGTTTCGTTGGTAACGATAAAAACCAATAATGGTTGAGAGCAAAATAATGACCAAAAAGCCAATAATAACATAGGTTTGTAGTTCGTTCTTCAGTGAAGAATTTTCAAGCTTAGCCTGTGTCAATTGCTTTTCTTTGATTTGTTTATCCAAGCTATCTGCTTGCTGAGAAATAATGATATCTCGCTGTTCTGATCGGTAAACCTCACTTAATTCTGCGATTTTCTGCGAATTTTCTTTCGATTTAAAATCGTCCTCTAAGGTCAAAAACCGTTGATAATTTTTAATCGCCTCGGGATAATCTCCTTTTTCGTTGTAAATTTCAGCGAGTAGCCGGTAAGAAGGAGATAAAACCTCCTCCAATTGCAAACTCTTTCTTATTTGAATGGACTTGTTCACATTTTGAGCCGCCTTATCTAATTTTCCCTGAGTAAAAAAAAGATTACCTTTCAATTCATATACTTCTGCGAGTTGATATTCATTGTTTGACTTTTGAAAAAACTCTTGGCTTTCATTAAATTGAATTTCCGCCAAAGTATATGTCATCGCCTTTTCGTAGATTTTCCCTAACTCAAGTGATGCAAGTCCCAACCCATCGTTTGAATTCATTTCCTTAAAAAGCTTTTTTGCCTCCAAGAGAAGTTCGATTGATTGTGTCGTCTGATTTTGAATTCCGTAAACAACGGCGTTAGCAGTTAAAGCCAAGGCCATTTGGTTTTTATCTAGAATCTCATTAGCAGAGACATAAGACTCTGTATAATAGTACTCGGCGTCTTTAAAGTTCTTTATTTTGGCTTGATTATCACCAATTTGCCTGCTGAACTTAGCCATTAAAAACAAATCATTCTCCGAAATGGCCAATTGATAAGCAATAAGGTTTTTTGCAACTGAAATATCGACCTGTCTAGTTTTGTTGTAAAATTGGGATTGTAGGTTAAAGCACTTGGCTAAATCGACTTTAGAGCCTGAACTTCTGGCGTTTTTAAATGCCAATTCCATGTAATAAAGTGCCGAATCTTTTTGATTTAAATTGATTTTAATTTTAGCAATACTTGCATTGAGAGTATATAGATTCGAATAATCTAATTTTTTGTCGATGTAAGGATAAGCTTTATTAATTTCTCTCAGTGCTAAACCATATTGCCCGAGGCGACTTGCAAATAAACTTCGAAAATAGAATCCTTGGGTAATTTGAGTTGGAGTTCCTTCTCTTAATGCTGTCTCATCAAGATTTTTTAGCGAGTTGTTAAAATCTTGCCAATTGTTTGTCATCTCGTAATACTTCAATTCAAACAAAGTCAATGGAAGCTGCTCGAATCGAATAGCTTTCATTTTGTCAAATTGCCACGTTTGAATAATAGAATCCAACTTTGATAAATTGGTCTTTAGATATTCATTTCCTTTCTTTTCGTAGTCTAAAAACCTGTTTTGGATATTGATTTTTGAACTAACTTCTTTTTTTGTTTGATTTGAGTTTTGTTGAGACCAAGATTTAAAAGAGGTAAACCCCGTAAAAACGAGGAATAAAATGAGAATATTTAGGTGTTTTACTTTCATTAACAAAGTAAATATATAGTTTTTTAACGACTCACTACTCGTTCTAATGAAAGCGTTTATCTTTGCTTTTTATAAGTAAGAGAGGCAAAGATGGATTACGATTTTAAGAATATTGAAGAGAATTGGCAAAAATTTTGGAAAACGAACAATACGTATAAGGTTAGCGAAGAATTAGATAAACCAAAATTTTATGTACTTGACATGTTTCCTTACCCTTCTGGGGCAGGTTTGCATGTGGGGCATCCGCTCGGATATATAGCTTCAGATATTTATGCTCGATACAAAAAATCCAAAGGATTTAATGTCCTGCACCCAATGGGATATGATTCTTTTGGGTTGCCGGCCGAACAATATGCCATCCAAACGGGTCAACATCCTGCCATTACTACAAAAAACAACATCGAGCGTTATCGATCTCAAATGGATAAAATGGGGTTTTGTTTTGATTGGAGCAGGGAGGTTCGAACTTCTTCACCTGATTATTACAAATGGACGCAATGGATTTTTATTCAATTATATAATTCTTGGTACAACAACGACTCTGACAAAGCTGAAAACATCTCCGTTTTAATCAAGAATTTTGAAAAAGAAGGAAATCAAAATATAAATGCATGTAGCGATTTTGAAGATATATTTTCTGCTGAAGATTGGAAAACAAAAAACGAAAAACAGAAAGCTGCAATTCTTCAAGAGTATAGAATGGCTTATTTAGCTGACTCCTGGGTTAATTGGTGTCCTGAGTTAGGAACTGTTTTGGCTAATGATGAGGTGGTCAACGGTAGATCAGAGAGAGGAAATCATCCTGTCGAACAAAAACTAATGCGTCAATGGTCAATGCGTATTAAAGCATACGCCGAAAGACTTTTAACAGGATTAGATACGGTTGATTGGACAGATTCGATTAAAGAAATTCAAAAAAATTGGATTGGAAAATCACAAGGAGCCTCGGTTAAGTTTAAGTTAGCAGACCATGATGAAATCGTAGAAGTTTTCACAACGAGAGCGGATACTATTTTCGGAGTCAACTTTATGGTTTTGGCGCCTGAGCATCCTTTTGTAGATAAGATAACAACTTTAGAATTTAAACCTGATGTCGAAGCCTATATTAAAACGGCAAGTTTAAAATCAGAAAGAGATAGACAGTCTGATGTGAAAAATATTTCAGGTCAAAACACAGGAGCCTTCGCAATTCACCCATTTACAGGTGAGAAAATTCAGGTTTGGATTGGTGATTATGTTTTGGCTAGTTACGGAACAGGAGCCGTTATGGCTGTGCCTTGCGGTGACCAGAGAGATTGGGATTTCGCCAAGCATTTTGGAATTGAAATCATTAATATTTTCGAAGATGTAGATATTAGCGAAGAGGCTTACACTGATAAATCAGGTACCATCGCCAATTCTGACTTCTTAAGTGGCATGCCCGTCAAAAAAGCCATCAAGTTGGCAATTTTTAAAATTGAAGAAGCCGGTGTTGGTCAAGGAAAAACGAACTACCGTCTAAGAGATGCGATTTTTTCGAGACAAAGATATTGGGGCGAACCTTTTCCCGTTTATTATAAAGACGGACTTCCTTACATGATGGAAGAAAAGCATTTGCCTTTAAATCTTCCGGAAGTTGATAAATATTTGCCAACGGAAGATGGTGAACCGCCATTAGCAAGAGCAAAAAAAGAAGACTGGAGCTACTTCGAAGGTGACAGGATGGAATTCAACACCATGCCAGGTTGGGCGGGGAGCAGTTGGTATTTCTTGCGTTATTTAGATCCTAAAAACGATGAATTCATTGCCAACCCTGACAAAATTAAGTATTGGCAAAATGTTGATTTGTATATCGGTGGTGCTGAGCACGCAACAGGTCACTTGTTATATTCTCGTTTTTGGACCAAATTCTTACACGATTTAGACATCATCCCTTTTGACGAACCTTTTAAGAAGATGATTAACCAAGGGATGATCTTAGGTAGAAGCAGCTTCGTATATCGCATTGAAGGTTCAAACAAATTTGTAACCGAAAGTAAAAAATCTGATTACAAAACAATGCCAATTCATGTCGATATCGCCTTGGTTGATAATGACATCTTAGATGTAGAAGGTTTCAAGAAATGGAGAAGTGATTTTGAAAATGCTGAATTCATTTTGAATGAAAATAATCAATATGAATGCGGACATGAAGTCGAGAAAATGTCCAAGTCAAAATTCAATGTTCAAACACCCGACGAATTAGTCGAGAAATTCGGTGCAGATACTTTGAGGATGTACGAAATGTTCTTAGGTCCTTTAGAGCAAAGTAAGCCGTGGGACACCAAAGGAATTAGCGGTGTACACAATTTCTTGAGAAAGCTTTGGAGGTTGTTTCACGACGCCAACAATGAACTTAGCATATCTGACGAAGAGCCGAGCAAGGAGGCTTTAAAAACGCTTCATAAGACAATTAAAAAAATCGGTGATGATCTCGAGCGTTTCTCTTTCAACACAGGTGTTTCTTCCTTTATGATTTGTGTCAATGAATTGAGTGAGCAAAAATGT
Organism: Lentimonas sp.; assembly: GCA_047637535.1. GTDB lineage: Bacteria > Bacteroidota > Bacteroidia > Flavobacteriales_D > Crocinitomicaceae > UBA2040. Next base: position 7,719 of record JBLIKY010000051.1, read on the forward strand.
AACAATAGATCAATTTTATCAGAATTAGTAATTCTTTTGGCATCCTTTGCGCCACATATTTCTGAAGAACTTTGGAAAAAGCTAGGAAACGAATCGGGTTCTGTTACTTCAGCTCGTTTTCCTGAATTTAACGAAGAGTATTTAAAGGAATCCAACTATTCTTACCCTGTTTCTTTCAATGGGAAAATGAGATTTAAAAAAGAATATCCTTTGGATATGAAAGTACCAGAGATTCAAGCAGATATTCTTGCCTCTCCAGAAGCTATGAAATGGACAGAAGGGAAGGCGCCAAAAAAAGTAATTATCGTTCCCGGTAAAATCATAAATATTGTTCTTTAAAAACTAGGTTCAATTGCGTTTCGTTTATTAAGTAGAGTAGCCAAATTAAATTTTTGGCACAAGCTTTGTATTCTACTCATTACAAATACGAAACAAGATGAAAAAGTATATTTATTTATTAGGATGTTTAGTCATAACAGCAATGTTGACTAGTAGCAAAACAGAATATTATCCCAGTGCTAAGAATCAAGCTTTTGGAATCGGTGAAAAATTAAGATATCGAGTAAGCTACGGATTCGTGGATGCCGGAGAAGCTATTTTAGAGGTGAAATCCACTTCAAAAAAAGGAAACGGACGAGATCTATATAGAGTTACTGGCTCGGGACGTACACTCGGAGCATTCAATGCTTTCTACAAGGTTGAAGATAAATACGAGAGTTTTATTGATAAACAAGGGATTTTCCCATGGTTTTTTGAAAGAAGAGTCAACGAAGGGGGATATATAATCAATCAAGATTACACCTTTAAACAACATCAATACAAAGTCAACAATGGTGTAGGTAAAGAGTATAAAACGCCGATGGCTATTCAAGATATGATTTCCTCGTTTTACTACGCGCGTACAATGGACTTCTCTAATTTAAAGCAAGGTGATGTATTTGAGTTTAAATGTTTCATGGACGACGAAATCTGGTCTTTAAAGGTAAAATACGTGAAAGACGAGACAATCAGCATACGAAAAGGAAAATTTAAGTGCCACAAGTTTGTGCCTGTTGTACAAACGGGTAGATACTTTGAAAGTGAAGAAGATGTGAACTTTTGGATTACAGCAGATAAAAATAGAATCCCTGTTTTGGTGAAGGCTAAAATACCTGTTGGGACAATAAAAATGCACCTTGTAGAGTGGGAAAACTTAAAAAACCCATTGTCGAGTAAGCAATAAACTTATTTAGAATGTAAAAAATTAAGGGAGAACTTCGGTTCTCCTTTTTTATTTTCATAATTTAAACCAACGAAAATGAAAAATTGAATTAATAATTAGAATTATTTTCTTAGAATTGTTTTGTTTTATTTTATAACACAAATAAAGACACTATGTTGATGGAAGGATATGACCTCGTTGAAAAAGAGGTAATTGCAGGTTTTCACTTCCCGGCGGTCGAGGTACTAACTCGCGAGGCGGACACACAGGAAAGAGAAAAAGCATTAAAAATGGCAATTTCCCTAGGAAATTTAGAGCATCAAAAAGTAAGAATTTATTTTGCTGATGACCAAGGTCAAAAAGTAGTGGAAACTACAATTTGGGGAATAACCGATCAGGCAATTATTTTGAAGAAGAATGTAAGAATCCCTATTAATAGAATTTCTAAGCTGGAAATTTAATCCTTATGTCATGGTAAAGAAGAGATCAATAATTTCTTATGAAGATTTGAATGAGTTGCAGAAAAAAGCCCTCAGAAGAGAATACCCGGAAGGATATTTGCAAAATCTGACTCAAATTAAAACTCCTTTGGGAGAAATGATGGATGCCCTAATTTGGGAGAGGGATGAAACGATTTATGTTGTTAAGTTCGCAAAGGCTTTAAGGCTGTCGATGGAAGACGATGAAGACGACATGGATGACTTTGATGCAGAAATCGAATCAGGCGATAAGGACGATGCAGAAGCCAATTCTGATGAGGGAGATTAAGCATTCTTGACTTCTTGTTTCACAAATACTTTACTCTAGGCTATTTAAAATCTAAAATCACTCGGTCTCATCTATTTAGCCCTAAATAGAAAGCCATTCTTGATTTCAACACCACCTTGAAGGTTAAAATTGAAATTACCACTTATTCCTTTGGTTTGACTGTCTGCCGTGATTTCTAATTGTCCACTTTCAACGTATTTAAGTGCTTCGCCTTCTTTGAAGTAGGAACCATCAAAGGTTCCGTGTTCGCCACCCGTTGAGAAACTATATTTAGTAGTATCCCCAACAAAAACAAAGATCAGATCCTCATATACTCCAGAGGAATCAATAAAAGTGATTCGCGTATTATCGGTTGCAGGATATTCGATAAGTACATTTCCACTTTTATTTACCCCATTAAACTCCATGCAGAATTCGATATTGTCACCACAAGGAGGAGTTTCTTCACCGCTGTATTTACATTCTTTGTTTCTTTCTTTCTTGGCTTTTTTGTCATAATTATCCGCCAAGGGATCTACGCAACCTTTTCTAATGCAAGAAGTGACTAAAAGACCGAAAATGGCAAACGAAAGGAAGTAAAGATTTTTCATTGTAAATTGTTTCGAAACGAAAATACAAAAATCTTGCCGCAATTAAAGGTGAAGAAAACGATTGGTTTTAATCGTTTAGTTTTAAAACGGCTAAAAAGGCTTCTTGGGGAACTTCTACACGTCCAATTTGACGCATTCTTTTCTTACCTGCTTTTTGTTTCTCCAACAATTTTCTCTTTCTTGAGATATCACCACCGTAACATTTTGCCGTTACATCTTTACGCAAGGCTTTGATTGTCTCACGTGCGATGATTTTAGCGCCAATAGCGGCTTGAATTGGAATCTCAAATTGTTGTCTCGGGATAAGTTCTTTCAGTTTTAAACAGATTCTTTTTCCTAAATCAAATGCGTTTGTACGGTGAACCAATGCAGATAATGCGTCTACTTGTTCGGAGTTCAACATCAAATCCATTTTAATTAAATCCGATGCCACATAACCTATAGGATGGTAGTCAAACGATGCATAACCACGTGACACGGTTTTTAACCTATCGTAAAAGTCAAAAACGATCTCAGCCAACGGCATTTCAAAAGTAATTTCAACTCTGTCTTGAGTTAGATAAACTTGATTTTTTAATTCACCACGTTTCTCGATACACAAAGTCATGATTTGACCAACGAATTCGGATTTGGTTATAACCTGCGCTTTGATAAATGGTTCTTCAATTGTTTCCATTGTACCGGGGTCTGGCAATTCAGAAGGATTGTTGACAATAAAAGGAACTGTTGGAGATCGCTTAAGGTATGCTTTGTAAGAAACGTTAGGCACGGTAGTAATAACCGTCATGTTAAATTCGCGTTCCAATCTTTCTTGAATGATTTCCATGTGGAGCATTCCAAGGAATCCACATCTGAATCCAAATCCTAAGGCAGCTGAAGATTCTGGTTCGAACACCAAAGAAGAATCATTCAATTGCAATTTTTCCATTGAATATCTCAATTCTTCGTAATCTTCGGTGTCAACGGGGTAAATTCCAGCAAATACCATTGGTTTTACATCTTCGAATCCTTTAATGGCTTCCTGTGTAGGGTTTTCAAAAGAAGTGATGGTATCACCAACTTTGACTTCTTTAGCCGCTTTGATTCCTGAAATTATATATCCAACGTCTCCAGCCTTAACTTCTTTACGTGGGGAAAGTTCCATTTTTAAAATACCGATTTCATCAGCGTTGTAGCTTTTTCCTGTATTTAAGAATTTGATTTTGTCGCCTTTCTTCAGTGTACCGTTTTGAATACGATAATAAGCGATAATTCCTCTAAATGGATTGAATACAGAATCAAAGATCATTGCCTGAAGAGGAGCGCTTTCGTCTCCTTTTGGCGCTGGAATACGATCGATAACGGCTTCTAATATTGCATCTACACCCAAACCGGTTTTTCCAGATGCTTGAATGATATCTTCCATCTCACAACCAATCAATTCAATGATTTGATCTGAAACTTCTTCAGGATTAGCACCTGGTAAGTCCATCTTATTTAAAATCGGAATGATCTCCAAATCATGCTCTAAAGCCAAATATAAATTTGAGATAGTTTGCGCTTCGATACCTTGAGATGCGTCTACAATTAATAAAGCACCTTCACAAGCGGCAATCGAACGGGAAACTTCATAAGAAAAGTCAACGTGACCCGGTGTGTCGATGAGGTTTAATATATAATCTTCTCCTTTGTGATTGAAATTCATTTGAATCGCGTGTGACTTAATTGTAATTCCACGCTCACGCTCAATATCCATATCATCTAAAGCCTGAGCTTTCATGTCTCTATCAGCTATAGTACCAGTAGTTTGCAGAAGGCGATCGGCCAAAGTGCTTTTACCGTGATCAATGTGTGCGATGATGCAAAAATTACGAATGTTTTTCATACAGAAATTTGAAATTATCTCGGTCCGTTTAATGGACGTCAAATTGAAGCACAAAATTAGTGTAAAAACCCGAGTAATGTGCTATGTTTTAAGCGAAATGAGAGGGAAGTAGATACAGTTTACAAAAGTCTATAAAAGAACAAAGGAGAACTGGCGCTCTCCTTTGTTGTACCTAAACCTAAACTACTACTACTTATGAAAACTAAATCTTAAATCTTTTTTTTGGTTCTTGATAATTGCTTACCTGAACTCTGGTACAAATATACTTTATTTTAATTGTTTTCACCAAGTTTTCGCATCGAATTATTTCATAAAGTACGTTAAAACATTTCAAATAACACTTAATGCTTTGGTTGATAGCTTTTTAAAAACAACTAAAAATTCAATAATATTTTATCTGCAAGCACATTACTTAGCTTGAAATAGGATTCTTTAGTCCAACCTGCAACGTGCGGTGTGAAAAGGACTTTGTTAGAATCAATTAATTTTTGAAATGTTTTATTTTGATCAGAATTCTCAAAATTCTCAAAACTAGAACTTTCGATTTCCAGCACATCTAATCCAGCGGCTA
>JBLIKY010000052.1:0-12671 GCA_047637535.1 Lentimonas sp.
GGGATTTCAAACTCTCTTAATTCAGTCATGTATTTCACTTTTCTCCCTTATTTCTTACAAGACAAAGCCGTTAAAATGGAATTTGTAGCCAAAAACACAATAAAAGGCAAGGAATACGATCAAATCAAAGTCACTTTTAATCAAAGCGGCGGCGGAGATGATTTCGAAGATGAATATCGATATTGGTTTAATAGTAAAGACAGCACAATGGATTACTTCGCATACTCTTATTATGTTAACGGCGGTGGAATTCGATTCAGAGAGGCCATCAACACACGAACTATTCAAGGCATAAGGTTTAGCGACTACAAGAACTTTGAAGTCGAATTAGGAACCAATCTCGACAGCATCCCACAACTTTTTAATCAAGGAAAACTCGGTTTATTGTCAAAAATTGAAAATGAAGAAATTATCGTTTCTGCTCTAACAACTAGTTCAAAATAAAATAAAAAGTCATTTTTAATAGGGATTAAGCTCTTTTTTGAGTTCATCAATTTAATAATTCCCTACTTTCGCGCTGATATGGATACAACTGAAATAATCGGATATATAGGTTCATTTTTAATCCTGCTTTCCTTTTCTATGAAGAAAATGAAAACCTTGCGCTACGTCAATTTGATAGGTTGCGGAGTTTTCATATCCTATGGAGTTTTAATAGATTCAATTCCAATAATCATTACGAATGCAGCAATCGTATTAGTAAATATTTATTATCTATTTCTTGCGAAGGACAGAGTTTGATTTGAATCTCTAAACCTCATTAATTATCTAATCCGACAAGGATTTTTCTTACTTTTATATTCTTAATAAATAGCACAATGTCGGATAGAGCAGGTCAACTTAAATTACACAATAATCTTAGCGGTAAAAAGGAAATGTTTGTTCCATTATTACCTGGAAAAGTGGGACTGTATGTTTGCGGACCAACGGTTTACAGCAATGTGCACTTAGGTAACTGCCGAACATTTATCTCATTTGACATGATTTACCGCTATCTTATTCACCTAGGTTATAAGGTTAGGTATGTAAGAAATATTACTGATGTAGGTCATCTTGAAAGTGATGCCGATACAGGTGAAGACAAAATAGCTAAAAAGGCTCGAATTGAGGAGGTGGAGCCAATGGAAATCGTGCATGCTTATACTCTCGATTTTCATCAAACTTTGGCGAAATTCAATAATATCCCCCCGAGTATCGAACCGACAGCAACGGGTCATTTGATTGAACAAATTCAAATGATAGAAGAAATTTTAAAAAATGGCTTTGGATATGTCGTTAACGGTTCTGTTTATTTCGATGTTCCCAAATACAACGAAACCCATCCTTATGGAGAGTTGTCAGGAAGGAAAATCGAAGACTTAATGTCCGGGTCAAGAGATCTTGAGGGACAAGAAGAAAAGAATAGTCCACTTGACTTTGCACTTTGGAAAAACGCATCTGACGAACACATAATGAAATGGCCTTCGCCTTGGGGAATTGGATTCCCAGGATGGCATTTGGAATGCTCGGCTATGAGTTCAAAATACCTCGGTAAACAATTTGATATTCACGGCGGTGGTATGGACTTAAAATTTCCTCACCACGAATGTGAAATCGCACAAGGAACCTCTGCAAATGGGATTTCTCCTGTCAAATATTGGCTGCACGGTAACATGTTGACTTTGAATGGTCAAAAAATGAGTAAATCGACAGGTAACTCTTTGTTGCCAGACGAACTATTCACTGGAAACAACGAATTGCTAGACAAGGCATATTCACCATCCGTAGTGAGGTTTTTTATGATGCAAGCTCATTACAGAAGCACTTTAGATTTCACTTCGGAAGCTCTTTCCGCAGCGGAAAAAGGGTTTGACAAGATGGTAAATGCCCTTAAATTATTAGATAAATTACCTGTTTCTGATTCTTCAAGTATTGATGTAGTAAAAATCATTGATTCGTTTTACGAAGCGATGAATGACGATTTTAATGCTCCTATTTTGGTTGCGAATATTTTTGAAGCCGTAAGATTTATCAATTCTGTAAACGATGGGAGTGCAAAGATTTCAAAACATGATTTATCTGAACTCAAAAAAGAAATAAATGCCTTCGTTTTTGATGTACTTGGTCTTGACCTAAAAGAGGACAAAAGTGACAACCGTTTAAGCCCTGTTATGGACTTAGTTTTGGACTTAAGAAGTACCGCTAGAGCCGATAAAGACTGGGGAACTTCTGATAAAATCAGAGACGGTTTGGCCCAAGCCGGTATTGTCGTAAAAGACGGCAAAGAAGGTACAACTTGGAATTAAAGTAGTAACAATCGTATTATTGAAAATGCGAAAACGGAAGAAGATCATCAACTCAATGGTCGAACTGAGTTCATTTTGACTCCAAATTCTTCAGGCAAAACACAAAAGGAAGCTAAATAAAGCTCCAAGCCTCGTTTTAAGCGGAAAAATCTTAATATCTTAACGCCTCCAATAACAAAACAGGTTACAAGATGTTGACTCCCAAAATAGACAAGAAATTATTTTTATTAGATGCTTTTGCGCTAATCTATCGCGCATATTTTGCATTTGCAAAAAACCCAAGAGTCAACTCCAAAGGCCAAAATACATCTGCAGCATTTGGTTTCACCAACGCCTTGTTAGACATTCTTCAAAAAGAAAAACCTACCCACATTGCAGTCGTTTTTGACGCCCCGGGGGGTGCTACTAATCGCATGGAGGACTATGCAGAGTACAAGGCCCATAGAGAAGAAATGCCTGAGGACATACGGTCGATGATCGAACCAATTAAAGAAATTCTTAAGGCTTTTCATATACCCGTTTTGTTACTTTCTGGCTTTGAAGCAGATGATTTGATCGGAACCTTGGCTAAAAAAGCAGAAAAAGAAGGCTATACCACCTACATGATGACGCCGGATAAAGATTTCGGGCAGTTGGTGTCGGAAAAGATTTTCATGTACAAGCCAGGGCGCGGAGGAAATCCACCTTCAATAATGGGTATACCTGAGGTGTGTGAAAAATTTGAAGTCGAAGATCCCCTTCAAGTAATTGACATGCTCGGTATGTGGGGGGATGCAGCAGATAATATTCCGGGAATACCTGGTGTTGGTGAAAAAACAGCGAAAAAATTCATCAAGGCATACGGTTCGATGGAAGGTCTCTATGAAAACACAGCCGACCTGAAAGGGAAAATGAAAGAAAACGTTGAGAACAACAAAGAAAAAGCTTTTCTGTCTCGAATGCTTGCAACCATAATTTTGGATGTTCCTGTTGAGTTTGAACCTAATAAATTGATCTTAGACAAACCAGACAAAGACGCTGTACTTAAGATTTTCACCGAATTAGAATTTAGAAATCTTGCCCGAAGATTGACGGGAGAAGAAATCGTGATTACAGCCACAGCCCATAGTAATGAAAGTGCTCAACTCGATTTATTTGGACAGCAAGGTAGAGTCGTTGAGCAAGAATCTGAAGAAACGGCTCCATTAAAATCATTAGCCACCGAAAAACCATCTTATCACCACGTGAAAACGAAGGAAGAACGTGAAAACTTGATGTATTTGCTTCTTAAACAAAAAGAGGTTTGTTTTGACACTGAAACGACAAGTTTAGATGCCATCAATGCAGATTTAGTCGGTATGTCTTTTTCTTTTAAAACAAAGGAGGCATATTATGTGTCGTTACCGCTTGATTTTGAAAAGACGAAACAAATTGTTGCTGACTTTAGTCCGTTTTTTGAATCCGAAGACATCCTCAAAGTCGCACACAACATTAAATACGACGCTCAAGTTTTGATGCGTTACGGTCAAGTTGTTACTGGGCCAACTTTTGATACCATGATTGCCCATTACTTGATTCAACCGGAATCAAAGCAAGGAATGGACTTTTTATCTGAGTATTATTTACGATACCAACCCGTTTCTATTGAAGCTTTGTTGGGGAAGAAAGGGAAGAATCAAAAAACCATGGCCGATATTCCGCAAGAAGAAATTGTGGACTACGCCTGTGAAGATGCTGATATTACCCTGCAATTGAAGCAAGTTTTTGCACCCGAAATAGAAAAACCTCACTTAAAAAATCTCTTTTACGACATGGAAATGCCATTGGTTGAAATATTGAGAGGCATGGAAAAAGAAGGGATTTCAATTGACGTTAAAGGGCTCAAGCAATACTCGATCGATTTAGCCGTCGAGCTAGAAGAACTCGAATCAAAAATAAAAGGATACGTCGAAGATGATTTTAATCTAGATTCTCCAAAGCAACTCGGTGAGGTATTATTTGACAAATTACAAATCTCCGCCAAAGCTAAGAAGACCAAAACGGGCCAATACTCCACTTCTGAAGACACACTTCTCAAATTCAAAAACGACCATCCAATTATCGAGTTCATTCTTGATTACCGTCAATTGAGAAAATTGAAGAGTACTTATGTTGATCCTTTGCCTACCATGTGTGATGAAATCGATGGTAGAATTCACACCAATTTTATGCAAACTGTGACGGCTACAGGTAGATTGAGTTCAAACGGACCCAACCTACAAAACATTCCAATCCGATCTGCGCGTGGTAAAGAAATTAGAAGAGCATTTATTCCTCGTGATAAAGAATTTTGCCTCATGGCGGCTGATTATTCTCAGATAGAATTACGAATCATCGCTGCGTTGAGTGGTGACAAAAACATGATTGAAGCTTTTCAAAAAGGCCATGATATTCACGCTGCAACTGCTGCAAAAGTTTTTCATGTGAAATTGGAAGACGTAACGAGAGATCAAAGAAGTTCGGCTAAAGCAGTCAATTTTGGAATCATATACGGACAAGGACCATTCGGCCTAGCTCAAAATTTAGGAATCAAACGAACAGAAGCCAAAGGAATCATAGACGGTTATTTTGAAGAGTATTCTTCAATCAAGACGTATATGGACCAAGCCGTAATCGATGCAAGAGAAAAAGGATATGTGGAAACCATCATGAAACGCAGGAGGTATCTTAAGGACATTAACTCTGCGAATGCAGTAGTAAGAGGTTTTGCCGAAAGAAATGCCATAAACGCTCCGATTCAAGGTTCAGCTGCCGATATCATCAAACTGGCCATGGTTGCCGTTCATGAAGCGATGAAGAAGGAAGGGCAACTCAAATCAAAATTGATTCTTCAGGTTCATGATGAATTGGTATTTGATGTGCACCGAGACGAGGTAGACAAAATGAAGAAAATTGTTAAAGTTGCCATGGAAAACGCCATTAAAATGGTTGTTCCTATGGAAGTCGAGATGGAAGTTGGAGAAAACTGGTTAGAAGCTCATTAACGCATCGGAAACCAGCATAATTAAAGAAAATACTAGATTTGGCACAGAATTGGCTTTGTCCTGTTAACTGATAATACGAGAATATGAAAAATTTATACACGATACTTTTCCTTTTATTCATTGTTTCGGGAGTTAACGCTCAAGTTGAAACCAACTACAACGCCAAATGGTTTCTAGGATTTAACACCGGCGTAACATGGCAGACAACTGACGTTGAAAACAAGAATAGCGGAGGTTGGGGCTTAACCCTTGGGAAAAGTTTTAACTACAATTACGGTCGTATTGCCAGCTTCGATGTGCGGGCTCGTTTTTTAACGGGTTCTTGGTATGGACAAAATATCGATACTTCTGGTTTTCAAAACCTGAACGAGGCCTTGAGTCAAGGCAACACGAATTACAGAGACACTTTTGGGTATTCTGTCAATAATTTTCAAGCTGAGGTTTATCGCTTTTCTTTGGAATTGGTTTTGCATGCTCATCGCATCAAGGAACGTTACCGACTTGACCCGTACATTTTTGGTGGTATCGGTATAACTTGGCATCAATCTTTTGGCGATTACTTATCTACCGACACGATAAATGGAGATCAATCCATGTATGAATATGACCTTAACAACTTATCGAAGTCTTCCATCAAGCAAACGCAAGATGGGGTTTATGAGACCGCCCTTGATGGGAATAGCAAAGATAAATTCAATGTAAACATTATGCCAAGCCTTGGCTTTGGTTTGGGATATCAGGTGGCTAAAGCTATAACTATTGGGGTCGAACACAAAACCACATTCACAGGTTTAGATGATTTTGACGGGGTAAGAAAAAGCAGTAAAATTTCACAGGATTTGTATCACTATTCAGGTGCATTTATTCGATTTAGGTTGGATTTTACAGAAGAAACTACTACGGCTGAGGAAGAAAGTCAAGCCCCAGAAGTAGTTTTTACTCAACCTAATAAATCTGGATTTGAAACTACAGTGCCTGAATATATTGTACAGGCCAACGTAAAGTATGTTTTTGATAAAGAGAATATTACTTTCACACAAAATGGAAAGGTAATAACTGAATTTTTCTATAACCCAAAATCAGATCAATTCAGTTCGAATGTGACACTCGTTCCAGGTCAAAATGTATTTGAAATTACAGGCATCAATCAATTTGGTTCGGATGTCGAACAAACCATAGTAATTCTTAAAAAAGAGGAAGTAAAAACTCCTCCCGTAGCACAATTTCTTCAACCGTCAGGTAACTCTTTGGAGGTTAATAACGCAAATTTCAATTTAATTGGACGAATATTAAACATAACGGAGAAAAGCCAAGCCACTTTAACTGTTAATGGGGCTGTGCGCAATGACTTTAATTTTACAGCTTCAAATGATCGAGTAGAACTGGCTTTAGTATTACAAAAAGGGAACAATTTTATCGAATTAAAAGGAGTTAACAATGACGGAGAAGATATCGCTCGCACGACAATCATTTACGAAGAAGAACTAGGGCCTATTCCGATTGTTTATTTCACAAACCCTTCAAATACTGGAAGCAAAGTAAGTTCAGCATCATTTACAATTCGAGCAGCAGTTAAAAACGTATCAAGCCAAAATGACATTGTTTTTAGACAAAATGGAACGGTTCAAACCAACTTTAGTTTTAATCCAAACTCTGATGCTTTAACCTTCAACTCTTCTTTAGTAGCTGGACAAAATATTTTTGAAATCATAGGATACAACGACAACGGTTCGGCTTCTGCAAATACAATCGTGATCTACGAAAGAAACGATCCGAAACCACCGGTTGTGAATATTAGTTCGCCAAATAGAGCCTACTACCAAGTTACCGAGTCAAACTTTGGTTTTGCTGGTCAAGTTTTAAATGTAACGTCAAAAAGACAAGTTGGCCTTAAGGTTAATGGGGCTGCAAACAGCAATTTCACATTCAATACGGCGAATGGTCAGGTGTATTTAAACCTTTTGTTAAATGAGGGTGACAACACAATCATGCTTATAGGAACCAATAACGACGGAACAGATTCGAAAACTGTTGTTATAAATTATAAAACGACAGAAAGTGTTTTACCTCCAAAGGTTCAAATTCTTGACCCAAACACAAACCCTTTGACTGTGAATTCTTCAAGATATAATGTAAGAGCACAAATCGAACATGTTACTTTAAAATCAGGGGTGACTATAAAAGTAAACGGACAAAACATATCTGCATTTAATTACAACAACGGTGCTGCAACGTTTAGCCAAATCTTAGTGGATGGGGCTAATGTTATTGAAGTAAGAGGGACAAACTCTGCTGGAACAGAGCAAAAATCAACAACAATATATTACAGACAGCCCCAACAAATTGACCCTCCAATTGTTCAATTTATCAGTCCATCTAGATCGCCATATTCTACAAATAAGCCAAGCTTAAGACATGAGGTTAAGGTTCAAAACGTAGAAAATTCATCTGGAATAATTGTTAAACTTAATGGTGTTTCAGTGAGGGACTTTAATTATGTTCCAAGTTCTGAATTACTGACTTTCACCGCCAATTACCGTGATGGTTCAAACCTCATCGAGGTAAAGGGAACAAATACAGCAGGTTTTGATCAAAAAAGCATGACTGTCAACTATGACATCCCCGAGACTCAAATGCCGCCGACGGTTCAAATTACCAATCCATCAAGATATCCAGTTACGGTAACTAATGACAAATACGAAGTTGAGGCTACGGTGAAGAACATTGAAAACAAAAATCAAATTGAAGTCACTCAAAACGGTCAACGTATTACTTCTTTCGTATTTAATCAATCAGAAAGAGAAGTAATTGCGGAAATCACGCTCGTAGAAGGAGAAAATAAGATTGTCATAAAGGCGACTAACGTTTCTGGCCAGGCCTCAGAAAATACGGCAATCATAAAGGAAGAAAACCAAACACAACCTCCTGTCGTTACTTATACAAATCCATCACAGAGTGGACAAACCACATCGGTTAATCATTATCAAATTCTCGCTAAAGTATTTAATGTAGACACTAAGAATCAAATAAAGCTTAAGCAAGATGGGGCTTATGTAAGTCCAAGAGCTTATCAGTTTAACACCTCTACCAAAGAATTAAGTTATAATTCAACCCTCAAGCCAGGATTAAATTATTTTGAAATTGAGGCAACGAATGCTGCAGGTAGTGTTTCGGCTTCTACAAACCTTAAATACACTCCTGAAGAAATGCCATGTGACAAACCTGGGATTTCATTTATTTCACCTGCTTCATCCGGAGAAATTGTTACCTCAGCCGAGTTTAGTTTCATGGTAAAAGTAGTTAATGTTAACGGTGGATCTGTAGAGTTTAAACTTAATGGAAATACGGTTTCCGCTATTTCAAAACCAAAAAACAATTACGAATTGACCCTCAATGTTTCAAAAGGAAACAATGTTTTAGAGGTTACAGTAACTAACGCTTGTGGAGAAGCCTATGCATATTCATCTGTCATTTATAATGCTCCTAAACTGCCTGAAATCAGTTTGATCAAACCGAATAATTGTCCTACTGCACTTGTTGCTGGTATTCATGATATAAGCGGTACGGTTAAAGACATGACCTCAAATTCAACACTTACCTTGTCCATCAACGGTGTAAATCAAAGATCAGTGACAACTTCTCTTTCCAATGGAGTATTGATTTTTAGTTATAATTTAAATGTGGTTTCAACAACTCAGGAATATACAGTGATGATCATTGCCGAAAACCCGACGGGTAAATCAAAAGAGCAGTGCGTGATAACCTTTGTTGGGAGTGCTCAAGATCAACAGACCCCAAGAACAGGTCCGAGAGGTGGAGGAAGATAATTAAAGCTTTTCTAAATCCTCGATGAATTGCTCAACAGTTGTGCTGTTTTGAATTGAAAACTCGCCTGAGGCAGTTCTTCTTAAAGCAATTAGGGTGCCTCCACTATTGAGTTTTTGTCCAAAATCATGAGCAATGGAACGGATATAGGTCCCCTTACTGCTTTGTATTTCAAAATCAATTTCAGGGAATCTTGAGGTTTCAATAGTCATATATTGCACCTCTATTTCATTCGGTTGTAATTCAACTTCCTTACCGGCTCGGGCTAAATCGTAGGCTCTTCTGCCATTGACTTGTTTAGCAGAAAAAATTGGCGGTAATTGGTCTTGTACACCCTCAAAAGAAGCTCGAACATCTTCCATCATTTCCTCCGTGATGTGATCAATAGGATACTCCTTGTCAAATTCTTTCTCTAAGTCGTAAGAAGGCGTTGTTTTTCCTAATAAAATCGTTCCAGTATAGGTTTTTAAGCCTCCTTGAATGGTTTCTATGAGTTTGGTGTGTTTCCCTGAGCATAAGATTAGTAAACCCGTTGCTAGAGGATCGAGAGTACCGGCATGACCCACCTTTATTTTTTTAACGCCTAATTTTTCTTTGATGTGCCACCTAAGTTTATTGACCACGTCAAAAGACGTCCACCTTAAAGGCTTGTCAATTATAAATGTTTTACCTTCTTGAAATTCTTCTAACCTCATTTTACTTTAAGAAAGTCCAGATTATTGCTGCAGAACCGACGGCCAAACAGTAGTATGAGAAATATCTCAATTTGCTTTTCTTCACGAGACTTATCATCCAAGTGCAAGCAACAATGCCGGTAATAAATGCGACTACAAAACCAATCACCATAGCTGAAACAGGAATTCCAGTAGAATCCATTTCTCCAGACAAAACATCCTTCGCAATTTTTCCAAAAATCAAGGGTACAACCATCAAGAAAGAAAATCGAGCGGCTTTCTCTCTGTCCACACCCAACAATACAGATGTTGCGATTGTAGCTCCGGATCGTGATATCCCAGGAAGTATTGCAATGGCTTGGGCCAACCCAATAACAAAGGCATTGCCCATGCTGACCTTTTTGGTCGTTTGTTTGGCTCTATCCGCTAAAAACAAAAGCAATGCGGTAAGAAGTAGCATCGCTCCAACTAGTAAAACTGCTTCTTCAAAGAAGGATTCTATAATATCATTAAAGAAAATGCCGACTAACGCCGCAGGAATCATGGAAACAATGATTCTTAAACTAAATTGAAATTCTTCGTTGTTTTTAAACTGCAACAATCCGATAAAGATTCTTGATAAATCTTTTCTAAATACAACCACAGTACTTGTCGCGGTTGCAAAATGCAAAAGCACGGTCATAAACATCGAAGACTCTCCACTTAATTCTTGTTGAAGAATTACCTTCATCAACTCGAGATGTCCACTACTGGAAACAGGTAAAAACTCAGTTAATCCCTGTACGAGACCTAAAAGTATTGCGTCGAGAATAGACATAGTTTAGTCCGCCTGGCTTTTTTGATGTTTCGTTTTTCTCATAATTGCAACGATCATTACAATATAACCCGCAACGATTAGCATTGGAGCTATCGTGATGCGCAGGGTTGAGAACAACTCATCTGCGTTGAATGTAGTTGGGTCTTCAGCTCCTCCGCCTATCATACAGATAAAGCCAATAACATTTACAGCCAAACCTATAAGTAAAAGTCTATAATTCTCAGGCTGAAAAGCGAAATGGGGTTTAATTTTCTCCATATTACAATATTAGTACAAATCATCGAGTTTCATGCGCAAAAATTTGTTAAGTGCAAAAAACGTTGAAATAAAGGTAATCAGCACACCGAGTAGCATAAGACTACCAAACAAAAGTGAAAAACTGATTAGGTCAAAACTCACCTCAAACGAGTCAACCAAGGTATTAATTGCATAAAACAAAGTGACAAGAAGCGCCATGCCCATGCAGGCAGAAAACAAGCCTTGCCAAATGGACTGCCACAAAAACGGACGACGAATAAAACTGCCTTTAGCCCCAACAAGCTGCATGGTTTTTATGGTAAAACGTTTTGAATAAAGGGCCATTCTAATCGTATTGTTGATCATCGCTACCGCAACAATAATCAAGAGTAAAGCTACGATTAAGAAGAAAAAAACAAATTGTTTAAAGCCCAAATTGACCGATTTTACACTAGATTCATCAAACGAAACGTCATCAATTTCTCGACTAAATTCTTCGCTTATTTTTAAAGAAATGGCTTGCATTCCTTCCAGTGTTGCGTATTTTTCTTTCGGTCTAAACGATATTGTTGGAGGCAAAGGGTTTGAACCGTCAAATATTTTCAAGATCTCATCTGTCTTTTGACCGCTTCCACTAAATTCCTGAATGGCTTTTTCGGGAGAAACAAAAGTAACCTCGGCAAATTCTTCCCAGGTTTTCATTTTTTGTTCAATCATCTTTATATCCGCCTGATTAAACTCTGGCTTAAAAAACAAATCGCCTTGTAGGCTTTCTTTGGCTTGTCGTTGTACATTGTCCAAGCCAAAAACGCCACCAAGAACGAGGCCTATCATAAAAAGGACCAAGGAAATACCAATTACAGTAGACACATAGCTCGTGCGAACCCCTCTCCTATTGTATCGGTCTAATATTTTGCTCATTATAGCGAAATTAATAAAAATGAAAACCAAATAAAGGTACAGTAATGAAAGTTTTAAGCCAATTGCCGTGAACAAAAAAAGTTCTCCCCCCGAAGGAAAAGAACTTTTCATAATGTTGTATATCTATTTGTCTTAGAAATTCAATGGAATTCTAATACCTGCATCGATTTGAGCGAATGCACCGAAGCTTACGCTTACCGCTTCTCCATTAGCTTGGTTAGCTGGAAGACCGACGCTTGCATCAAAGAAAACAGAACCGAATCCTATGTTGTATTCTGCACCTAAATGAGCTGACAAACCAAAACCAGAGATGAACTCCTTTTCGTCTTCTCGTTCCACGAAAGCATCATCTCCATGTTGTTCGTACTCAGTTTTAGCTGTAGCACCAATAAAAGAAGCAGCTGCACCTCCATAAACACCAAAGGTTTCCTCAGTACCTCCTACAAAGTAATATCTTGCTCCTACTTGAATATTAAAGATTTTAAACTTACTTGTAGCGTCAATTTCTTTCAAACCAAATCCATCTTTAGACTGTACAGAGGATGTTCCCTCCATTTTCCCACCTGGGTAAAAGTTAACCGCACCATAGGCCATAATTTTGTCGCTTTGTTCATAAAAACCTTTAATACCAAATCCAGGACTAGAAGTGTAGCCTAAAAAATTAAAGTAGGAAAGTTGGGCACCACCACTAATTTGAGATTGTGCAGAAAAGCATAGACACAGGGATAATCCTGCGATTAGTAAATTCATCTTTTTCATTGAAAAATTGTTAAATAGTTAAATTGTTAAATTGTTAATATAGTTTAAGTCGTAATTTCATAGTGGATCAATTCTAATCGCTCAACGACGTAGTAAAAATATAAATACTTTTTAATTTAACAATTCAATATTTGTTTTTTTTTAACAAATC
>JBLIKY010000053.1:0-12621 GCA_047637535.1 Lentimonas sp.
CTTTGATGTAGTTTTTTATTGCCTTCTTAACGTTAGAATATGTTTTTTCTGGATTACGATGAGCTCCATTTAATGGTTCTTTAATAATGTCATCAATGATGCTCAATTTTTTCATATCGTTAGGAGTCAGTTTCAGAGCTGATGCTGCTTTTTCTTTGAACTCCCATGAACGCCAGAGTATTGACGAACAAGATTCTGGTGAAATCACAGAATACCATGTGTTTTCCAACATGACCACTCTATCACCAACACCTATCCCCAAAGCTCCACCGGAAGCTCCTTCACCGATAATGATACAAATCACTGGGACTTTTAAACGCATCATTTCGTAAATGTTTCTAGCAATTGCTTCACCTTGACCGCGTTCTTCTGCTTCTAACCCAGGGAAAGCACCCGGAGTATCAATTAAAGTAACGATAGGCTTATTGAATTTCTCAGCAAGTCTCATCAACCTCAATGCTTTTCTGTATCCTTCTGGATTTGGCATACCGAAATTTCGGTATTGACGCATTTTAGTGTTGACTCCTTTTTGTTGTCCGATAAACATTACTGTTTCACCATCTAACAATCCAAAACCGCCAACCATTGCTTTGTCATCCTTTACTGTGCGATCTCCGTGAAGTTCTTGAAAATTCCCTTCTGTTAATGCATCAATATAAGCTAAAGTATAAGGTCTTTCTGGATGGCGAGACATCTGAACACGTTGCCAAGGAGTTAAGTTGGTGAAGATTTCTTTGGTCATCTTATCCAACTTGCCCTCAAGTTCTTTTATCTTATCAGACATATCCACTTCAGTTGAAGCTCCAATCTCTTTTGTTTGTTCAATTTGTTCCTCAAGTGCCTTTAAAGGCTCTTCAAAGTCTAAATATGTTGCCATAATCAATATTTTGAGATGCGAAAGTTACAAAAATTGTTCGCTTGTCGTACTTTTACAACATGATAAAATTCGCGAATGCTAAAATTAATTTGGGTCTTTTGGTTCATGAAAAACGTCAAGACGGCTTTCATGAAATAGAGTCATTAATGGTTCCAATTTCCATTTACGACGCTTTGGAGTTTCTTCCATCAAAAGACTTTGCTTTGCAAGTGCTTGGTAAAGAAATAAGTGGAGATTTAGAGTCTAATTTAATTACTCGTGCATTTCGTTTGGTTCAGAAAGAAACAAATTGCCCGAATGTTAAGATTATTCTTCAAAAAAACATCCCGATGGGTGCTGGCCTTGGCGGAGGTTCGTCTGACGCTGCATTTACCATTCTTGGATTAAATGATTTTTTTGATCTAAAAATGAGTGAATCTAAAATGAGTGAATTGGCGGCTCAACTGGGTAGTGATTGCCCGTTTTTCATTAAAAATTCGCCTCAAATTGCAAGAGGAAGAGGTGAAGAATTAAAGGATTTTAAATTGAATTTAAATGGAATTTATCTCCATTTGATTTGTGTAGATGCTCATGTCTCGACAGCTGACGCTTATGCAGGTATTGTGCCTGAAAGGAAAGAAATAGAATGGGATAAAGTGCTATCAGGTAAGTTGCCAAGTTGGAAGAACAGTCTCGTGAATGATTTTGAAAAGACTGTTTTTAACCGTTTTCCAGAATTAGATGAAGTAAAGAAAAGGCTATATGATAACGGGGCAGATTTAGCTTTGATGTCTGGAAGTGGAAGTTCGATTTTTGGCTTGTATTCTTCAAAACCCAATTCTTTGACAAACAATATACATCCAGAATGGATTTTGGAACTCTAGCGAATCCAAACTTTTTGATTCGTAAATCCTGGGCAAGAAACTAGGTAAAGACCTTTGCTTGAAATGCCCATGTCGATATAAAAATAATCTCCATAATCGACAATAGATGGAATTATCTTTCTTCCCTGCAAATCAAAGATGGACAATGACTCTATAGCCTCTGAAGAAAGGCGAAGGTTAAATCCTCCACTACTTGGATTGGGCCACAGCTCAAACCTCGGTAATTTGTTCTCCTCCAAACCTATGTTACTATTTGGGTCTACTTCGAAAAGCCAAAGTCCGCCTTGATCGCCGCCGACCAATAAGTCTACTTTATTGTTGTTGTTTAGTTCACTTACGACAAAGCTAGAGTAACCTCCTGTATTTAAACCTAAAAGGCTGTCATTCGCCAAAACAAACGAACTATCAACATGAAGATGGTCTATGATATTGGAATAATTGCGCATTCTACCATCTAGAGCGCCAACGAATAAATGAATCGTCTGATTTATTGTAAAGAAATGTGGAGTGGCGAACCCGTCAGGAGATGTGGCAGTGCTCACATCGACGTAACCTAGGTGGTCGTTTTTAAGTTCAAATTCTGGAGCCGTTTGGGTTCCAATGTTTTGATAATAAACCAATTCACCTGTTCGTCTACCCACAATTAAATCCATCAATCCATCTTGATTGAGGTCAAAAAGTTGAGGACTGGATAAACTACCGTGATTTATGTCGTTGTTCGCATTGTCCTTTAATGGGATAATGGGTGCAGAAAAACTTGCGTTTCCTGTCGTACTTGTGTTTTGATAATACGCGAAATTTCCATTTTCCAAAGCCAAAATCACGTCCTCTTTGCCGTTGTTGGTTAAGTCACCGAAGGTGGGGATGTTGTGGGTTTTGTAGCCGGTCGAACTAAGGTTTAAATAATCTTCATCAATTAAAGTGAATATTGGGTCGTTGATTGTACCCGTATTTCGATATAGCGCCAAATTGCTTTTCTTTTCGCCGGGAGAATCGTATTGGAAAAAATTGGCGACAATTAAGTCCAAAAGCCCATCGTTATTTTGGTCAAACAAAACAGGTATGCTGGCCGAACCGTGGTCTATGGTTTGGTCTTGAAGAAAATCATTTTGTTGATACTCAAATTGAGGGGCAGAATTTGAACCTGTGTTTTTATAGTAGAGCGCACTTTTCTCATTTTGTGAGACGTTCTTAGCATTAGGAGCAACAATCAAATCTTTGATTCCATCAAAATCGACATCTAGATAAAAAGGAGCAGGAAATCCATCCATGATTGCAGGCGACGAATTACTCGGAAAATCAGCATCAAAACTTATCATCTCGCTATCGGAATTGACTGTAGTGCCTCCGTTGATTAGCAAAGTAATTGAGGGGTTGGCTATATCACCGAGTAGCAATTCTTTAACGCCGTTATTGTTCATGTCGAGAGCTAGTACTGTCGAACCAGTGTGAATCCCTCCTTTTCCTTCCCTTGGCTTTTCAGGGTTAGGAACGTTGCCCGAATTACATGCTGAACCGTTATCGTTAAGAATTATTTGACTGTTATTAGGGTCTTCTGAGAATTTTCCCCAGCATTTATTTCTTAGTTCGAACACCAAAGAATCAGAATGTCCATAAAGTTCTTGACTCTGATTTTGATGATACTCAAGGTGGGTACCCGAAATTTGGAAGGTTAAAACATCCATGTCACCATCGTTGTCAACATCGACTAGGGCAGGTATGTCGCTTGAAGAAACGTATAGATTCGCATAGGTGTTTTCGTACTGTGAATAGAGCAAAGGACTCAAAAGTTCCCAGGCAATTGGATTATTCGGGACACTGACGTTCTTGTATACCTGCACTCCGCCAATACCATAAGTAAAAAGATCGTAATCACCATCTTGGTCATAATCGAAAGTTTGAACTCTATATCTCACTCCACTAGGAAAAGATGTATCCGCTTTATAAATGTATTGATAATCAAAATCACCGTTGTCTTCAACGGTTAAGAAAACTTTTAATTGGTCTTTACTGCGATCAAAAACAAGTAGGTCGAGCAAGCCGTCGTTGTTGTAATCGAGTGGAGAATATTGACCATAATTTACTCCTCCAGACCAAGCGTGTTTTAATTCAGCACCGTTAACAATAACAGGTATTGAAGGGTTGAACTCAAAACCAAATTGGGCTTGAAAATCTTGAGAGAGACATAGTGTAAAAAGAAATAAAAGGTATTTCATGTTATAAATATAGGTGCATTTGTCATGAAATTCAATTAATTTTTACTTGTGGTTATACAAGTTTAAATTGCTCGAAATGATGATTGAGGTGTTTGGCGTTAAGACGGTTCCATTGTTTGTAGTTCAAATGACCATAGTACGGGTGTAGTGTTTTTAATTCATCATTTTCTGAGAAAATCGCATCAAAATCGCACCATTCTTCGATAAATTCATCGACTGCAGTTTCGATTTCTGAGTTTCTTAATGGCTCTTCTTTCTTTGCAAAAGGTACCTCGACATTTCGGGCCATTGGTTTGTCGCTGCTCAAGAAAAGTTGCATTTTTTCAATTTTTTCTTCCGGAATTAAAAGAGAAATTTTCTTCTTTTCTGTGGCAATTTGAAGTACATCGGTTAAATGTTCAACCATTCTTTGCGCCGACATTGTGCCCCATTCAGGTTTTTGATTTGAAGATAATTTTTCTAATGTTTTTAATGCTTCTTCGAGTGTCCAATTTTCTTTCATAATCTTATTTTTTTGCCGACCAGCACGTTGAGGCTAAGCGGAATGACTTCAATGTTTAATTCTTGTCTAGTGTCGAAAGGTTCGCCATCAAAATGAGCAAGTTGTTTGTGCAAGGTAACCCGAGCTTTCTTAAAAGGAATGATTTCAAAACGAGTACTTGTATCGTGCTTTTTCTTGACAAACTTGTAAAGAATAACGGGTATCATAAACCACGGAAAAGGCTTTAATAAACACAATTCTATATTGCCATCAGAAACGTCTGAATCTGGGGAAATAAAAAAACTGTTTCCAAATTCGGATGCATTTGCGACAGTACAAAGTAATAATTTTTCCTTTCGATTTTGACCGTTAATTTCAATCGTGAAATCGAGAGGTTTGAAATTAAAGTACTCTCTAGTCACCAGCTTAACGTAGCCCCAAAAACCTCGTTGATGATAATGATTGAAAGCCTTTGCAATATGAGCGTCAAAACCGAAACCAGCGACATTTAAAAAAGGTTTGTCGTTGATTAAAACAGTGTCAACTACTTTGTTTTGCGCCGTGTTTAAGGCTTGTATAGCTTGTTTTAAATCAAGAGGTATTTTGAGATGTCGCGCCAGTCCGTTACCCGAACCAGCGGGAATAATAGCCAATTGAGTAGAAGTGCCTATCAAAGCTGTTCCGACCTCGTGTACACTGCCATCGCCTCCAATTGCGCAGACAATATCAAAGC
The DNA here is from genome assembly GCA_047637535.1 of Lentimonas sp. Taxonomy (GTDB): domain Bacteria; phylum Bacteroidota; class Bacteroidia; order Flavobacteriales_D; family Crocinitomicaceae; genus UBA2040. The sequence goes on from JBLIKY010000053.1 coordinate 5,171, forward strand.
CCTCTAAAACGCATTGTTTAGCGATGTCTTTGGCGTGTTTTGCGTATTCGGTGTGATGTATAGAAAAGTCAAATAAATCGGCATCGATATTCTCCTCGATGAGTTGAGGAATATCATTTTTTTTATGAATTCCCGACTTAGGGTTGATGATGAATTTTATCTTACGTTTCATTTTGTCGACGATTGATTCGCATTTAAATCTTTATTGTATCGCTGAATGAGTGCTTTCAATCTTTCAATCTTTGGAGCGTAAAGATATTTTTCTTTCTCCAATTCTTTATCATTTAGATAGTGCGAATCGCTATACCTTAGCAAACTTTGTAATTTATCGTTGGCGAAACAAATCATGTAATCCTTTGTGAAATAAAAGTAAGAACCTCCTAGGTAGGTAATTGCCTCGTCTTTTCTAGTCTGATAAATCGACTGTCCAAAGGAGTAATAGCTCGTTTTTATGTTCAATAAATCAAGCACGGTTGGCATGATGTCGAGTTGTTGTACAACTTCGTTTTGTGGACCAGCTGCCAATTTATTAGAAGGATGATAAAACAGGATAGGAATCTTGAAAATGTGATTTCGCTCCGAATATTTAGGGTTTTTTGAAGAAGGAGTATGGTCAGCACAAATCACAAACAAGGTGTTTTTGTACCAAGGTTGTTTTTTAGCTTCCTCGAAGAACTTTCTTAAAGAATAATCAGCATAAGAAATAGATGCACAAATAGGATAAGGGCCGTTTATAACATCTTGTTTTCTGTTTTCTGGGATGTGATAAGGATGATGAGAAGAGAGGGTAAAAAGAGTACTGATGAAGGGTTGACCTAATTCCGTCATTTTCTTCGCAGACCAAGGGTTAAAGTACTCGTCGAGTATTCCCCAGTTGTCATCAAAATGTTCGTCGTTATTGTATTCGCTTCTTCCTATATAATTATCAAAACCAGCAAGGGAAGAAAAACTGTCGAATCGCATCGAACCGTTTGTTGCACCATGATAAAAACCCGAATTGTAATTTCTTGAAGAAAGAATATCAACCAAAGTTGTCAAAGTATTGTTTCCGTAACGCGAAGTGACATAGGGATTGTCCATTAAAGAAGGCATGGAAGCCAAAATGGAAGGAACAGCCTCAATGGATTTTTTCCCGTTGGCAAAAGCGTTGACAAAGTAAGTGCTCGATTTAGCCAAAGAATCCAAGAACGGCGTATAGCTCGTGTCTAATTCTGGATTATTGAATGCAACCCATTCGTTACCGAAGCTTTCCATGATCAATATGACCACATTTTGGTTGTCGGGTAAAATATTGGCCGGTACAGTGTTTTTTATCGGGTTGAAAAGGGCAAGTTCTTTTTGTTCAGAAAAATAGATTTTGCTTTCAAGTTTTTGCGAACCAAAGCTTTTAAGAAAAGTAAAAGCACTGTTGAGCACAAAGGCCGTGTTTTCGGGTTTAGTAAACCTTGTGGCTTCGATGGTGCCGACTGGTCTTAATCCGACCCCGCCTCTCATTCCAAGAATAAAGAATGCATAAAGAAATAAACTCGAACCTAATCTTAACCAAAAACCTTGTTTTTTGAGGGGCTTGAAAAAAGTTTGCTTAAACCCCCAAACCATCAGCGTCAAAAAGCAAATGAAAAGTAATACTATCCACCAGAAATCTGTTAAAAAAGTACCAGCCAATTGATTAAAATCGTTACCCGTACTGAAAAAGTTAAGTAGATCAGAAGTAGATCTTTTGCTTGTGAACTTAAAGTACTCCAAATCAATGGAGTTAATCGTTAAAATAAAGGTGGTAGCCAGTGTGAAGTAGGTAAGGGTAATGACCTTTGAAATTTTTAAGCTTTGAAAATTAAAAGGCAAAAGCAAAATGAGCCAAAGTGGAGAATAAACGATGCATAAAGTGACAAAATCAAAATATACGCCGACAAACCAGTCAAGAAAAATGATGTGGGCAAAGTTCTCAGAAAAAATTATTAGAAAAATAAGCCTAAAAAGGGTCATTGCGATTAAGCTCAATGCAAAAATCCCGAATATTTGTTGGGTTGAATTGGTCCAAAAAAGTCGACTTAATTTATCCTTCATTCTATTTACAAAAGTATACATAATTAACGATTGTAACGATAGGATGGATCTTGGTAATTCAAGGACTAAAAATGAAGCCATTATTACAAAGTTTTGCAAGAAAATAGGCGCGAGAATCAAGAATAGTTACTTTAGTACAAAAGAAGATTAATGGTAAGAATTGGTGTTTTGTTATTAATGGTCACTTTTGGGTTTGCTTCGTATTCCCAAGACCTTGTAAGCTTTAGGGTTTATGATTCTCAAGGAAAGAGAGCATCGACTAAAAAACTAAATGACGCTTTGAAATCCTCGGATTTAGTTTTTTTTGGCGAAGAGCACAACAGCGTTTTGTCGCATTGGCTTACACTTTCTTTATTAAAAAAATGGAATCAATATCATATCAAGGGTACAGTTGGTTTTGAAATGTTTGAAGCCGATCAACAAATTGTTTTGGACAGTTTGAGTAACCACCAAATTGAGTTGGAAGATTTGGCCAAACATACCCGACTATGGTCCAACTGGTCAGATTACGCCCCAATTTTGGACTGGGCGATAAATGCGGACTTAGGTATACTTGCAACGAATATTCCTAGAAAATACGCTTCGGTTGTTTACAAAGATGGCCGTGAAGCTTTACGAAAGAAATCATATTTTAATCCTGATTTTTGCTGCGCTCTTGATTTTTTGATAGATACAACTTGGTCTCAATATAAAAAGTTAGAAGAAATGGCCGTGCACATGGGGTCAAACGATTTATTAGAAGCTCAGGCGATTAAGGATGCCACCATGGCAAAATTTGTGATTAAAGAATTGAAATTGGGTCACCCTTGCTTTCATTTAAACGGCAGTTATCACTCTGATTTTATGCAGGGAGTTCCAGGCTATGTTTTGAAATCAATGCCTGAAGCTAAAGTTGTCACCTTTACTGTCGTGACCGCTGAAAAAATAGGAGAATTTCACGAAGACTGGAAAGGCAAGGCTGACTATATTTTTGTGCTAAAATCAGATTTCCCGACGAGTTATTAAGATTTAAGTCTATTTGTCCTTATTCCTCGGGTGAAAACTAAGTATGGCTTCTTTTAAGAAACTTTGATCTAAATGGGTGTAGATTTCCGTTGTGGTGATAGATTCATGGCCCAGCATCTCTTGTATGGCTCTTAGATTTGCTCCCCCTTCTAACAAATGTGTAGCGAAAGAGTGTCGAAAGGTGTGGGGGGAGATTTTCTTTCTTACTTTACTCATGCCTACCGTGTTTTTGACAATAGTAAATATCATTTCACGGGTCAAGCGTGAACCTCTTCGATTTAAGAAAACAACATTTTCATCTCCTTTTGTAATCTTCAATTGACTTCTTGCGTTTTCTTTGTAGTATTCAATTTCTTCCATCATCGTTGGGTTGATGGGAACCAATCTTTGTTTTTCACCTTTTCCAAGAATTCTTACGAAACCTTCGTCGAGAAAAAAGTCAGAAAATTTGAGGTTGACCAATTCAGAAACACGCAGTCCGCAGGAATATAATGTCTCGAGAATTGCTCTGTTTCTTTGACCTTCTGGCTTAGTTAAGTCTAAAGAGGTTAAGAGTTCGTCTATTTCTTCAACACTTAAAACCTCGGGTAATTTCTTCCCGATTTTTGGCTGCTCCAGTAAATCACTTGGGTCGGTTTTGATGAGGTTTTCTAAAATTAAGAACTCAAAAAACTGTCGAATGCCACTGATTACTCTGGCTTGCGAACGAGCACTTAAGTTCAGGTCGTATAGTTCGGCAATAAAATTCTTCAAATCGTCAGAACTCACTTTCTCTGGTTCTACCCCATAACTCAAAGAGTAATCGCCTAGTTTTTGCGCATCATTTTGATAAGCGAGCACCGAATTTTCGGAAAGCCCTCTTTCGATTTTTAAGTAAGCGACAAAATCCTTAATATAGCGATTCCAATTTGACATAAAATGAAACTTTTAATACTCAACGGACCGAATTTAAACTTAATTGGTCAAAGAGAACCCCAAATATATGGTAATCTTCGATTCGAGGACAAGGTCAAAGAGTGGTCAAATATTGCCGGGGTGGAGTTGGAGTATTTTCAATCCAACATCGAAGGAGAATTAATTGATGCTTTACAAAAGTCAGATGCAGAAGGAATAGTCTTCAATGCGGGTGGATATACTCACACAAGTGTTGCTCTTCGTGATGCTATATCAGCTATTAAAAAAGACGTTATCGAGGTGCACATGAGTAATATTCTTACTCGCGAAGAATTTAGACATACTTCTGTCATGGGCCCGGTATGTATTGGTTCAATTATGGGCTTCGGAATGGATTCTTACGAGCTGGCTATTAAACAGTTATTAAGAAAGAAAGGTTAAAATTTATCTTGAGGCAATTGACTGTAAACATCAACTTTTCTAACGAACTTTTGCCAAAGTAAACTACCTCTGTACAATCCTGTTGAGTTAAAAGTAATGGATGATCTTTTTAAGGCTTGACGCTTTTTGTAAAACTTCCCAAGTGAACCGTACACATGATAATGAGCTTTTAAAAGGGCTTGTAATTGCTTGAATTCACCTCGGAAAACAAATCTAACGCCAGCAATTCCATCCAAAGCCAATCGTTTAAATAGTTTAGGAAACAACCACCCGTCGTGATTCTTAATCAGCATAAAGAGACTATTTCTAAAGTTGAGGTAAGTTTTGAAAGGAGAAGAATAGGGCAGGGTTCCACCACCGACATGATAAACAATTGACTCAGGCGCTACCATGAATTTGTAATTCTTTCTTTTTAATCTCCAGCACAAGTCGATTTCTTCCATGTGAGCAAAGAAATCTTCGTCTAATCCTCCTGCTTCGTGGTAAAGATTTGCGCGAATTAACAAACAGGCTCCACTTGCCCAAAAAATCTCTTGTGGGTCGTTGTATTGTCCCTTGTCTTCTTCGGCTAAATCAAAAATTCTCCCTCTACAAAAAGGAAAATAGTCCTTGTCTAAAAATCCTCCTGAAGCTCCTGCATGTTCGAGATGAGTAGGCTTTAAAAACGACCTCACCTTGGGTTGACAACCCGCAACTTCAGGATCATCCATCGTTTTAAGTAAAGGTTCAAGCCATCCTTCTGTTACTTGTATGTCGCTGTTTAAGAGTAAATAAAACTCGCTCTTAACCTGTGCTAGAGCTTCGTTGTAGCCCTGAGCAAAACCTCCATTTGAAGAATTGAGAATCAAGCGTAAATCAGGGTGGTTTGTTCGTAAAAACTCAACAGAATCATCTGTAGAACAATTGTCAGCGATCACAATTTCATGTCCCGCGGAATGTTCAATAACAGAAGGCAAAAAATCGCGTAAAAAATCTTTACCGTTGTAATTGAGGATAACGATGGATAATGAAGTCAAATCGGCAGTTTAATATTGTCTAAATAGTGTATTGCTTTGTCCGCCAAATGACTCCTGAACACCACTGTTCGGATTGTCAACATTACCCTTGCTCGTATTACGAGAGTTAAGGGATTGCGGCCAATTTTGGTTTTTTAGTTCGCCGATCATATCAGAGTGCAAAAGTCGGTAAGCATTGTTGACCAAATCGGGATTGTAAAAAATAAAACGTTTGTTAGAGAAACGTCCAATTTTATTGTATTGCCAAATTTCGTAAGGGTACTCAGAGGGTGACGCTTCTCGTTGAACGGTGTTGGTGGGCGAACCGTATTGCAAATAAACTCGACCTCTATCGGATTCAAATCCTTCAAGGAAGTTGTTGGCATAGATTTTTTGAACCAACATGACCTGTGCTTTGTATTGTATCCATTGGTCGTATGCGGCATTCCCCGCTGTGAAGTTCCAGAAGGATTGCATGTAAGAAATAGCCGCTTCAGGATCATTTTGTTTCAACATTTCGATAAGTTGTCTTTGAGACTGTTGGGAAGCAATAGGCATTAAACTAGCGGCAAAGAAAAGAGCAGAATCTTTAGGTATGGATGTTACAAAAGCAGGATCGAGCATGATGTTCTCCGCAATAAACTCGACATTCATTTCTTTATTACGATCAAAAGTGTAAGTCTTTGTGTCGAATACTTTAAAGTTTTTATCGATCAACTCAAACTCAAGTTGATATTTACCAGAAGCCAAGTCGTTAATGTTTATGCTTTTTAATACAGAAACCACCTTGTCGGTGTTTAGTTTGTAGAATTGAGTAAAACGTTCGTCGTATTTGTCCAAACTAATTTTCTTCATTTTTACCTGAACACCAAATACACCTCCATCAATCGCATCGGAGTTGTAAACTTCGAGATAAAATGGGATGGTATTTAATTCTTCGGGGTAATAATTAATCATTCTTGGGAAAATGTCATAACCCGACTTAAAGAAAATGCTATTTCCGTCTCCACGGTTGGCATATTCTATAATAACAGGGTCTGAAAGGTTGGGTTTTTCATTTACCGCGCTAATGGACAAAGGCAAGGCAGTGCTAACGGATTCTCCGGGAGCATTAAGGTCTTTAAAATCCAATTCCAAAGAATAATCTCCTTCAGGAAGAGCATATCTTCTTATGTCATAAAAATCATCAATGATGCTGTCTTTCATCACTGGAGATTCCAATTTAAAGGCATCGTTTGTAACTATTTCTTCGCCATTTATTAGTTTAACTTGAACGGCTAATTCTGAAATCAATCCTCCGTCAACAGGCTTGTATTTAAGTAAATAACCCGTGTATAAAAACTGGATTTCGATATAGTTTCCAATATCAGGAGCATAATATTTTTTGGTATCGAGGTAGACTCTCAATTTTTGTTGCTGAGCCGAAGCGGATAGGCTAAGCGCAATAACAAATAAAGAAACAAGGAAAAATCTCATGACGAACAGTTTTGTAAAGTAAAGGTAGTGAATAGAAGTAAAAAAATGGAATTTATGTTCCGGGATATACTACAGGATTAATTGTATTGATTGAATGGTTTTTAAAAGTTGGTTTTAACCAAGAAATCACCAAGAAATAAAAAAACTACATCAAAATTGTATTTTTTTCCCGTTTGCCCTTGCGGGTAATCAAACTATTGCTACTTTTGCCGCGGAGAGCTGGCAGAGTGGTCGAATGCGGCGGTCTTGAAAACCGTTGTACCGCGAGGTACCGGGGGTTCGAATCCCTCGCTCTCCGCCAAAAAAGTCTTAGTAGAACACTAAGACTTTTTTTTGGGACTAATATTTTGGATGAAACCGGATCATATCAAAACCGGATTTGAGGGATGAGGGATCAACCTGTTCACTCCGCTTTGTTCCTCACTCTGAATAATTGATATGTTTAATCCAAAATCAAATTACCAAAAACAGTGTGAGGAACAGTAAGGAGCCCGGAGGGTTTTGTGCTGACCTTGAATTTTACAAGAATGAGACCCCAGACCTCTTCACTCCGCTTTGTTCTTCACTCTGAAA
>JBLIKY010000054.1:0-12072 GCA_047637535.1 Lentimonas sp.
ATATGGCCTATTTTCGAGGGCAATTGTATGTCGCTACTTCGAAAGGTCTATGGAAATACCTAAATGGGGAAATTTCTAAAGTTAAACCGGATGTCTTTGGAAACCTTCAAATTAATAGCCTTCATGTCCATGGAAACAATTTACTTATAGGAACAAATGGAAACGGGCTTTGGGCTTATGATATAATTTCTTTAGAAAGATTGGAATTAAATAACAGTATTGATATCAATCAAGTATTAAACATTAAACCCTCACTTGGAGAGACTTTCTGGGTCTTAACAAATGGCGCACTTCAAAAATTTTATCTTGACGGGAAAGAATTGTTACAAATCCAAGCCCTTGATTTACGCTCTCAGATTAAAAGTTCAGAGGTAACTTATATGGCAGAGCATAATAATGAACTTTATATTCTATCAAAAGATGGAATATATGCCTTTCCAGCGGGATCGAGCAAAGCACTTGAAGCGTTAAAGATAGTCCCATTGAGTTTAAAAGTTGATAACCATTTAACTTCCACAAAGAGGATAATCCTGCTTAATGAAGAGCAATCACTTCATTTTAAATTTGCTGCCGTTAATTTTTCAAAGCATGCCTCCAAATTATCCTACAGGGTAAATAAAGGAGATTGGATAGAAACGAAGGATGGGAATGTTTTTTTAAACTTTAATGAATCAGGAAAATATCAATTAGAGGTTAAAGGGAGTTCTAATTTTTATAAAAATTCCGCGCCGTTGGTTTATACCATTTCTGTTGATGGTGATTTTGAGTGGGTATTATTAGTAGCCTTCATATTGGCTTTGGGTGTGATAGTTTACCTAATCTTTAAACTTAGAAACCAAGTCAGATTTTCGCCAAAATAAAAAGTTTAAAATTGAAAATAAACAAAAGGTTTTGATACATCGGATATAGCTTGATACATTAGTACAATTATTATAAATACGGACACACACTTCTTAAACAAAGTCATTCTCTCGAAAACACTTTCGTATCTATCCTTCCATCTTTGCGGCATCCAATGTATGAAAAAGCCAACTATCATGACCACAAAAACTGATGCGTAAGTAGTAAGTACCTCAATGAAAACTACCCAAGAATAATTGAAATTATTCCAGATTTGATTGAGCATCGTTGCAGGCAAGCCATCTTCTTCAAGTCTAAACCATATACGTGTGAAGGTGATGAAATTGAAGGTGATGAAAATCTTTAAAAAGTGTACTAAACGGTTTGTTTTATTTTCATACGGACTGATTTTCTTCCAATAATTATAAAAAATCAAGGCACATCCATTCATGGCTCCCCAAATCACAAAATTCTCACTTGCACCGTGCCAAAGTCCACCAATCACCATCGTAATGATAAGGTTCAAATCTCGATGAATGTATTTTTTAAATCCTGGAATCCATTTGATGCCCACAAGGTAAATTACAAGCAGGATAAAATAAACATAGATCAGTTCGTGCCATTGCGTGATGAAAAGCAGGAAGATAAAAATCAATGTTGAAGCAACATAAGTTCCGATACCTCCACTTCTATTTCCTCCCAAAGGGATATAAAGGTAATCTCGTAACCAAGAGCCAAGGGATTTGTGCCATCTACGCCAAAAATCAGCCACATTTATGGCTTTGTAGGGAGAATTAAAGTTTTCAAGCAATTTGAATCCCATTAACCTTGAGAGACCTATCGCCATGTCTGTATATCCCGAGAAATCACCGTAAATCTGCAAAGAATAGCCCCACATTGCCAAAATGCTGACAAATCCAGGAAATGCTTCCGGGGCGTCCGCAACTTTATCTATAAAATGAATAGCGATGTAGTCGGCCAAAACTACTTTCTTTAATAAACCCTTTACTATTTGTACGACTGCCGAACTAAAGTCCTTATTATCTAACTTGTAAGGAGCCCTTATCTGCGGTATAAAGTCCTTTGCTCTAACAATCGGACCAGCCACCAACTGAGGAAAGAAGGTAACGAAGAAGGTATAATCAAAGAAGCTTCTAACAGGTTTAATGTCTTTCCTATAGATATCAACGACATAGGAAATACTCTGAAAGGTGAAGAAGGAAACTCCAACAGGCAAAAAGATTCTTTCGCTAAAGGTTCCCTCACCCCAAAAACCGTTTGCCCATCTCGCAAAGAAATTGAAAATTTCAAAATCAGTCGAAAACATTGCGTTAAACGAATCTGTAAAGAAATAAGCGTATTTGAAGAAGGCGAGAATCAATAAATTGAATACCGCTGACCAAGTTATTATCCAGAGTTTTCTTTTGTGAGAAGCTGAATTGTATATCCACCTCCCCATGAAGTAATTTGTGACTAAACTTAGTGAAAGGAGTAGTACAAATAAACCCGAACTCTTAAAATAAAAGAACAAACTTACCCCAGTAAGAAATACAGAACGTACCCAAAACTTCTTGTGAAAACGGGCTAAAACAAACACCAAAACTAAAAACAGCAGCCAAACGTCGTAATAGGATAGCCCTAAGTACAAGGTCAAAAACGAAATTTTGTAGATGTAATAACTTAATCCCAAAACATTTACCGCTACCATTAGGCCGTATTTGACTTTGGGTGAACTCAAAGTATCCTTCCACAGTCCATAATTTACTAAAATCAGCAGTAAAGCTATGGCTGTATCGTAATAAGCAAAACACAGCAATCCCAAACCGACAAACATCGCAGCAATTGCGCCTTTTGTTCGTTTTGAAAAATCAAGCACTGAATAAACACCAATAACTGCAATGAAAAATATCCAAAAGTCAATTTGACTAAAAATCAAAGGACTTTCTTCCGAAAAAACAAACTTAAAAACCTCCTTTATTCTATCTAATGCCTCCATCAGTTTTCATAGATTTAAGTTCTCTAAATTCACGCATATATTTTTCAAAAGCATCGAAAAACAAATCGCCTTTTAAGTGATATCCTTCTTTGCTAAAGTGAACCATATCACTTTTCATCAAGCCAGATAAGTACCATTTTTTGGAAGAACCTAGTTCGCCCATTAAGCCATATAAATCCCAAACAGGAACTTCAAATTCTCTTGCTAATTCTTCGATCACTTCTCTTTCACGGCCAATATTTTCATTTAGGTATCTTCTTCTATAATAGGAATCGTTGGGCACGGTTAAAAGTATAGCGCAATTTGGGTTTGCCTCATAAACCCAAAGCATCATTTTCTTTAAATTCGCTTTGTATACCATCGGATCAAAACTCGAGTAGGGAACATTCCCATCATTCGTACCGACTGAAAATGCAAAAAAGTCCGGCGGATAAGTTTTTAACTGCTCTCTAAATCGATTACATGCCAAATACGAGTATAGTCCTGCTCCATTTATCCCTATGCTGTTATATGATATCCCAGGGTCATCGTTGAGTAATTGAAAGCCATAAATTTCTAACTCATAATCGGCTTCGATCATTCTAGACATCTGAACATCAAAATCTATAAAATTTTCTAAGAATTTGACTTCCGTATATCCGACCGTAGTATCCGTATATTGACTCTCAAACAATATTTCGTTTTCTGCCCATTGAAATTCAAAAGGAAATTCTCCCTTATTGTGATAAATTCTTACCTTATTGATATTAGGCGTATGATCCGTCATGTCATACTTAAACACTAAGCCAATTAAAGAATCATCGCAAGTAATTTTCGCGCCTAGTGTTCCATAATCTGTATTTCTTTGAGAAGAAACCACCACTCTGTGACTCGTCCATGAATTGTCGCTTTTAAACTCATAATTCCAAGGATTGTTGGTTTTTGCCAAATCAAATGGAAAGACCCATCCTCGTTCGCCCGGCAAGGCCTTATTTTTTGTTTGTAAGAAGGTCCGTACATCGTGAGTGTAAATATCAGCCTGTACATGTGAACCACCAATATGATACAAATTAAGCTTATCTTTTTTTTCCTTTTCCATTCGGATCAGTTTATTGTAAAAGATTTGCCAGTTATCACTTTTACTCGTATAGAATCGAAAATAATTTTGATGAAAATCGACCAATGGATAATGGGGAATATAACTAGAGTCAAGCCTTAAGACTGACGGTGGGCAATAGAGCTGCAACCCTTCAGTAATTTCAACTTTCTGAGCATAGTTGGTGACTCCTATTAAAGAAAAGATACTTATCAATATCATTGATTTTATCTTCATTTTGATTCAAGTTTTGTGTATGCACCCATAAATGCATCGTAAAAAAGCTGTGCGGCAACACTTGCCCCTTTGTTGCTAAAATGTATATGATCGGCCCCTGCCATGCCTTTCTCAACCCATGCTGGCATAGAATTATATCCTCCCATTGCGCTGTATAAATCCCAATAACTTGCCCCAATTGATAAAATTGCATTTTTCAATTCATCAACACAATATGGCAACAATGGATATGTTTCATAAACACCATCGTTAAGCATTGACATGTCACTAGGACCAATAAATACAATTGGAATCCCGGGAGCCAAATTTTGTATCGTTCTTAACTGACCTCGAATATAACTTGCATAGTTTCTTACATTGACACTGTCCATTAAATTCGGCATTGAGTTCCCCCCAAATTGCATAATAATCATGCCTACTTTTTCGTCTCTTAGCATTTTGGCAAAAAGAGGCCTGTTTATTTTGCCCATGAAGGTTCCGCTCGAGCCTCTCATACCAATATTATCAACCTGTAAACCGTAATCCCCCTCGAGAGAGAAAGAAGATATGTTTGGACTTTTAACTCCTTCAAATTCGAATCGCAATTCTGGCGGTGTTTCATTAAAAACCAAGGAAATAGTATGCGCCAAGCTATCTACCTTTAAAGGTTCTTCGTGTATCAAAGTCCCAGATTTAAATACTCGTAAATAACAAGGCACAGTAGCCGAATTGTAATGCATCTTCACAATTTTATATTGCCTTGCCATAGAGTATATCTTATCCGAAGGTTTGATGTCGATCCACGCTTTTTTGACAACCGTATCTGTGCTATCTGATTTTTCAAGTGAAAATCTTGCTACTGAATTGATGAGTCCATATTTTTTTGACTCCAATTTGTCCCCACCAAAACAAGTATATCTTTTGAAATTCTCAGAGAAGGTTTGGTAATAAGAAATTGTAGGATAAACGTTGTTTGCAGGTATTAACCCTGGACCATTACCGCCGAATTGCTCTTGCATTCTTTGACGAATAAAAGAAGTCATCCTGTCTCCTTCTATCTGAGAGTCTCCAAAGTGCAAAACTCTCATTTTTCCTTTTTCAGAGGCCAGGTTTTTTAGCTTATTAAAAAAATCGGTAAGCTGAATTTGTGATTTTTCGGTTAAAAAAACAGTAGTTGAGGCGTTAATTTTATAATTGATTTTAATGGGTGCCCCCATTTTACCGTCCGAATTGTTTTTGTGTTTTATGGGTTCGTACTCACCTGCGATTTCAATATCTACATCTGCGACTAAATCCGTAATGTCTTTCTTTATTTTCTTTTTCGGGAAAAGTAGATTTTCAGAAGTCATGAAATCTAATTTAATTCCTGCCACTTCCCATCCTTCTTTTGGAGACACGAAGCTCAGGCCAATCAAAAAGGCGGAGATGCCCAAGGTAAAGGCAAGCACGTGTACTGGACGGAATTTATTCATCTTCTATCACAAATTTAATTCTATAAGCCGCCTAATTGATGTCAAAAACATCAATCTATTAACAATGCTTCGGTAATTACTTTCTAAACGAATAATACGGTTCTCAATTGCCCTAAATCCAATTCTCTTTGTTCATGATAATGTCGAGTTTAACCGGTTATTTAATAACTTTTTACGTCATTCTTATCTTCTATGACTTTCTACACCCTTAAAATTTACATTTTGCTTACCTTTGCACCGTAAAACAAGACAAAATGAGTTTATTAACTGTAGGAAGTGTTGCCTTTGACGCAATTGAAACGCCGTTTGGCAAAACAGATAAAATTATCGGAGGTGCAGGTACATACATTGCGCTATCCGCTGCCTTTTTCGAAAAAAATCAAAATATTGTTGCCGTTGTAGGAGATGATTTTCCAAAAGAAATGTTGGAAACACTTACTTCTCGTGGCGTAAACCTAGACGGACTGCAAGTGAAAAACGGTGAAAAAACGTTTTTTTGGTCAGGTAAGTATCATAACGATATGAACACGCGCGATACGCTTGTTACTGAGTTAAACGTACTCGAACATTTCGATCCTATCGTACCAGAATCTTATCAGAATACTGAGTTCCTAATGTTGGGGAATTTAAGTCCTCAGGTACAAGCAACTGTTGTTTCTAGGCTTAAAAACAGACCGAAGTTAATTGCCATGGACACAATGAACTTTTGGATGGACATAGCAATGGACGATCTAAAAAAGACCATTTCCCAAGTTGATTTACTTATCGTCAACGACGAAGAAGCAAGACAATTATCAGGCGAGTATAGTTTAGTGAAAGCAGCAGATGCAATCCGTAAATTAGGCTGTAAATACCTCATCATTAAGAAAGGTGAGCACGGCGCTTTGCTTTTTCACGGGGACAAGATTTTTGTAGCTCCTGCTCTTCCTTTAGAATCTGTATTTGATCCAACTGGAGCTGGTGACACGTTCGCCGGTGGATTGATGGGTTATTTGTCAAGTACAAATGACATTAGCTTTGAAAACATGAAGAGAGGTATTATTGCTGGTTCGGCCCTTGCATCATTTTGCTGTGAGAAATTCGGTACTGAGCAATTGACTTCGATTTCTTCCCAAGAAGTCAATGATCGTATTCAAAAATTTACTGAGATCGCACATTTTGACATGTCTAATGTCGAGGCATAAATAAAGGAGTAATGGAGAAAATTGAATTTATTGAGTCATTAAAAACATTAGTTGTTTCCGAAACACCGTTGAAGGTGAGTAGAGAAGTTAGCGAACTCAAACAAAAATTTGAAGATTTTTTAATCGAAGAAGAAAGACTTCGCCAAGTTGCATTGCTAGAAGAAGGATTGCCGATTGAAGAACTAAAAGAAGTCGATTTAATCAAAGAAGAGTTCCACGAAATCTTTAGGAAATTTTCTTTAAGAAAAAAGGATGCGATTGAATTAAAAAACGAGATTCAAAACAACAATTTAAAGGAAAAAAGAGCACTTATAACCAAATTGTCTTCAACCATACAGAATGAAGAAAACATTGGGGCAGCCTTTGGAGCTTTTAAAGAAATACACGACAAGTGGAAAGAAACAGGTGATATTCCACGTGAAAAACGTGATGATATCCAGGCTGAGTACTCTAAGTTGTTGGAGAGTTTCTTTTACAACATGAAGATTTACAAAGAACTGAAAGAGCATGACTTACACCGTAATCATCAGTTAAAATTAGATCTCATACAAAAGGTGAAGGACATCATTTCCCTTCCTAAAATAAAGGACATTGAAACCCAATTAAAATCCCTTCAAAACGAATGGGAAGAGATCGGACCAGTGCCTGAAGAACAATGGGAATCCGTAAAAGAAGATTATTGGGCCTCGGTAAAGTTGGTCTATGTTAAAATCAAAGAGTTTTACGACAAACGACGCGAAGAAGGGCAGCTGAATTTAGACGCTAAAAAGAAAATCATAGCAGCTTTAAGAAAAGCTCTTGAGAACAGCGAAGAATTATCATCAGCTTCTGATTGGGATAAGAAAACAAAAGAGGTAATTGCTTTCCAGGAAAAATGGAAAACCATTGGTCAAGCCAACCGCAAACTTTCAGATGAATTGTGGAAGGAATTTAGAGGAGAATGTGATAAGTTCTTCGAGACAAAAAAGGCCTTCTACGATAAATTAAAAGAAAAGTCAAGCGTTTTTGTTGACCAGAAAAAAGCAATCATCCAAAAAGCCATTGCTCTACAAACAAGCGCAGATTGGAAAGAAACGGCAAATCAATTAAAGAATTTTCAGCAACAATGGTCAAAAATTGGTCATGCTGGACAAAAAACAGAGCAAAAACTTTGGAGTGAATTCCGAGGGGCATGCGATAAGTTCTTTAATGCACGCCAAGCTCATTTTGATGATAAAGACAAAGAAAACGAAGCCAATCTTACAGCCAAACAATCGAAAACTCAAGAGTTAAGCAATTTGACACTTCCTAGCGACAAAAAACAAGCGCTTGAGGTTCTTAAAAACTTTAGCAACGACTTCAATGCTATTGGTCACGTACCAATGAAAGCTAAGGACAAAGTTTTTAAAGGTTATAAAGAAGCCCTTGACAAGCAATATGCATCTCTCAATTTAGCGGGTAAAGAAAAGGAGAACATCCTTTTTGAAGTTAAAGTTGAAGCAATGAAAGCTAGTCCTGATGCATATAGATTGTTAGATCGCGAAAAACAAGAGATTCGTAAAAGCATTGACTCAATTCAGCAAGAAATAATCCAAATTGAGACCAATTTAGGTTTCTTTGGCCGTTCAAAAGGCGCTGAAGAGATGAAGCTTCAATATGAAAAGAAAATTGAAGAAAGGAAAGAAAGCATTGTATCTTTAAAACAAAAGCTAAAATCTATACCCAATGAATAAACTCACAAATGTGCTTTTGCTGATGATCACTTTTCCAATCTTGGCTCTTACTATTATTGTAGGGCGGGATTTACCATTGGAAATGTTGAAAACATCAGGAGCCAACTTGCCTTTTAAAGAAGTGATCTTCTCTGTTCTTGCAGTTATCATTTTCTTAATTGTCTTTAAAAGGAGTTTAAAAAGATGGATAGGAATGAAATTGCTTTTACAAAGTGACAAATACGTTTACAACGTTGAAGTATCGAAAGTCAGAAAGCAACGAGTGATTTTATATACGCTTTTAGAATCCGCTGTCCTACTATCCCTTAGTTATGCTTTGTTACAAGTAAGTCAAGAAGCTGTATTAATTTCTTTTGCATACGGACTAGGGGTAATAGATTCCTGGATGTTTTGCGCAATTGGAGTTTACAAAAAAGGTTTCCGTGTAGGGATTACTAAAAAGGCTATGGTATTGGCAGATAGAGATGTCAGAGCCGTTTATTTCTTAGGATTAAGAAAACTTTCCATCTCACAGGACACCTTGTACTTTGATTACATCAAAGACTTAAAACTACATGCCCCAATAAACGCAGTTGAGAATCAAAAAGAACTGCTTGTAGCGTTGCTTTCACAAACAGACGATAATAAAGTTTATGTAGAAGAAAGTATTAAAAGAATCATTGATTAACTTAAAATATCATGACAAAAAAACTTCTAGTTTCCTTGGCCATTGTTATTACAGGTAGTTTCACAATCTCTTCCTGTGATAAATATGAAGATGGATCAAATTACACCATTTACTCTGCAAAATATAGACTCGCGCGAGAATGGAGATTAATAGAAACGACTAAAAACGGCGCATCTGAAAATAACACCTTGGAAACCGTAGACGTAACTTATGGTAAAAAAGGGTTCTACAAGAAAGTTACAGTTACTCAAACCAACTCCACCACTGTTTCAGAAAGCGAAGTCGGTTCTTGGGACTTTAACAAGGATAAAACAAAAATTACCATCGCAACAAAAGATGACACTACTGCCTATACTATTCTTGAGTTAAAAGCGAGTGACTTAAAGTTTAGAGAAATTAGAGGTGATGATCAATATGAGTTTACCTATATTGCCAAGTAATCACATGCGCAAACTTCGACTGAACAGATCTACAACATCCCGAGCTTAACATTAAGCAATATACTCTTAGAACAAAACGGTCAAGAATATATTTTCGAATAAACGTTTAGACTTAGTTTTTAAAAGTCAATAAGCGAATCTCTTGTTTTAAATTATTCTGAGCATCCACAAGCTTATCAATTGGAATATAGCGGCCTCCCCCTAAAGAAGCTGCTTCTTTCATTTCTAAAGCATCTTTTTCTGAATTTTTAATACCGACAATTGAAAGTGAAATTCCTTTCTTTTTGTAGCGTCTTACATATCGTTTATAATCGTCAGAATTACGGTTAAAAGCTCCATCAGTTATAACAATCACATGGTTTTTTCCGTCTGTAATTTGACCTTTTAAGTTTTGTTTGTATCCCAATTTGATCCCTTCCCCACCGGCTGTTAATCCAGAGGCTTTTAGTTTTTCAACAGATTCATTTGTCGATTCCTTATTGGATCCTGCATTTGGCTTTAAAATCACTCTAGCGTTGTCTGCGTAGGTGACGATTGAGATTTTATCGTTGCCCCTTAACATATCGTTTAGTTCATAAAGGGCAAACTTCATCAATTCGATTTTATCTCCTTGTCTCATTGATGAGGATACATCCAAAACAAACGTCACGTTTACTGGGTCAAAATACTGAGTGTCAAAATTGTTTGGATCTAATTCTTGCAAAGCAAATGGCGTTTCCGAAGGCAAAATTAACTCTTGAGTAAGTTCAGATTCCAATTCGATTTCTTCTTCCTTTTCTTCCTCAGCGATTTCAATTTCCTCCTCAACTGGCAATTCAATTTCCTCGACAATTTCTGGTTCAACTACCTGCTTTTTCTCCAGTTCAATCACAATATAATTTCTCTGAAAATTTACATAGGTTCCTAGTTCTTCGGCTTTATATCCTGTTGCTCTGGCGTAAAAATAAGTGTAGCCCAATGGCACTTCTTCAACAATTTGACCTGATTTATTGGATTGAAAATCCTCTATTTGTTTTCCGTTTTGAATTAAACTTACTTTTGATTTCCCTATAGGTTCTTTTGTATCCTTGTCAATGGTCACGATGGTTAACTCAAAAGCTGTTGGGTCAGCACCCGTAGCTCGTTGACCAAAACTGGGGCAAGCTTGAAACGAAGCCGTATTTCCTTTTGGAGTTTCTTTGAGTTCGCCTTTGAGTTTGACCTTAAAAGCGGTTTGACGGTCACTCGTAAAAATCTCCACCTCGTAATTAAAATTACCTTTTTCTTTGGGATTAACCTGTAACCTCACGGTGAGCATGGAGTCTTTTTCGATGAATTGACCGTCGACAATATATACAACCTCTCTCGGTTTCTTAACGCTCAACAAATACTCCTTTTTGATCCCTTTATTGGTGATTTGAATATCTACAAATCGGTCTGAATTCACCATTAATTCACCAAAATTGTGAACACTTTTGTTAATCTCTGTTTGAGAAAAAGTAGTACCTGCCAAAACGATGGCAAGAATAGAAACAAGTAATTTCATAGTATTCATTTTAAGAATCAACGCAAACAGAATGCCAAAACTGCCTCAATAAAAGGTTCCGGTGCTTCAGCGTGTACCCAATGTCCTGCATTCTCAATGCTAATCAGCTTCATGTCTGGGAATGCCATTTCTAAAGAATCAATGTCTTCATCCAAAATATAGTTGGACATTAAACCTCGAATAAACAAGGTGGGCAATAAAACTTCAGAATCTGGAATCCCCGCTAATATCTTATCCATCTCTCGATCGAGCAAAGGAATATTCATCCTCCAAGCCAAAAGACCTTTTTCTTTCCAATAGAGATTTTTAGCTAAAAATTGACGAACACCAACAGAATCTATATGTAAAGCCATTGCTTCATCAGCCTTTGCTCTTGAAGTCAATGCCTCACCCTTTACAGAATATAATCCTTTGAGGATAGAATCGTGATGCGATGGGTAGGTTTTAATCCCGATGTCGACTACAAGTAATTTTTGAAGATAATCAGGATGTTGTTGAGCAAAATACATTGCTGTCTTCCCCCCCATCGAGTGGCCCAAGAGAATCACATTGCTTAATTCAAGGTCATCAAACAGTTCTTTCAAGTCATCAGCCATCAATTCGTAGCTAAAATCTTCTGTCCATTCAGAATGTCCGTGATTTCTTTGATCCACTAAAATGACTCGGAAATACTCTGCTAATTTTTTTCCGTGGGTTTGCCAATTGTCAGAATAGCCAAACAGACCGTGTAAAATCACCAATGGGGTTCCTTCACCAAGAATTCTATGATGCAATTTCATATCAGAAGCGAGTAAACGCTATTCACGAAGATTAATTATGGAAAAAACTTGCTAATATTTCAACGAAATTTGGCATTTCAATTGAAGTTGAAGCTACAACAGCAGGAGTATTGGTTTCAATACTTGAGGTTGCTCTTTCTTCAACACGAGTTTTAATGTTTACCGT
>JBLIKY010000055.1:0-11947 GCA_047637535.1 Lentimonas sp.
TTTTCTTTCTTAGCTTAACAACGGAGTTGGTAAGGATAAACACGATTCCTGATACTGTAATAATACACGGGCTGATAGAAAGATTCAAATAAACGGCCACCAAATAACCGAGAATGACATTGACCGTTGTGATTAAAACACCTAACCAAAGCAGGGTTTTGAGTTTACCAGTAATCAAATAAGCAGTGGCTGGCGGTACGACCAAGAAGCCGACTACCAATATCGCCCCCACGCTTTCAAAACTAAGCACGGTAACCAAACTAACTAAGGCCATTAAGGCATAATGCCAAAACCCAACAGAAATCCCTTTAGTCGCAGCGAAATCAGATTGAAAAGCTGTAATCTGGAAGCCCTTGAAACCTCTGGTGATAAAAATGAGGACCAAAATAAATGCTGGAGCTAGCATGAGAATAGATTTCGTTCCAAAAATTCTGCCTTGGTATATAACTTTATCAAGGAATGTTAGTCCTAACTCACCAAACAACACACAATCTTGATCTATATCAGAGTTACCATCCGCAAAAAATGCAATCAACAAAACGCCGAGAGCAAAAAGCCAAGTAAAAGTCAAACCTATGGAAGCATCCTCTTGTAGTTTAAGTTTTCGGTATAAAAAGTCAATCATTATTGTCGTTAGCACCCCAAATACGGCTGCTCCAAGTAAAATGAAGTTGTTTTGAGTCTGAGTTCCGACCAAATAAGCAATCACAATTCCGGGCAAAACTGAGTGAGAAATGGCATCTCCGACCATTACCATTTTCTTAAGTACCAAGAAGGTACCCAACAAACAGCAGGACCAGCCAATCAGCAAAGCCGTCATTATATTTAAGGAATCATTAAAATCAAACATCAGTAAGGTATTTGTTTGCTGTGTGGATCTTCGGTCGGATAATCGAGTTCTTTCAACAAGGATTCTTCCAATTCTTCTGTAATCAAATGCTCAATAGTCTCAGCTGTTCCGTGGATATGATCTTCTTTAAAGTTCATTCTTTGCGTAAGATAAAGTTCCCACAGTCGGTGCAAACGAACCACTCTAATCGCTTCTTTCTTGCCCGTTTCAGACAATTCAAAATAATCCTCGGTTTCACTAACGAAATCCTTTTTAATTAAATTATCCAGAGCAAAATCAAGCTTTTTTGATGGTATTTTCCGTTTTTGTAATAAATCAGTAACTTTTACACTGTTTTTATCTTCTTCACTCAATTGATGAAGAGTTTTTAGGACGTTTTCTTCGTGGATTTGACGTTCGTTTTGCTTCACTTTTCTGCGAATGGACATGTATCCTTTTTTGGGAGCAAACAACAGAGTCAACATGGTAAATAAGAAAAGCACCATGATCACCCAGGGTCCGGTTGGCATGTTTTCACCTACCAAAGAAAGCAAGGCACCCGAAACGCCGGCAAAAGCACCGAAAATGGCGGATAAAACCATCATTTTCTTCAAAGAATCCGTCCAATACCTGGCAGAAGCGGCAGGTGCGATTAATAACGCGGACATTAGCACTACTCCAACCGCTTGCAACCCAATTGTAATTACCATCACAGTAAGAATGGCCAATATGGTTTCAAAGGTTTTGACCTTCCACCCTTTGGATGCAGCGAATTCTTTGTTAAAACTCACCAATACGAATGGCCTAAAGAATAAACTAACGAAGAAGATTACGATTAAAGCGACGCAAATAAACAGGATTACGTCTTGTTCGGTCAGAGTCGCGGCCTTCCCAAACAAAAAGTCCTTTAAACCAGCTTGCTGTCCGCTGCCATCCCCGGCGATGTAGGATAGTAAAGTTGAACCAAAAGCAAAATATACCGTCGTCACCAAGGCGATAGCGGTATCTTCTGATAACTTGGTTTTATTGGCTATGTAATCAATTGATTTTATGGCGATATATCCAAAAACTACCCCTCCGATCAACAAACTAATTGGGTCTTTTGTTCCAGAAAACATGTAACCAATCGCCACACCGGGTAAAACTGCATGAGCTACCGCATCACCAATTAAGGTTCTCTTTCTTAAAAAGGTAAAACACCCTATCACTCCGGCCGACATGCCCATTGCAAATAGACCACACAATACCAGTATTAATGTTGTTGAGAGCATATTATTTGTCTTCGAAACCTTTTTCTCTAATCGGGAAGTTTCTGTCTTTTATTATTTGTTGTAATTGTGCGAATAAGTTCAACTGCCCACCGTAAGTCGCTTGCAGGTTTTCTGAGGTCAGAATCTCGGAAATCGGTCCGTGTGCAACCAGACGGGTATTGAGCAACACCAAATGATCAAAATGTTCGCTTGCTGTTTGCAAATCGTGGTGAACAATAATAATTGTTTTGCCTTCTGATTTGAGTTGATGAAGTAAATCCATGATGGCTTTTTCACTGGCTACATCGACTCCTACGAACGGTTCATCCAGCAAATATATATCGGCACCCTGCGCCAAAGCTCGGGCGATGAAAACTCGCTGTTGCTGACCGCCTGATAACTCTCCTATTTGTCTGTCTGTAAACCCTTCTAATTTGACTTTTGCGATGGATTCCTCAACTACGCTGTAATCTATTTTGCTGAGTCGACTGAACAAGCGTTTAGGTTCGTACCTCCCCATTTTCACCACTTCCTTTACAGATGCAGGGAAATTCCAATCTACAGACTCACGCTGAGGAACGTAGGCTACCTTATGACGCATGGTGTCAAGTGTTTTATCCTGAATTTTAACGTGTCCACTTGAAAGCGGAAGCAAGCCCATAATGGCTTTGAGTAATGTTGATTTGCCTGAACCGTTGGGTCCAACAATTCCAATTATTTGCCCAGTTGGAAGTTCAAAATCCACATCCCACAGTACAGGCAATTGGTTATAAGCAACCGTTAAATTATGTACTTCAATGCTATTCATTTAATCTTGTTTTAATCCTTTAGAAATCGTTTCGGCATTCTTGCCAAGCATTTTTAAGTAAGTATCTGCACCAGAACCTTTGGGTCCCATGGCATCTGAGTACAAGGTTCCACCCTCTTTTAGGTCATATCCCTTTCTTTCACAAGCTTCTCGCAAGGCTAGAATTGACTTTTTGGCAACACTACTTTCCACAAACACACAAGGGATTTTGTTCTTTACTATATCATTCATTAAGGAAGAAACCGTTCGGATACCCGGTTCGGACACCGTCGATATACCTTGTAACGCATCTACTCTAATATCAAAAGCCCTACCAAAATAGGAAAAAGCATCGTGCGAAGTGATCAACACCCTTTGAGATTCAGGTATTTGATTTAATTGTCTTTTCATTTCATTTCCAGCAGAAAGAATTTGAGCGTAATAAGCCTCTGTATTTGCAATTATAACATCGGAGAAATCAGGATACAATTTCGCCAACTTATACCCAATTCCTTTTATTCCTTCTGCCCACAAGAATGGATCTAGCCAAATATGAGGGTCATGAGAATAATCGTTTGCTTCAATGTATTTGTCGGGATTTAAATAATCCGAAACAGCGAGCACCTCTTTTTCTTTTTTTAATTTCTTAAACAACTGAGCTATTTTTCCTTCGAGATGCAGTCCGTTATACACTATCGTTTCGGCCTTTGCCAATTCTTTTATGTCGTGAGGTCTAGCCTCAAACATATGCGGATCAACACCAGGCCCCATTAAGGTGTGGATTTCAAATTCTTTGGGAAGAATGTTTTTTAAACCGTCACCAATCATCCCTGTAGTGCATAGAACAAGACGTTTTTGTTGAGATTGTTTGGGAGAGTATTGACAAGAAAAAAGAAATAGTAATCCGATTACAACCGAACCAAATCCCGACATCTTTAACGCTTCTTTTCCTTTCATTCGTAACAAAGATAAAGGATATTAGAACAATCTAACAATAGTTTTAGAATAATCTTACAAACACAAAATAGTAGCAACTGCTAAACTCAATTTTATAGTCTTGCCAAAAAATCAGAATATATTAATTGGAACAATTATTAAACAATATAAATTGCATACTTTTGCACCCAAATTGAAACAAACAGAAATGGCAACGAACAGAACTTTTACAATGCTTAAGCCTGATGCGATCGAAAATGGTCACATGGGGAAAGTTTTAGACATGATAATCAACGCAGGTTTTTCTATCAAAGCGATGAAATACACGAAATTATCTACTGAGCAAGCTCAAAAATTTTATGAAGTACACGCAGAACGTCCTTTTTACGGAGAGTTAGTTGAGTACATGACAAGCGGAACTATCGTTGCTGCCATCTTAGAGAAAGAAAATGCAGTTGCTGATTTCAGAACTTTAATCGGTGCTACTGATCCTGCTGAGGCAGCTGAAGGTACTATCCGTAAAGCTTATGCTGAGAACAAAGGAAGAAACGCAGTTCACGGTTCTGACTCTGACGAAAACGCACAAATCGAAAGTGATTTTCACTTTTCTGCAAGCGAAGTATACTAAGAGCGACTCTTAACAATATTAAAATCCCTTTATCAGTCTTGGCCGATAAAGGGATTTTTGCTTTTAATCACTTTCAATCCGTTGATATATTCTTCTCCCTTGCCTATTTTGAAGAAATATAAATTTTATCTTTGAACTTATCTTTTTAAAGAAAAAATGAAATACACATACACCGTCGAAGAACGTTTTATTCGATACGCCAAAATAGATACAACAGCAATCCCTGGTTCTCAAACCTTCCCCTCTTCTTTAATTCAGAAAGATTTGGGTAATCTATTGGTTAAAGAATTGCTCGCAATGGGGATTTCTGATGCAGAAATGGACGAACACGGCTATGTTTTTGCGACCGTAAAATCAAATTTGGATTATAAAGTTCCGACTATTTGCTTTTGCTCGCACATGGATACGGCGCCAGACTGTTCGGGCACCAACGTTAAGCCAATCGTACATCGCAACTACGACGGAAAGGATATCGTATTACCCGACGACCCAAGTCAAATCATCAGCACAACGAAGCACGGTTATTTAAAATCAAAAATAGGAGACGATATCATTACGGCAAGTGGTCATACACTTTTAGGTGCAGACGACAAGGCAGGAATTGCGATAATTATGGATTTCGCTCATTATTTAATCAACAATCCTGAGGTGCCCCACGGCGATGTAAGAATATTATTTACCCCGGATGAAGAAATTGGAAGAGGTGTTGATTTCCTGGACATGAAGAAGTTAAATGCGGATTACGGCTACACTTTGGATGGAGGACCTGAAGGTTCGATCGAAAACGAATCCTTCTCTGCAGATGCTATCACAATAGAAATTGAAGGAATTTCCGAACACCCGGGATACGCCAAAGGAAAAATGGTCAATGCCATTAAAGTAGCGAGCGAACTGATTGCTTTGTTACCTAAAAACGAATGGTCTCCAGAAACTACAGAAAAACGTGAAGGATTTATACATCCTACCTCGATAAAGGCTGAATTAGAGAAGGCAAGAGTTGATTTTATCATTAGAGATCACGATACCACTAAACTTCAAGAGCATCAAGACAAGTTGAAGAACTTGCTACTTGTGATTCTTTCGACTTACCCTGAGCTAAAGTATACGTTTGAGGTTCATGAACAGTATCGCAACATGAGAGAAGTACTGGACACCGTACCTTTTGTGACCAACTATGTAGTAGACGCGATGAACAAAGCCGGATTAAAACCTAAAGTCGATTTGATTAGAGGCGGAACAGACGGCTCGAGACTTTCCTTTATAGGCTTGCCTTGTCCGAATATATTTACAGGAGAAATGGCCATTCATTCACGACACGAGTACGTCAGCGTACAAGACATGCAAAAGGCTGTAAACACAATGGTAGAGTTAATTCAAATCTGGTCAAAACACAAAAAATAGATGAGTGTTGAGCAGATAATTCGTGATATTAAGGCTAAGAAATTTAGCCCCGTTTACTTGCTGCATGGTGATGAACCTTATTTCATCGATGCCATCATGGACGCAATAATTGAAAACGGCCTTGCAGAAGAAGAGAGAGACTTCAATCAAGCTATCTTATATGGAATAGATATTACGCCTGGGGATGCTATAAACGAAGTCAAAAAGTTCCCGATGATGGCAGAACGAAGAATCGTTGTTGTCAAAGAAGCTCAAAACTTAAAAAAAGCTGATGAATTAGAGGCTTATGTCGCAAACCCAAACCCTCAAACCATCTTTGTTTTCTGTCACAAAAACAAACCATTAAACGGTAACTCCAAGCTATTTAAGGCTTTCAAAAAGACAGCTGTAATCTTTAAATCTGATAAAATAAAGGAATATCAAGTCCCGAATTACATAGAAAAACTAGTCAAGGAAAAAGGATACTCAATAACACCAAAGGCATCTAACTTGTTAGCCAATCACATTGGTTCGGATTTAGCCAGAATCAATGGTGAACTAGAGAAATTAAGCCTTCTAGTTGAAAAAGGAAGCACAATCAACGAAGTTCATATTGAAGAAAATATTGGAATCTCCAAAGACTACAATCTTTTTGAATTGATAAACTCTATCGCAAAAAGAGATGTTGTTAAGGCTTTTTCTATAGTTAGCTATTTTAAGTCCAATCCAAAATCGGGCGCCTTAGTACCAGTAGTGTCGACTTTGTTTACGATGCATTATCGATTGATGTACTTGCATTTTTCTAAGAAATCAGATGCAGAACATGCAAAACAATTCCGCATGCACCCCTTCGGTCTAAAAGAGCTTAAAACTTCATTAAAAATTTATCCACCAAGCAAGGTGAGCGCAAACATAAATACCTTGTTGGAATACGACTTAAAAAGCAAGGGACTTGGTGCTGCTAATGTAAATGAGCACGAACTAATGCGAGAATTAATATTTAAACTAATGCATTAATGCACACTAGCTATCATCCTGATTTACAAAAAAATGACAAGAACATAATCTTGTCATCAGAGGAATCTCATCACCTTGTTAAAGTTTTGAGGCATACTGACGGAATGAAGGTTCAACTTATGAATGGCAAAGGACTAAAAGCCGAAGCCATCATTACATTGACACATCAAAAAAAATGTGAATTAAGCATACTACATATAGCGTCTCAAGAACCAGAAAACAACCAAATTCACCTGGCTATTTGTCCGACAAAAAACATGGATCGTTTGGAATGGTTTATTGAGAAGGCAACCGAACTAGGTGTCGACAAAATCACCTTGCTACAATGTAAGAACAACGAACGAAAGATTGTTAAAATGGAAAGGCTTGAAAAAATCGTTCTCTCCGCCAC
The DNA here is from genome assembly GCA_047637535.1 of Lentimonas sp. Taxonomy (GTDB): domain Bacteria; phylum Bacteroidota; class Bacteroidia; order Flavobacteriales_D; family Crocinitomicaceae; genus UBA2040. Next base: position 7,219 of record JBLIKY010000055.1, read on the forward strand.
TAAACAGTCGCAAAGATTCTATAAACCTGAACTGATTGAACTAACCTCTTTTTCTAAGTTCATCAAACAAAACCCCAACGGAGGCCTTGCCCATTGTTATGAGGTTTCAGAATCGAGCATTAAAACGCCATTAAATACCGGTAACTTGAATTCTCCTGTGTTAATTGGTCCAGAAGGTGATTTCACCTTAGATGAAGTCAAAGAAGCCCTAGATAACGGTTATTGCGCCATTGATTTAGGTGAAAATAGATTGAGAACAGAGACTGCGGCATTATTCGCGGTAGCTCATTTAGCGGTTTTACGCAATTATTGACCTTCCAGTTCAAAAGCTCGTTGTTTTTTGCCTTTCTTTCTTCTTCTTTTCTTCTTTTTCTTTTTGCCATTTGAAGGCATAGCATCATCTTCATCTGTTACTACCTGTGTAGGTTCTCCGAAAGAATATATCTCCAAACCATCTTCGTCGTAGCGATGTTCTTCTAAAATGTCACCCTTCTTGTATGTAACCGTTTTTTTCAACTGTTGATTAGCATAAAATTCTTGATTCACTCCCTCCTTAACTCCTTTTTTATACGTTTCTGAAACTTGGATAAAACCCTGGACAAAATAAACTTTGAACTCTCCGTTCTTAACTCCGTCATCCCAGTTTTCAGTAGCTAATAAGGTACCGTCATTATAATAATATTTACAAACACCATCCTTGTTTCCTTCCTTGAAGTTAATATCATTAACTATCTTTCCTTCAGTATTATATATTTTAAACATTCCATTCATTAAACCCTCTGAATAGCTAACTTCTTTTTCAATTTTAGAATTGGGATAATACGTTCTTTTAACCCCTTCTAACCTTCCATTGCTGTAAGTTTCCCATACAGTGGTATCCCCTTTTTTTGTGAAGTAAATTGACTTTCCATGCTTTTGACCAACCAAGTAGTTGATTTCCCAAGCAACTTGCTGGGTGCTGTCGTAGTAGAAAATCCATTGTCCGTTTTCTGAACCAGCTATATGGCTTCGCATAACCTTAACACAACCTGATTTGTACCAAGTAGTATCTTTTCCATTTTCTTTACCATCCAAGAAGGTAATTCTTCTTTCCAGAAGTCCATTAGAAAAGCAAGTTTCACATTTTCCGGTAAAGGGTGAACCAATACTTGCGGAAAGAATCATATTGGTACTTTCTTCGTAAGTCAATTTCTCATTGCAATCCACAACACCTACAAGCTTACCACACTCCCATTCCACGTAGCGTTGATTAGTTTTTGGAGTAGAACGATTGTAGCATTTTTCTCCAGACTTTCCAGAGTTAAATTGCGCTTGGGCTGTAAAAGCAAAAACGGCTAGAATAAAAATAAAAATGTATTTCATTATGTGTTTTTAAGTATGATTAATCAAGAATCATTCCGACTTTGAACCCTGCATCGAGAGTAAAGTCTCTTTCAATTTTAACGGAATAGGAATGGATTTATTCTCAACAGAATCAAAAGCCACCATTATTGATGAACCCTTGGTTACTAGTACTGATTCGACATAGATTTCATACCCCAAGGTAAAAGACTTGTTGCCGACGTGGGTAGTATTCATGTGAATCTTCGGTTTGTCTCTTAAAAAGATAGGCTTAAAGTACTCTACCTCGTTTTTAGCTAACAAAAAGCCTTCCTTTTTGTAATCCCATGCTCGGCCAAGAAGTTCTTCAAAATAATATACTCGAGTCATTTCAAAAAAGGACAAATAAACGCTATTGTTTACGTGGCCCATTAAATCTAAGTCTCTGAATCTCAACTGTAATTCAAATGGTTTTATCATTTATTGTCTAAGTTTTCAAATTCTGAATTATTGGATACAAACTCCGGAACAATTTTCTTCATCATAGCTACCGTAATTTGATTATTTTGCCCTCCAAATGAGGCGATTAGTTCTTCTATTTGCTTCTTCAACTCTTCACCTGCAGGTCGAATTTTTGCAATCAAAATCTGAGGATGATGAGTCGTCACAGTATCTTCGTCCTTGGCTAAAAGTTCCTCATAGAGCTTCTCTCCGGGACGCAAACCTGTAATCTTAATCTCTATGTCCCTCCCCAGCTCTAAGCCGCTAAGCTGGATCATTTTCTTGGCCAAATCGATGATTTTAACCGACTCCCCCATATCAAAAACGAAAATCTCACCGCCCTGCCCCATTGAACCAGCCTCCAAAACCAATTGGCAAGCTTCTGGAATGGTCATGAAATACCTTGTAATATTAGCGTCAGTCAAGGTGATAGGTCCGCCTTGAGCAATTTGCTTTTGGAACAAAGGAATGACCGAACCATTTGACCCAAGCACATTACCAAAACGAGTTGTAATGAACTTGCATTTATTTTCTTCGTTGGCTTTTTGCGCATACATCTCAGCAATGCGCTTGGAAGCCCCCATTACGTTTGTCGGGTTTACCGCCTTGTCTGTCGAAATCATCACAAAGTGCGAAACCGCAAATTCTTGTGCGCAATCGACCAAGTTTTTGGTTCCTAATATATTGGTGTAAACCGCCTCACTTGGGTTGTTTTCCATCATGGGAACATGCTTGTAAGCCGCGGCATGGAAGACTAGTTCTGGCTTAAAATGCTCAAACAACCTTCTCATTCTTTCTCTGTTGCGTATGTCTCCTACTATTGGTTCGACCGGCACCCCAATCTCCGCAGCCAACAAATCGATGTGAAAATCATACAATGGAGACTCTGACTGATCGAGTAAGAGCACCATTTTTGGTTTGTGTTCTAAAATTTGTTTCACCAAACCGCTTCCTATTGAACCAGCTGCGCCAGTAACCAAAATAACCTTGTTTTGAATCTGATTTTTAACAGCTTCTTCATTAAGAACAATTGGCTTTCGGCCAAGAAGATCTTCAATTTTTATCCTACCCATTTGTTTGGTAGAAAACTCGCCATTTATCCAGGATTTAGGGCTAGGCACAGTCTTAACAACTACACCATACCTAAGGCATATTTCAACTATATGTTGTCGATTGACTTTGTCTGGGTTTTGAATCGCAATAATTACTTGAGTTATCCCCTCGTCTTCGATGAGAGTTTTGAGTTTTGAACTGTGAAAAATTCCCTTGCCTTCTAATTGAGTACCGTCTAATTTTTTATTGTCGTCCAAGAATCCTATAACTTTTAAGGGAACCCTGATGTCTTTTTCAATTGTTCGCTTAGTTATCAACCCAGAAATACCGGCTCCGTATATCAAGATCCTTTCCTTTGAGTCACTTGACTTAATCGACTCAAGATAAAGTAGTTTAACAGTGAACCTAGAACCAATTAGCAAGAAGAAAGAACCTAAAAACTCAATCATTAAAACAGACAGCGGGAATAAAAAATATCCATCAAGCCAGAACCTTCGACCCATTCCTAAAATTAGAAAAATGGCACTGGAAACGGCTGATGCAAATAAAACGCGCTTCATATCCTCGGTTGAGGTATGGCGAATCATGCCTTTATGAATCTTAAAATATTTAAACACCCAGTATTTTGTCACAAAAAACACCGGTAAAGCTGGAGCAAGAATGGCCCATTCAGAATTTATGAGTCTTGCATCTGCGCTAAGATCAAAACGAATTAAATAGGCAAACATCAACCCTACGGCCGACAAGAACAAATCGATTATAATGATAACCCAGCGTGGGGTCCGAGATTCGGATACTATTGAAAACATGAGTAAAAATAACACTTTTAAGAATACAAGCCTCCGTTGAGATTGATGGTTTGTCCAGTAATATAAGCGCCTTGTTCGGAAATCAACCACAACAAGGTCTCAACGATGGTACTAGGTTGACCCAATTCTTTCATTGGGATTTGTTTTTTCAATTCTGACAATTGTTCGTCTGGCACAGAATTGATCATTCCTCTATCGAAGTAACCCAAAGCCAGTGCGTTAACTGAAACATTAAAATGGGCCAATTCTTTAGACAAGGTTTTGGTCAGCCCCAATAGTCCAGCTTTTGACGCAGCATAGGCCGCTGTGCCGACAAACCCTGTTTGAGCTACTACAGACGAAATATTGATAATTCTCCCCCATTCTCCTTTTCTAAACTCAGGAATAGCCGCTTGAGATAGATAAAACGGAGCATTGAGATTGATGGCCATCGTTTCTTCCCAACTTTCAGCACTTGTTTTCCAGGACCAATTGCTCTCAGAAACACCAGCATTATTGATAAGCACATCCAATCTACCAAATCGCTTAACAACGTCCTCAATCAAAGAATTTATCTCTTCTCGTGACTTTAAATTTGCTTTAAAATGAGCTATGGATTCAGTTTCTGGTATACTGATTTTGGATGAGTTGCCTTGTAGAGCCAATAAAAACCGATTGTCTTTGGCTAAAAGTTTTGCGATTTCTGAACCTAATCCGCCAGAGGCACCTGTCAATAAGATTACTTTTTTCTCCATCTATTTCTTAATTTCTTAATTAATCTATAATACAAAGGGCCATTGGACCAAGAATAACGATAATATCGACAATCTTCGCCTCCAAACGACAAATTGAATTTTCTTACCCCATCAATACGCGAACCGCCAAAATCAAAGGTATCGCCTCTTTCAATAGCCTTTTCGACAGCTTCCTGCATCATCAAGTACATGCCACCTTTAAGTTTTACTTCCTGACTAGCAGCGCCTTTGAGATAAACGGTTTTTCCATTTTCAATCATCAAAATCAAAGCAGCTTGCAATTGATCATTTTCATATATACCTATGATATTC
>JBLIKY010000056.1:0-11899 GCA_047637535.1 Lentimonas sp.
TTAATTGACGAACTCTCTCAAAAGCACAAAGAAAAATGCACGTTTGAGATAATTACACCAAGAAATCAAGCAGAAAGAGGAGCGCAATTGTCTATCTTGTTGCACGGTATGGGCAAGACATTATTTGAGAAAATCTCTGAAAAAGGGGTAGTAGCTGATTGGAGAGAGCCGAATGTAATACGTGTTGCACCAGCCCCGATGTACAATTCTTTTGAAGATGCTTATCGTTTTACGCTTGCATTGGAAGAAGCTATTTTAGAATAAATGGACATACAAACCCTCATAAAAGTAAAATACACAGGCGTACTCGATAATTCGTTTGAATATTCGAGTATCGGCGTGCAGACGATTGCTGTAATAATAGGGGGAATCATTTTGTGGAGAGCGAGTAATGTTTTACACCAAAGAAAACTTAAACAACGTTCAGAAAAAAAACACTTTAAAACACGCTTTTCGGAGCATTGGAAAAACAGATAAGTATGAAGAAAGTTGCCATTGTTGGAGCCGGTTTAGTAGGTAGTTTACACGCGATTTTAATGGCGAAACTTGGCTACGAAGTAAAAGTTTACGAAAGAAGACCCGACCTTAGAAAAGCGAAAAGCATAGGAGGACGGTCCATTAATTTGGCGCTTTCAGATCGCGGCTGGAAAGCACTGGACCTTGCTGGTGTTTCAGACAAAGTGAGAGCAATTGCTTTGCCGATGTACAAAAGATGCATGCACGATAAAAACGGCACGCTCTCCTATCAACCTTATGGAAAAGATAATCAAGCGATTTATTCAGTAAGTAGAAGCAAATTGAATCAAATATTGATGAACGAGGCCGATAATTATGACAAATTGGATTACGCCTTTAACCTGAAGTGCAAGGACGTTGACTTACGGGACAAGACCTTGGTTTTCCAAAATTCAGAAGAGAAAACAGAAGCCTTTTCATTCGACAAATTGTTTGCCTGTGACGGTGCTTTTTCTGCCGTTAGAGAGAGAATGCAGAAGGTTCCTCAATTTAATTTCGAACAATTTTACCTAACCCACGGATACAAAGAACTGGAGATCCCTGCGAATGAAGACGGAAGCCATAAAATGGAAAACGATTGTCTACATATCTGGCCAAGGGGCGAGTACATGATGATTGCTTTACCCAACGAAAACGGGAGTTTTACCTGTACACTTTTCTTCCCGCTTACAGGCAAGCCATCTTTTGAAATGCTTAAAACAAGGGAAGATGTAATGGCATTTTACAAAGAAAATTTTTCGGATTCAATCCCATTAATGCCGAGCCTGTTGGACGATTATTTTAACAATCCAGTCGGACACTTGGTTACCGTAAAATGTGACCCTTGGCAGTACAACGATGATGTGTTGTTGATGGGAGATGCTGCTCATGCCATTGTTCCTTTTTATGGACAAGGAATGAACTCGGGTTTCGAAGACACTTCGGTCTTTCATCAAATGCACCAAGACCAAAATGGAAACTGGGACGGATTGATTGAAAACTTCTCGGACACAAGATCTAAAGATGGGCGAGCAATCGCTGATTTGGCCCTACACAATTACATCGAAATGAGGGACAAAACAGCCGACGAGGAATTCTTACTCAGAAAAAAAATTGAAGCCAAATTTGCCACAGAAAACCCCGAACTTTGGATGCCACTGTATTCTCAAGTTACTTTTTCTGACATTCCATATAGTGAAGCACTAGAAAATGGGAATAGACAAAGAAAAATAATGGATCAAATTATGCGTACACCTCGTATTGAAGACATTTGGGACTCTGAGGAAATAATGAAAAAAATAAAGAGTTTAATAGCATAAACAACCCCGCCATGTATAAATACACCATTTTTTTTCTTACCGTTTTATTTGCTTTTACAGCCACTGCTCAGCGAGATTTAACGCCAAACAAAAGAAGATCGGCCTTTGGAAAAAGAGATTTGAGCACCTACAAACCGTATGGTTTACAAGTTCAAATTGGACCGAATTATACATTTACTCGCAAAGACAATCCGCTTGTAAAATCAGAAGAAGGTGCACCAGATCGATATCAATACACCCAAGATCCAAACGGTGCAATTGGCGTTTTTGGAGAAATTGGAATGGCTCATTTCCCGATGAAAACACCGAAGATTTTGCTTTTTGGCAAACGCTTGGTGTCTTACTACGATTGGGGAGTGGGAATAAAATACATTGGTGGTGAAGAAATTACCAAAACGGAGAACCTTAATTCAGTTGGTGAAATAATCTCAACGGATGTAGGTTCGGCTAACTTCTTTAATACCCGAGCTTATGTTCGTGGTGCAGCTCACAAAAACTTTTACATAGGCGACAAATGGTTCATCGATAATGGACTAGGGTTCAACGTTGATTATAGAATAGCCTCAACCGTAAGAAATTACTTTGAAAGCGAAGTTTATTATCCGGAAACGCAAAAGTTTTCAGGTGAAATTTTCGCCCAGCTGAACTTCGATTTGGGCATAGGTTACAAAGTAAAAAGAGGACTTTACCTCATACCTGGGGTGAGAGCTCCGATTTTAGGAATTTACGAATTCAACGGAGGTTCGCCAAAACTAAACTGGTTTTCATCAACCTATTGGCCCGTTCTTTTCCATGCAAAAGCGATTATTTTGTTTAAGGACAGAGGAAGCAAAAATGGTTGTGCTCCGGGTTCGGTAGAAGACCAAAAAAGAAACAAAGAATTTATGCAAAACCGCTAGTATGAAGAAGATATACGTTTTGAGTAGCTGCAGTACTTGCCAGAGAATTCTTAAAGAAATTAACCCGTCTTCTGAGTTTACAATTCAAGATATAAAGCAAGAAAACATAGACGCCGAAACCCTTGATTGGGTAGCTAAGAAAGTCGGGTCATACGAAGACTTGTTCTCAAAAAGAGCCATGAAATACAAAGCATTGGGTCTAAAAGACATGAATTTGTCAGAATCCGATTTCCGTCAATACATGTTGGATGAATACACCTTCTTAAAGCGCCCCTTCATCATTAATGAAGAAGAGGTGTTTATCGGAAACGCAAAAAAAGAGGTTGCCGCAGCATTAGCGAGCATAGCAAATAAATGAAAAACCAAAACTGGAAAGCCCACGTGGCTCTTTTGTTGGTCAACACCTTTTACGGAGCCAACCACGTTATAGCAAAAGGCATTATGCCCACTTACTTAACGCCAAATGTTTTCATTTTACTTCGCGTTACTGGAGCGACTTTTCTTTTCTCTATCTTGTATTTCTTTCAAAAAAATCGAGAGAGAATTGCCAAGAAAGACCTTCCTAGAGTATTTGCCTGTGCCCTTTTTGGTGTAGCGGTAAATCAATTGTTTTTCTTTCATGGGCTGAACCTAAGTTCGTCAATCAACGCCAGTATCATCATGACCCTAAACCCGATAATCGTCGTGGTTTTATCCTATTTCTTACTCAAAGAAAGCATCACCAAAACCAGGTCCGTGGGTGTGATTTTAGGGGCAATGGGCGCTATATTGCTGACGCTTTCTAGCAGTTCGAGGAACGTCAATTTGGCAATTGGCGACGTGTTTTTATTAATCAACGCGATGAGTTATGCCGTGTACTTGGTGATTGCAAAGCCCTTGATGAACAAATACAAACCGGTCACAGTAATCACCCACGTTTTCGCAATTGGAATGGTTTACGTGTTGATTTTCCCGCCAACGATAGGGGAGGTGATGCAAACGGACTTTTCAGTATTGCACGGAGTCGTTTTAGGAAAAGTGTTGTACGTCATCATTGGAGTAACCTTCTTCGCTTACCTCTTGACTTTATATGGTCTAAAACGACTGTCTCCTTCTGTTTCCTCTTCTTACATCTACTTACAGCCCGTTTTGGTCATCGTATTCGCAATTTTCTTTGCTTATATCGGATTTACAGAAGACTATACAGACACCATTACCCTTCAAAAAATGGGATATATGCTCCTAATTTTCCTTGGAGTTTACATAACTACCATTAAGAAAAAACCAAAAGCAGGACTTGTAGAGTAAACAGCACTGAATTTATTAACTTTGACAAAAAAAACACGAGCATGCTTCATTCAATGACAGGTTTCGGAAAGGCCTCAGGGTCTTTTCAAGGTAAGAAAGTAACGATAGAAATTCGTGCCTTAAACAGCAAGTCATTAGATTTGAATGTAAGAATGCCAAGTTTGTATCGCGAACTAGAGTCCATTATGCGTAAAAACATAGGTAAGGCGCTTGAAAGAGGCAAGGTTGATGTGAACATTAACATTGAAGATTCTGTAACAACGAAAAGCACATCGATCAACAAAGACTTAGTCAAAGCGTATTACGAAGACCTTAAAGCGACGAACGATTTCATCGGTGAAAAGTCGGTGGATTATCTTTCTTTAATCATGAGAATGCCGGATGTTTTGAGTTCGGAAAAGGAAGAAGTAAGTGACGAAGAAAAAGCTTGGTTGTTAGAAATTCTAGACGAAGCAATCGTTAATCTCAATGAATTTAGACTGCAAGAAGGCGCTGCTTTGCAATCAGAATTTGCAGATAGAATCAGTGACATAGGAAACTTATTAAAGGAAACTGAGAAATTCGAAAACGATAGAGTTCTAGGTATTCGTCAAAAATTGACCAAGAGTTTAGAAGATATTCAAAACGGAAATTTCGATACAAATCGACTCGAACAAGAGCTTATTTTCTACGTTGAAAAACTGGATGTTTCGGAAGAAAAACAACGTTTGAGCAATCACTTAGACTATTTTAACGAGACGATGAACTTAGCCCGTACAGGAAGAAAACTAGGTTTTATCACACAAGAGATTGGAAGAGAAATAAACACCTTAGGAAGCAAGAGCAGCAATGCCGAAATGCAGAAAAAGGTCGTTGAGATGAAGGACAATTTAGAAAAAATTAAAGAGCAAGTACTCAATACATTGTAGCATGAAGAAAGAAGGAAAATGCGTAATCTTTTCGGCCCCATCTGGAGCAGGTAAAACGACGATCGTACACGCCTTACTGAATAAAATGCCTCGTTTGCAGTTTTCGGTTTCGGCCTGTAGTCGCGAACCAAGACCCAATGAAACAGACAAAAAAGATTACTACTTCTTAGGAGTTGAAGGATTTCAAAAAGCCATTATTCAGGATGAATTCATCGAATGGGAAGAAGTCTATACCAGCAATTATTACGGGACCTTAAAAGTGGAAATCGAAAGAATTTGGTCGGAAGGTCATTCTGTAATTTTTGACGTCGACGTAATCGGAGGATTGAACATCAAGAAAAAATTCGGCGAAAACGCCCTTGCCATTTTCGTGCAACCGCCAAGCTACGAAGAGTTGGAAAAAAGATTACGCCACAGAAGCACTGAGACAGAAGATAAGATCTTACAACGCATGGAAAAGGCACGTACAGAACTATCCAAAGCCGAGGAGTTTGATTACGTCTTGGTCAATGACAAACTAGAAGACGCAATAGGCAAGGCACAAAAATTAGTCAAACAATTTTTAGACACATGAAAATAGGTCTCTTTTTTGGTTCGTTTAACCCCATACACGTTGGTCACTTAATCATTGCCAACCACATGGTGCAACAACCAGAATTGGATCAGGTTTGGTTTATCGTTTCGCCACAAAGTCCGTTTAAGAACAAGAGCAGTTTATTGCCCGAAAACCATCGCTTGACCTTGGTCAAATTAGCCATAGAAAACCTCTCAAACCTAAAGGCCGATGACATCGAATTTAAATTGCCGCAACCCTCTTATACGATTGACACCCTAGCCTATTTAAAAGAAAAACACCCGCAACACGCCTTTAGTTTAATCATGGGTGAAGACAATTTGACCCACTTTGAAAAGTGGAAAAACTACGACAAAATTCTACAAAATCACTCCATTTACGTCTACCCGAGGCTAGGTGAAAAAACGACGGAAAGCCCATTAAAAACGCATAAATCAATATATTTTTGCGAGGACGTGCCTTTAATGAAGATTTCTGCTTCATTTATCCGTCAGCAAATCGCGGATAAAAAAGACGTTCGTTTTTTGGTTACTGAACCGGTAAGAAAGTACATTGAGGAGATGCATTTTTATTCGAGGTAGGGATAAAGAATGGGGGGGTATGGTTTAATGGGTAGGGGCTACACCAGCGGTGCAATTTACACCCATAAATTGTTTTTCGAAGATAAGAAGTTGAGTTAATATAAAACCGTTAACCGAAGCGAGGAACGCACGGGGGTGTAGGACATGTTTATTAATTCCCAAGGTCATATTTGTCGACATGTGGTCTTCCCCAAATATTGTCTTCGATTCGGTAAATTGTTTCACAATCTTGAAGTTCTCCGCACATTGGATCCACAGGGCCCCAAGCATAATTACAATCACCGATTTGAATCCCGTCAATGTCAAATATTTGATTGCCAGAGTCAGTTGCGTTTAGTGCCGCACTGTATACTGTTTCGCCATTAAATTGGCACTCGTCAATCTCGCCATTTTTATAGTTTTTGTGCAGCTTTTTAATTGTACGCCAATTGTCAACTTTGTGTTTATTACAACCTGTGGTTGTTAAGAATGCGATGGTTATTAAAACTGAAAAAAAAGTTAATTTTCTTATCATGATAATTGTGTTTTAATTTACTACAACAAGGGAATAATCCATATATGGATTATTCCCTTAGTATATTGAGTACTAATCTAATGGGTTTTTAATTGAAATAAAATTGTTTGTAGCGACGTGGGTGTATATCCCTGTTGTTTTACTCGGCTTATGGCCTAATAAAGTTTGAAGACACCTTAAATCCATCCCGTTCTCTAGTAAATGATTAGCAAAACTATGACGTAGCATATGTGGATAGACGCGCTTGCGGATGCCTGCGAGTTTTGCGGGTCTTCAAGTATCGTCGACACACTGGTATTACTGTATTTATTGCCATTAGGTGATTCAAACAGCCAAGTTTTTGGCTTCTCTTTCCTGAAATATTCTCGTAATTGAGACCATACTTTTTCTGACAATAAAGTCAACCTATCTCGATTGCCTTTGCCTTACTATTAACAGCATTCTTTCTGAGTTGGTCATGGGTAAGGATGCTCGCGTCAATTGAAGAGATAAAATCTATTAGTTTTTGCGACCGTAAAACAAGTACATCTCACTACCATTTTTCAAACGCTTCGAACTTTCCCACTCTTGTTTTGCTCTATAATTCACAATGGCATAAATAGGGTATGAAATAAGGAAGGGAATAAAGTCAATAATCAATATTAAGTAATGTTTCAAGTTTTTATTTCTAACTACCTTAATCATATTAAAAACAATAGCTGGAAGTTGCAGAATATGTAATAAAATAAGCTTGAAACGAAGAATAGATAAATATTTATAAGCCATTTTATCTATTGCCGTTTTAGGATTTATAAACTTCATAACAAATTTAGGAGAGGATTGAGTAATCCATTTTATAGCTCCATAATACTGATTGCTATAGAAATCATTTTCTAAAGTAAAACCAAATTCTTTCATTAATAAATTTGTTTGTTCTGTAGTCAGGCGCCTTACGTGACCTTCATCTTCAAAGTAAAAACGGTTTTCCATTTCTTTATTAATCCCACCTGAAAGCATTTTACACACTTTATGTTCAAGACTGTCTTCATTGCCGCAAGGAAATATATGCAAGGTAAATGATTTTGGACTTAGTAAATCAGCTATTTCTTTGGTTGTCTTTTTTATATCAAAAACATGTTCTAATACATGATGAGAAAACAAAAAGTCAAATTGTAAATCAACACTTCGGTCATTATCAGAAACAAAAAATGTGCATTCAGGGAATCGATTTTTTGCATTTTCAATGGCATTTTGGCTAATGTCACAACCATAAATTTTCCATTTAGGGAGGGCTTGTCGAATAACTTCTGTAAAAACGCCATTACCACAACCAAAATCTATTGCATTACCACTTTCCGGCAAATCCAAATTTTGAATAATATTGAAAATTCTTTGTTTCTTTTCGATTGGCCATTCATCCATGTAGTCACCTTCGTAACGATTTTCATAAAATTGCTTGGCTTCCTCTTTTTGATAAAGTACTTTATTCATGTTGTGTGTTAAAATCACTGTCAATTTGTAAATAATCGCATAAATATACCAATTTACCACTTGATTAGGCAGGCTGTGCGAAACGCAGAGTAGTTGTTTGTGTTTATCGAACTTGTAATTCAATTATGAGGCATGAAATAACAATTTGTTTAATTTGAGTAACTCTTGTTGAGCCCAAAAAATCAAAAAACCTCAGAATATACCTTCTCCAACAAATTCAACTCTCCGCTAACCGACAGCTTAACGTTGTCGTAATTCCAGATGTGAAGGCTGCAGTCTTTGTATGTCGTGGTTTTCGCTGTCATTTATCTTGGCTGTGCGGTCGCAGGTTTAAAAAACTTTAAAAAATAATTTTTCTTTGTTGGCAGGAAAGGGGCAAGCTTCTTTGCAATTTTCACGCTGTATGTGGGCTTCTGTGAATTTAAAATGTGCTAACGTCTGTATGTTAGTTGTAATTCTTAATCAAGTATTTTGTGCAATTAGAAAATAGATAGGCATACCAATTGTTATATTTACAGGGAAGGTTACTGCAAGAGCCATTGGCAAGAAAAGGCCAGGGTTTGCCTTAGGAACTGAAATTTTCATGGCAGCTGGAACAGCTATGTAAGAAGCACTTGCCGCCAATACTGCAAACATAAACCTATTGGTTAAGTCTTGTGTTACAAATGAACTTAACATCGCTATTATACAACCGTTAATCAACGGAATTAAAATGGCAAAAAGAATTGGAAACCAACCAAATGAGAAAAATGCTTTTAGCTTTCTGCCACTTGCAATACCCATATCTAAAAGAAAGATTGCAAGAAAGCCCTTAAAGAGGTCGTTTGTAAAGGGCTTTATTCCTTCAGCTTGCTTAGCACTAGCTACAAAACCAATAATCAAACTACCAAGAATAAGCAATACACTGCCATTTGTAAAAGAATGCTTTATCACACTTCTTTTTTTAATTTGATTAGATTCATCCTTGTTAAATATGGAGATTAAAATCAATCCAATGATTATTGCAGGAGACTCCATCAAAGCCATAATTGCTACCATGTGTCCATGAAGTGATAGTTGCTGAGATTCGAGATAAGAAACTGCTGTCACAAAGGTTACTGCACTTACTGATCCATAAGCAGCGGCTATAGCGCCAGCATCAAACACACTCAATTTTCTTTTAAGAATAAAGAAAGTGTAGAGCGGGATCATTAAGGAAATAAAAATCCCAAATAACATTGACCATCCAATTTCTGGGGTAAATGCCTCATGAGACAATTCCTGCCCCCCCTTGAAACCTATTGCAAATAATAGATACAATGAAATAAATTTTGATGAATTCGCCGGGATTTCTAAATCACTTTTTAAATAAACAGCAAAAACGCCAAACACAAAAAAGAGTAGTGCTGGGTTTGTTAGGTTTTCAATAAGTAGATTATAATTCATGTATTCTGTTGTTTTTTTTGATTAGTATTTCTTTGTATAATTTCACTTTTTTTGAAGTAGTGAGCCCTTTATCTTCTGCATCAAATTCAGCAAAGCAGGTTCCTAGTATATAGGAGTTTAAAATATTATTTATTTGATGTTCAATGTTTAATTCTGCCAATTTATATTGCTGATTGAATAAGGGTCGACTTTTAAAAGTTGCAAAAGTGTTTCCTTTACATGAGAAAGGGCCTACAATAAACAGTCGATTGCCCATAATTATCTTGTTTTTGAAAATTTTAGTCTTTTACCATTATGGTCTTCATTAAAGAGTCCATTGTCAAACACTAAATTCCCATTAACAAATGTTTTAAGAATTTTGCTTTGGAAGTAGTTGTTTTCAAATGGAGACCATCCACACTTATAAAGAATGTTTTCGGGTGTTACCTGCCATTCATTATTTATATCCACCAATACTAAATCAGCATAATAACCTTCACGAATGTAGCCTCTCTCCTTAATCCTATAAATCTCAGCTACATGATGGCACATTTTCTCAACTATTTTTTCAATGCTAATTTTTCCTTGATGAAATAACTCAAGCATTGTAGGTAAAGCATGTTGAACCAAAGGGCCTCCTGATAAAGAATTAAAATAAGTTCCATTTTTTTCCTCAATAGTATGAGGAGCATGGTCTGTTGCGATGATATCAAGCCTATTGTCCAAAAGAGCCTCTAATAAACCGTTTTTATCTTTTCCTGTTTTAATTGATGGATTCCATTTTATTTTGGCCCCTAATTTCTCATAGTCTTTGTCTGAAAACCAAAGGTGATGCACACAGGCTTCTGCTGTAATTCGTTTTTCTCGAATGGCGAGTTTGTTGTCAAATAAATAGGCTTCTTGTAGCGTCGAAACGTGAAAGAAATGTAACCTATTATTATGTTTTTTAGAAATTTTCAAAACACGTTTTGTGGCTGTTAAACAAGCTTCGACGTTTCTTATTTTTGAATGAAACTCTATTGGAATGTTTTCCCCATACTTTTTGCGATAATGGTTTGAGTTATTTTTAATGATAGCATCATCTTCGCTATGCAATGCAACCAAAGAATCTGTTCGAGAGAAAAGTGTTTCTAAAAAGTCAGGATAATTAGCTAAAATGCCCTCGTCATTATTAAAATATAATCCATCGTCAGTTATACCGCAAACGTCTTCATTATTAGTCTTTAGTGCTTCTTCTAAATTGTTTTGACTAATTCCCATAAAAAAGGAATAGTTGGCTAACGATGTTTTTGATGCTCTGATATATTTTTCTTCTAACAAATCTTGTGTTAGGGTATTTGGAATTGTGTTTGGCATTTCCATAAAAGAGGTTATCCCACCAGCTATTGCTGCCCTTGATTCTGAGTAAATACTTCCTTTATGGGTTAATCCTGGTTCACGAAAGTGTACTTGGTCATCAATAACTCCGGGCATTAAATAAAGACCTTCAGCGTTAATTTCCTTAACTAAACTAACATTAGTTAAATTGATAGATGTACCTATTTTTTCAATTCGTTCATTTGCAATTAAAACATCTGCAACAATAATATTACCTTCATTTACAATGGAAGCGTTTCGTATAATTGTTTTCATTTACTCTTTTTTTATTGCTCTTTCCAATTTGTCATTAATTGTTTTACCCAAACCTTTGTCCGGCAATCTTTCTGCTAAGATTACATCTAGTTTATTTTGGTCCAAACGATGCATTGCCGCATATAAATTTTTAGCAGCTTCGGTAAAATCCCCTGAAGTTGATAGTATTTCCTGATGAACAATGTTCGTGTTTTCAATACGATTCTTAAAAAGCAGCAATCCAATTTTTCTTCCTTCAAAAGATTTTAACAACCCAGAAACATTATTTGTGAGGTAGGTATCAGTCATGGGTGCATAATGTCGTGAAAGCATACCTGGCGCGTTTGGGGATTTGTCACTGTTTGTTGCCAGGCTTAATTTTCCTACAACTTTTTCTATGTCCTCCAAGGTAATTGAGCCGTGTCTGTATAATACTGGGGAATTATTTTCGAATCCAATAATAGTAGATTCTAAACCTTTTTCGCATTCCCCTCCATCTAAAATAACATTCAGCGCCTCTCCAAAATAATTGAAAACGTGTTCTGCATTTGTTGGACTTATCGATCCAAATGGGTTTGCACTGGGTGCTGCTAAAGGAAAGTCGAGTTGATCTAATAAAGCTGACGTTAGAGGGTGACTTGGAACCCTTACGGCAACTGTTTGTTTTCCAGCGGTTATTAAATCTGAAATGTGTTCTTGTTTTTTCAATACCAACGTTAAAGGTCCCGGCCAAAATTTATCTGCAAGGATCAATGCACTTTCAGGAATATCAACAGCAACATCGGAAATGCAAGATGCCGACTTTAGGTGAACAATTAAAGGATTATAAAAGGGTCT
>JBLIKY010000057.1:0-11890 GCA_047637535.1 Lentimonas sp.
GCAACGTGCGGTGTGAAAAGGACTTTGTTAGAATCAATTAATTTTTGAAATGTTTTATTTTGATCAGAATTCTCAAAATTCTCAAAACTAGAACTTTCGATTTCCAGCACATCTAATCCAGCGGCTAAGACCTTTTTTTCATCGATGGCTTTTTGCAAGGCTGAAAGTTGAACGATTTTTCCTCTCGAAGCATTTAATAGGTAAAAAGGTTTCTTACAAAAGTCAACAAAAGCGTCGTTAAAAAAGTAATGAGTTTCTTTATTCTGAGGAATATGAAAACTAATCACGTCTGCATTTTCAAAAATAGACTCAAGGGTTGATTCGATAACGAAATGGTCTCCGTATCCCGTTTTGTATTTGTCATAGGCGAGAACTTTGACATCAAAACCTCGAAGTTTTTTAGCAAAGGCACTTCCGTTGTTTCCGAAGCCGATAATTCCGACAGTTTTGCCGTCTAATTCTTCGCCTCGGTTCTCTTCTCGGCGCCAAATGGACTGACAAACTTCATTATGACCGACATGCATTTTATTGAGAATGGAGAGTAGCATACCTAGACAATGTTCTCCAACGGCATTTCTGTTTCCTTCTGGGGAGTTGTAAACTTGTACGTTTTTATTTTCGCATTCTTCAAGGTCAATGTTCTCAAGTCCTGCGCCGCTGCGAGCGATGAATTTTAATTTAGGAGTTTGGTTTAAAAATTCTTTATCTATTGGAAATCTGGAGCGAATAACCAATCCATCTGCAGTTTTTAAAGCTTTTTTGCAGGCTTCCTCGGATTCATTCTCAAGGTGAATGCATTTGAAATTTCTTTCTTTAAGCCTTTGACTCAATATGGGATGCACGGTATCAACAAAAACGACTGTCATGTTTTATTTTTCTTAATTAGTAAAGAAAGTAAAAAATGAGAATAAAACTGGAATAAAGGATTATATATTATAGAGCAACATGCCGATACTAAAATAGATAAACAAGCCCAATACATCGTTTAAGGTGGTAACAAAGGGTCCTGTCGCCAAGGCTGGATCGATGTTGTATTTGTCTAAAATCAAAGGAATCAGTGTGCCGAAAATAGCGGCGAATAATATTACGGTAAAAAGGGATAGACTAACGACCAATCCAAGTAACGCGCTTCCGAAAACAAAACCAATTCCGTAGATCAATAGGGAAAGTAGGAGTCCGTTTAGTAAACCTACAAGCGTTTCTTTTCTTATCCTTTTAGCAATGGTTCCAAATTGGTCTTGTCCTTTGGCTATGGACTGTACGACTATTGCCGAGGATTGTACTCCGACATTTCCACCCATCGCTGTAATCAAAGGAATGAAAAAAGCCAATGCGGGAACTGCTTCAATACCTCCTTCGAAATTTGAAATCACTTGTGCTCCCAGAATTCCACCGAGCATTCCGATGAAAAGCCAAGGTAAACGAGCTCTTGAAATTCGCCAAACTGTAGAGTTGCTTTCAATTTTTTCGGAGATTCCTGATGCCAATTGAAAATCTTTATCTGCTTCTTCTTTGATAATATCAACGACGTCATCAATGGTAATTCTTCCAACTAATTTGCCTTGCAGGTCAACAACAGGAAGTGCGACCAAATCGTATTTTTCAATAATTCTTGCGACATCTTCGTTGCTATCGTTTGTTGACACGGAAATAACGTTTTTATCGTTGAATAAGTCCCGGATTTTTGATTTAGCGCTGGCAAAAAGCAATCTTTTTAAAGAAAGAATCCCTACTAATCGATTGGAATCATCAACAACATAAATCGTGTATATTTTTTCTACATCTTCTGCTTGACGGCGCAATTCAACCAAACATCTGTTTACTGGCCAATCCAATTTAGCTTGTATGAACTCTTTTTGCATAAGTCCACCAGCCGAATCTTCATCGTAATTCAAAAGGTCTACGATGTCTTCTGCAGCGTCGTCATCCTCCATGTGGGAGATAACTTCTTGAATTTTTTCCTCGCTAAAATCACCAAGAATATCGGCAGCATCATCAGAGTCCAAATTCTCAAGTTGGTCAGCCATTTGCTTGGAAGAAAGGGACTTTAAGAATCTATCTCGAACGTCTTCTTCAAGTTCCATTAAAACGTCGGCTTGCAGGTCTTCGTCTAAAGAATAATAAAGGAACTTGGTTTTTTCGGTGCCTAATGTGTCCATGATATCAGCGATATCGGCATGGTGTAGCACCAAAACATTATCTTCTATCCACAACTTGTCTTCACGCTCTAGGGCGTCTTGCAATAATTCTAGAAAATCTTTGCTCAATTCAAATCGCATGGCATAGAAGTTTTGGCAAATATAAGGTAAACTTACACAAGCCTCATTAGTGTTGAATTAAATTAGAGTTAAGAAGGTGATTTTGTTTCGGATTTTTTTGCCAAAAAGACACCGAAAAACAAAGCAAAAAGACTCACGCCTGTTTGAGTTTCTAGTGTGTCTTCAATTGTGAAACTAATAACAATCGCCCCAAAAATCAATAGTGCAAGCCATTCTTGTTGTTGAAAATTTTCTTTTAAAAACCGGTATAAAAATGCGAGAAATAGTAATATACCAGTTAGACCGAAGGTGGCCCAAACAGTTAAAAACATATTGTGCGCTCGATGTCTATTTTCAGGAAGTAAGTTTGAATTATTAATATCATATTGCTTATCAAATTCATCTTGAATATCTCCAGTTCCCACACCAAAAAACCAATTGTTTGCAATTATTTGAAACGATGTTTTCCAGTATTCCAATCTTTGTAAAAAACTATGACCGTTAGGGTCAACTCGATTATTTATTTGATATTCAACTTCGTATAGTCGGCTTTCTATGCCGCCATCTGATAGAAAAACAGATGCAATTCCATTTTCGATATTGTTGATATCCTTAGCGGATAATTTCTCAAAACCACGTCTATCTTTTCTTAGATGGAGGCTGGTCATGTAGCGAAATAATGTTTTTCGAAGGGCCTGACCCTTTTTATCTGCCTTGTAATACCCGACATCAGAGATCTTTTCCCATTCTACTTGCAATTCTTTGTCGCAATAGTAAAGTAGTATATATTCTCCATTCTCTATGTCGTTTTTGTCTAGTTCGTGCTGGTAATCATTGCCGTCTTGGGTAAAATACTCGAGTACTTTTGGTTTTTTTGGTAGTTGATTGGTTGCAGAATTAAACCATAAAACTAGCACTAAGGGAATTGCCAAAACGATTGATATAGACGAGTAAAAAAGGCCTTTATTTTTACGGATTATATAAAAATAACCCATCAGAATTGCACCGATTAAAGATAGTACTCCTGAAAGAACTTGACTGATATAGGTGTAATACAAGAACCATAATACCAGTGTTATCGCGATGGCTTGAAAATGTTTTTTGTCCGATTTTATTCCGAAATAAAAAGAAATACAAGCGCCAATAATGATTAGGGTTGAGAATCGAATATGTGAACCAAATGCCGATATTCCTCGATAATCGCCAGGACGTAAATCTCCCCAAAAGGAATGGTACAATCCTACGTTGTAGACTGAACATAAAATTAAACTAATAAGGAAAACAAGAAAAATTAGATGTATACTTTTTCTCTCAGTTATGGGCTTCGCTACCAGCGCCACTGGAAGAGCGAAAAGGGGTAGTTTTTTACGGATATCGTCTAGGGCATAATCCCAATTATTCGTCCAAATAAGCGCTATAAAATGAAGTGCAAAAACACCCAAAAGTAATAAGACTAATTTATTGGACTTTATTCTAAAAAAGTAATCCTTGAATTTGCCTTCAAGTAAAAGGTTTGCAATTCCCCAAATGACTCCAATGGACATCAAAGCCTTACTAAAAGGAAGACCAGCGGCTAATAAGCAAATTCCGAATAAATGGATTTTGGAGTGAATGTTTCCTTTAAGCCATTTATCGAGCATATTTACTTAATTGATAAAATTGATTTGTACTCCACTTGATTTGCCATAACTTCTATTGCTTTTTGCACAAAAGAATCGGTTTTAAAAGAATCTTCGACTCGACCTCTTTGATAATAGTATCTAGAAACGATTTCGTTTTCTAAAAGTTCTTTTATCTCAGGTTTAAACTTCTCTAAATCGCTTTCCTTTGAGGGCACAACCTTGGCCATCAAGCTTTCATACTCATCTTTTACGTCTTCATAATAGCCCTCCGTTTCAGCGGTTTGTCTCATTCTTTTGAGCATCTCCTCAGAAGCTGTTGAATAACTAAACTCTTGAAGCAATGCATATTTTTTAAACTCAGCGTATTGTGCGTCATTTAAAGAGAATTTTCCAGCAGGAGCAATACTTGCATTCTTCACTGCAAAATCAGTCGCGTAATTGTAAAACAGATTGTTTATATACAAAGTACCAGTGAGCCTACTGAGTTCCTCCTTTTCAACGGCAACATCTGGTTCGACCCCTCTGCCATCGATTACATCTCTACCGTTAAGTGTTTTGAAAATGGTTATCAAAGAATCTGGAATTTCTTTTACAGCATCATCATCGCCTCGGTTGTAATATTC
The DNA here is from genome assembly GCA_047637535.1 of Lentimonas sp. Classification (GTDB taxonomy): domain Bacteria; phylum Bacteroidota; class Bacteroidia; order Flavobacteriales_D; family Crocinitomicaceae; genus UBA2040. Next base: position 4,504 of record JBLIKY010000057.1, read on the forward strand.
TAGTTTTTGAACACAGCGACCAGAAGGAGTGTAGTATTTTGCAATAGTCAATTTCATTTTAGAACCATATTTAAGGTCATACGTTCGTTGTACTAAACCTTTTCCGTAAGATGTTGTTCCAATAATAACAGCTCTATCGATGTCTTGGAGTGAACCAGCTACAATTTCCGAAGCAGAAGCACTTCCTTCGTCAATAAGCACGGTAATAGGAATGGTAAGGTCTAATGGGTTATCTAAGGTTTTGTAAACTCGATTTTCTTCAACTACTCGACCACGAGTGGAAACAACTACTTGGCCTTTTTTGACGAACATGTTAACGATTTTCACCGCTTCGTTTAAAAGGCCACCGCCGTTGCCTCTGAGGTCGAAGACTAGTTCAGACATACCTTGACTTTTTAGGTCAGTAAAAGCCGCCTTGACATCTGAAGAAGCTGTTTGCGTAAAACTGTTTAACTTGATATAGCCAACTTTCTGGTTTAACATTCCGAAGTAGGGAACATCCTCTAATTTGATTTCATCTCGAGTAATGTCGAATTTCATTTCACGCTCGTCTCTTAAGACAACAACTTCAATTTTTGTTCCTTTTGGCCCTTTAAGCGCTGAAGAAACTTCATCAGAAGCTTTGTTCTTTAAGTCCTTTCCGTCAATAGAAATAATTTTATCACCGGCTCTAACTCCTGCGTTGTAGGCAGGTTTGTCTTGATACGGTTCAATAAAATGGGTGTAATCATCTACTTTTCTTACTATCGCCCCTACACCGCCGTATTGGCCAGTGGTCATTAGTCGATAATCTTCGATGTTGTTTTCGTGGTAGTAAACGGTATAAGGATCCAGCTCTTTAAGCATGGCATCTATACCCACTTTCCCTAGTTTTCCAGGTTGAGGGTCGTCTACATAATACATGTCGAGATTTTGTTGAATCAAGTCAAGCAATTCCATGTTTTTTATGACCTCAAACCCGTTGGACTGAGACTTGGCTTGGACATTGAAAAATAGAAAAATAAGGAGAGAGAAAATCCGTAATAAGTATTTATTTTTCATGCTAAAATTTTTGTGTCAATTCTGTTAAAATGGCTGCTGTTTTTCTTTCTAGGGTTTCAGAGTCCATTTCTTCCTTTGCCGTATAGACAATAAACAAACGAAGATTTAGTTGTTTTTGTTGTAAAGCCGCTTCTAAAATGTATTTATTTTTGCGAATACATTCTTTTATCTGGCGTTTTATTCGATTTCTTTTAACTGCGTGTTTGAATAATCTTTTGGGTACAGACGTAACAACTTGAAAGGCTGTAGACGTTTTGTCATCGTGTTTAAGAAAGTGAATTGAAAAAGGAAACTTGTATAGCTTTTCACCTTCAGCGAATAATTTATCTATTTCTATCTTACTACAAATGCGGTATGCTTTGCCGAAGCGTTGATTTTGTTTTTCGACTGCAGGCGCCATGATTCAATTATTGTGGCCCGATGCGAGGCAAGTTGATTTTTTCTTTAATAATAAAAGACGTTGGAAAGTCTCCACCGAATTGATCTTTAATTTTTTCTGCTTCGTAATGATTTCTAAAATCACCCACCTTTAAAACATAATTTGGTGCGCTATATAGTATATAGGTGTCAACATCTGGAAATTGACCAATAAAACGCCCTCTTGCGTTGTCCACTACTTTGCGGTCAGAATCGAAAATCAATTGTATTCTGTATCCATTTATCATTGGTCCGGTCGCTGGAGGAATGATTGCCCCTTGTTGTTTAACCAATATTTCTAATCGAGGATCGGAAATTATTTCTACTTCACCATTCTGAGCGTGGATATTAAACACCAAAAGAGAAACAAAAAGTACGAGTATCGTTTTATACATCACCATATTTATTAGCGTAAACAAAATTAATTAAATTGCATCGGAGTTGAATTTTTTTTTATAAAAAGTTTTCTCCAGCTTTTTCTCTCAGAATCTTTCAAATACCGTTCCAAAATAATTTCTCGATTTTCAGTACATTTCAGGCGTATCTCCTTGTAAATAGTGACGTTGTGAATGTGAGTTAATAACATCCTTATTTAGAATCATTTTAAATTCAACTTAAGCCTTCTAAAAACTGTCACAAAACTTTCATTAAATGTGGCTATTCTGCTAAATTTGTATTCGTTGTATCTTGTCTTTTAGAGACGACAAAATAGTTTTTTAAATGAAAATATCTATCAATCAGATGTTTAGAAACGTTAGACTTTATTGTATGGGATTGCTTTCAGTAGCGATGTTTGCCTATACATTCAATGCTTCCGCTCAAGGCGAAGCTCTTTTTAAAGCCAAATGTGCTAGCTGTCACCAGCCGCACAAAAATGGTACTGGTCCCAAATTATTTGAAGTCCGAGCTAAATGGGCTGACGGTGGTGCTAAAGACGGTTCGATTTACCAATGGGTAAACAACTGGCAAGTAGCAGCAGCGACAGATCCGTATGCTCAAATGGTTTCAACCTGGTCACCAACTGCCATGACTGCGTTTCCAGGCTTGTCAAAAGAAGAAATCAATTCAATCTTGGATTGGGTAGATGTCCAACCGGTTAGTACGGGGCCAAAAGTTAGCGGACCAGGTTTAGCACTTGGACAAGAAGAGGAGTCTTCTAACACTTGGGTTTGGATTTTACTTGGAGCAGTTTTCGCAATCGTTATCGCTGCCGTTGGTGGTGTAAGAAGGCAGTTGAAACATGCTACTTCAATTGCTGAAGGTGTTGAAGTGAAAGACGGAGCGAGTTACTCAGACGAGTTTAAATCTTGGGCATGGAGAAATAAAGGGAGAGTAGGGATCTTCACTCTTGTTGCATTGATCTTTGTTTTGGTTAGCGCGATACAAGGTTTAGGAAGTATTGGTGTCGTTGAAGGTTACCAACCATCTCAACCAATTGAATTCCCTCACTCAGTGCATGCTGGGATTAACGGAATCGATTGTAAGTATTGCCACAATTCAGTTACAGAATCACGCAGTGCAGGTTTACCTTCAGTGAATGTTTGTATGAACTGTCACAAGCAAATTAACGGTGCTACACCTGAACAACAAGCCAAAATCGCTAAGATATACGCTGCTGCCGGATGGAATCCAGAAGGAGCGGGTGAATACACGGGTAAAACAAAAGAAATCGTTTGGAACAAGGTTCACGTTCTTCCTGACCACGTTTATTTCAATCACTCTCAACACGTTGTGGTAGGTGGTGTTGATTGTAAACAATGTCACGGGGATATGGCTAAAATGTCAGAAACGGCAAAAGTTCAAACGATAGCAGAATTAAATAAAGTCGAAGGAAACATTGTATTGTCTAAGCCAACTTTGACAATGGGATGGTGTATCGAATGTCACGGTGAGAAAGAAATTTCTTCTGGAAGCATTGAAAACAGAAACGACGGTTATTATAATGAAATCCACAGACGTCTTTTGAACAACGATAAGAAGTTGTACGAAGATTACCTGAAGGATGGAAAAGTTACAGTTAAAGAATTAGGTGGTTGGGAATGTGCCAAATGCCACTATTAATAAGTAAGAATCGATAGTACTCGAAATAGATTATGGGAATGACTAGAAAATATTGGAAAGGTCTCGAAGAATTGAAAGAGACTCCAGAATTCGTCAAAAGCAGAGATGAAGAGTTTCCAAAAGAAACAAACATCGAAGAGTTTTTAGGAGACGAGAGCCTTCAAGAGTCTTCAACTGCTCGTAGAGATTTTTTGAAATTCTTGGGATTCAGTGTTGCAGCCGCAACAGTTGCCGCTTGTGAAGCGCCTGTTACAAAAGCAATTCCTTACGTAAACAAGCCCGAAGAGGTAACTCCAGGTATGCCAACATGGTATGCTTCGACTTATTACGATGGTGCTTCTTATGCAAGTATTCTTGTTAAGACAAGAGAAGGACGTCCTATCTTTATCAAAGGAAATAGAGATCACGGTATTACTAACGGTAATACTAATCCACAGATCATTGCATCTGTTTTGGGTCTTTATGATAGCGAACGTTTGCAAGGGCCAATGAAAGGCGGAGTTTCTGCACCTTGGTCTGTTGTCGATAAAGAAATCGCTAAATCAATAAAAGATACAGCTGCCAAAGGAGGTAAAATCACTTTGGTTTCAAATACAGTTATTAGTCCTTCTACTCAAGGTTTAATCCAAGAAATTGGAAGTGCTTTGGGCGAAGGGGTGTTTAACCACATTCAATACGACGCACAATCTTATGCGGGGATGCGTAAAGCCAACGAAATGACTTTCGGTGAGGCTATGATTCCTGACTATGATTTCTCAAAAGCAGAAACTATCGTTGGTGTTGGAGCGGACTTCTTAAGTTCTTGGTTATTATCAACTCAAAACCAAGCTCAATACGGTGCAAGTCGTAATCCAGATGGTGAATTTATGTCTAAGCACTTCCAGTTTGAGGCGAATATGTCAATTACTGGTTCGAATGCAGACATGCGTGGAATGATTAAACCTTCTCAAGAGGCAAACGTTCTTGCATACATGTTGAAAGCAATGGGAGTTTCTACTTCGGCTTCAACTGAATTGCTTGCTTCTACTAAGAAAGTAGCTGACGAAGCGATCAAAGCTTTGAAAAAATCTAAAAACTGTTCTTTAGTTGTCGCTGGTTCAAACAACCCATCAGTTCAAGTTTTAGCCAATAAGCTAAACATGGTCTTGGGCGCTTACGATACGACAATTAATGTAAACGATAAGGTGAACATGTTCCAATCTCACGATTCGGAAATGAGTGCTTTTGTAAAAGATGTAATCGCTGGTAATGGTCCAGACATGGTTTTATTCCACGGAGTGAATCCTGTTTACACCTTAGCAAATGGAACTGAATTTGGAAAAGCATTGAAGAAAGTGAAATGTTCTGTTTCATTTGCTGGTCACGGAGACGAGACTGCAGTTCTTTGTAACTACATCACACCTGAGCATCACGCCTTAGAGTCTTGGAACGATTTCAACCCTAAGACATCTCATTACGCAATTGCTCAACCGACAATTAGACCTTTATTTGACACTGCCTCAGCGCAAGAGTCAATGATGGTTTGGGCAGGAATGGCTCAAAGAGGAGGTAAAGATTCTAAAGTTTACTTCGATTGCATCCAAAAAACATGGGAAACTAACGGTTACCCAACGCATCAAGAATTCGGAACTTTCACTGATTTCTGGAACATGACAGTACACAATGCTTGCACGAATGAAGAAGTTCAAGCAGCAACAGTGCCGACATTCAACGAAGCGGCGCTTTCTGGATTAAAATTTGAAAAAACGTCTAAGTTAGAGGTGAACTTGTATCAAAAAGCAGGTATTGGTATCGGAATTCATGCAAACAACCCTTGGTTGCAAGAGTTACCAGATCCAATCTCTAAAGTAACTTGGGACAACTATATTACAATGAACCCGACAGAGATGGAGGGCAACTACCAAACCACTTTTGACCAAGAGACCGGATTAGAAATGGCAACGGTAACCGTTAACGGTAAATCAATTACATTGCCAGTTTACCCTTCTCCTGGACAAGCTCCAGAGACAGTAGGTATCGCATTGGGTTATGGACGTGGTGGAAACGGCGAAAAAATCGGAAAAGCAGCTTACCAAACTAAGGAGTACGGTGGGTATGTAACTGATGAAAAAGGAAATGCGGTTCCAATTGGAGCAAACGCATTTGCATTCGTTGGAATGGAAAATGGTACGATGAGCTATTCAGCTGCTGGTACTATTAAGAAAGTTGACGGAATCTATCCAATTGCTGCGACACAAATTCACCACACGGTGATGGCTCGTCATTCAATTGTGAAGGAGACAACATTAGATATTTATAATAAAGAAGGTAAAGAAGCTTACAATCCAGCGCATATGTTGGAGAAAATGGACGAACACGGTAACCACGTGAAAGCTCCAGTAAGTGAATTTGACCTTTGGGATGCACATCCAGTTGAGAAAATCGGTCACCGTTGGGGTATGACTGTCGACCTTAACGCTTGTACCGGTTGTGGATCTTGTTTGATTGCGTGTCAATCAGAAAACAACGTACCTGTTGTAGGTAAAGACGAAGTAAGAAGAGGTCGTGAAATGCACTGGATTCGTGTCGACAGATACTTTGCTTCAGATGAAGAGGCTACAATTGGTTTGCGTAAAGACAAAGACGATTTTTCTTTCAGTAAAGCTGAAATAGCTGCAGAAAACCCGAAAGTGATTCACATGCCTATGATGTGTCATCACTGTAACCACGCTCCTTGTGAGACGGTTTGTCCGGTTGCTGCAACAACACACAGTAATGAAGGTCTAAACCAAATGACGTATAACAGATGTATCGGTACTCGTTACTGTGCAAACAACTGTCCTTACAAAGTGCGTCGTTTCAACTGGTTTAACTACCCTTCTTACAAAAAATTCACAGAAATTAACCCAGCGCAAGATGACCTAGGTCGTATGGTGTTGAATCCTGACGTTACGGTTCGTACTCGTGGTGTTATGGAGAAATGTTCTTTCTGTGTACAACGTATCCAATCCGGTAAGCTAGAGGCTAAAATTGAAGGAAGACCAGTACAAGACGGTGATGTTACTACTGCTTGTTCTGATGCTTGTCCAACTCATGCGATCACTGTTGGTGACTGGAATGATTTGAATTCAATAGTTCGTAAGAGCGCTGATGACAAACGTTCTTACCAAGCTTTGGAGGAAATTGGTGTTAAACCAAACGTATGGTACAAAGTTAAAGTTCGTAACGAAGACAATAAACTTCTTACTGGTTTGCAGAAAGAAGAAGCTCATCATGGAGCGCATAAAGAGAGTCACGAAGGTTCTGAAAAGAGTCATCATTAATCAGTAATAAATTAGATTGTAATGCATAAGGAAGCAGCAATTAGAGAGCCTCTCGTATTAGGTCACAAGTCGTTTCACGACGTGACCGAAGATGTATGTCGCCCTATTGAAGACAAGGCCCCAAAAATGTGGTATATCTTGTTCACCATCGCACTAATCATTGGATTATACGGTGTTGGATGTATACTATACCTATTGGGCACCGGAGTAGGTGTTTGGGGATTAAACAAAACCATTGGATGGGCTTGGGATATTACCAACTTCGTTTGGTGGGTAGGTATTGGTCACGCAGGGACCTTGATATCGGCCGTACTATTATTGTTTAGACAAAAATGGAGAATGGCAATTAACCGTTCTGCTGAGGCAATGACAATCTTCGCCGTATTTATGGCTGGTTTGTTCCCTTTGATTCACATGGGACGTCTATGGTTAGGGTACTGGGTTCTTCCTTTACCAAATCAATTCGGTTCTTTATGGGTTAACTTTAACTCCCCACTTCTTTGGGATGTATTCGCAATCTCAACTTACCTCTCTGTATCATTAGTATTCTGGTACATCGGTTTGAT
>JBLIKY010000058.1:0-11760 GCA_047637535.1 Lentimonas sp.
CACAACAGCAAACGAATGTATCGATTTGCCACCAAGAAGCAGTATATACTGAGGCCTTAGCTTGACTATTTTTGTCTGTAGTACTTCTTTCTTTGGGTGTCCAAGTAATTAGACCATCCTTCCTGCTTAAAATTAATGACTTTGACTCATCTAGCATTTTTAATTCTTCTTTGTGCGCTTCTCCATCGCCTGTGTAAGTTTGATCAACTTACTTTGGTTTAGTGTTGTTTGCTTGAACTAATTTTGCACTTGTTTGTTTCTGTCAAGAAAGTGTTCCGACGAATAATGTTACTAAACAAATAGCAACGATAGAAATTGAATTTACGATTAGTTCAAGTAATTGTAGTCGTGCAGATAATTAGGCTGAGTAGTTGTATTTAAAAATGTAATGAATTAATAAATGATCGGCTGCGCAGCACACGTGATCAGAAAACAGGAAGTCAAACGGGAAACGTCAAGCTTGTCGAATAGATAGTCTTCAATTCATATTGACCTTTTAATATCTATGATTGTATCTTTTTCAAAGAAAACATAACCACCAAGATACTCTTCGTTTGAAAAGTCATAATAACCAAGTGATTTTTTAAACGTTTTTAAATACTTTTTGTTTTTCTCAATGAGCTCACCGCTTTTAATCGAATAAAACATCTCACCACTTTCTTGGTTCAATGTTTTATCCAAACTGAAATAATCAACCATGATTAAAAATAACTTTAGGTTGTGCTCCTTTGCGTAATTTGAAACAATAGTCATCGGTAAGCAATCATCAGACTTACACCCATTTGCAAAAAGATATACTAAAGATTTATTGTGTTTTTTAAGTTCGACCTTTAAATCATCTGCCGTTATTTGGTAGATATGATTTGGAATTAATTTTTCTGAACTGCTAAACTCATGAATCAAAGTTATTTCTTCTGGAGTTAAATATTCATAGCTATTTCCTCGAACAAGTTGGATAATGCAAGAACCAATACAAGAAGACAAAATTAGAAGCAATACAATTACTTTCATACTATTTTCTAAATTTCAAAAATGAACTTTCTTCCCCGTCTGATGTTTCAACCTTAAGGACGTACATACCCTCATTAAGGAGCTCTATGTTTTGGGACCAGCTCTCAGAATAACTTGATTTGGAGGTGAAAATCAATTTACCCTCTATGCTATAGCAATTCAACTCGTACTCTGATTCGGGGTTGAGACCTGAAATATTTATAATATTAATCGCAGGATTGGGATAACAAATTACTTTTGAGTCAATTTCCAAAATGTCAATACCCACAGATTTCAATTGCTTACCTGACGACACGGCGTTAAGAATTCCTTGATTCCCGTTTATTTTTAACAAGACCAATGTATCATTCAAAACACCAAGATGGTATCCTAAGGTGTCGTTAAAATACTGAGAATTAAATTCACCATAACTGTAATCAATCAAGGGGTTAGATGATTTTTTAGGAGGCACCATATAGTAAAAGGAGTCTAAATCATTCGACATATATCCAAAACGAATACCGCCATAACGTCGATTTGGAGTAACGCTAGTCCATGAGTTTACATTATTCTTCTCGGTAAAATGAATTACCTCCTTTGGAGTTAAAACATCATTATTGATTGCTAAAACTGAAAACACTTCTTCAGAATAACCCAAATCTATCCCACAATCACCATAGTAACTTGAAAAAAGCGTGTCATTCTGTACAAGTTTTCTTAAGTAATATAATGCGTCAAAGTCTTCGCGAACGCAATGCTTATAATCACTTGCCCCGTTACCGAGCGATCCATTTGCATCAACCTTATAGGTTGCATTCAGTGTTGAAAACAAAAACTCAAATCCATTAGATATAAACTCAGTATCCTCAGGTAAGTCAATTTGGGTCCAAGAATCTCCACCATCCTTCGTCAAATAGTATCCCTTACGATAACCAAAATTATATTTAGACTTTTCCAATCCTAACAGCCCAATTTTACTGTTTAAAAAAGCAATATTTTCAACACCATCATGATCTTCACAGGCACCAAAAACTAATTTTTTATTCCATGTGACGCCGCCATCATAGGACGCAAAAAAGTAGCAGCACTTGATGTTCCGCTCGGCGTAGAGCAACCATAGGATATTGATCTCCCAAATAAAAAGACGGTATCCGGATCAACCCAAATTATATCATCAATACAAGAGGTGGAATCTAAAATTGCAAGATTCCAAGTTGACCCGCCATTTTTTGTAGAATGGATACGAATGAATCCTCTATTAGGTAATTGTCTGTCGATAATTAACCCGACACTGTCATTTATAAATTTAAAATGTTTCGTTAACCCTCCTTGAAAGGCTTCGCTATCCTTATAAACAATAACAGTTTTATCGGTTTGACTATAACTGTCGAAATTACATAAGGATAGGAAAATGGAAAGAAGTAATAAGTATTTCATTAAGTTTTTAGTATTAGCTATCAAGCAAATATACCAAAAAAAACCTCGAGAATGACTCCCGAGGTAAAGAATGAATTTCATCTACAAGCTCTTTTTAATAGAGGGTTTGGTCGATAACGATCTTCTCCGTATTCTTCAAAAAGTACTTGAAGTCTTTCCAAAACCACTTTCTCACCAATCTCTTTCGCCCAAGCTAAAAGTCCTTTGGGGTAATTGACTCCTTTGGTCATGGCTTTGTCTATGTCTTCTGGAGAAGCGACTTGCATAAATACCGCGTCGTAGGCTTCGTTGATCAACATGGCTAAAATACGATCGACTATTTGTTGACCTAAGACTCGGTCTTTGTTTGGTTCGGGTTGAACTGCTCCTTCTGCATAATCAAAATAACCACGTCCTGACTTTCTCCCTAAAAAGCCTGCTTCGGAATGTCTTTTTTGCGTAAAAGAAGGTTTAAATCTTGGGTCACAATAAAATGCAGCAAAGACGGATTCGGTTACTGCGTAGTTTACATCGTTACCTATATAGTCCATAAGGGTAAAAGGTCCCATTTTGAAACCTCCGATTTCTGTCATTGCCCAATCGATGGTTGCGAAGTCCGCGATACCTTCTTCATAAATTCTTAAAGCTTCACCATAAAAAGGTCGAGCTACTCGGTTGACAATAAATCCGGGAGTGTCTTTACAAACTACGGTTGTTTTTCCCCATGAGTCAATTAGTGATTTTGCTTTTTGCAAAGTGGCCACTGTTGTCTGTATTGATGGAATAATCTCTACTAGCGGCATAAGTGGTGCTGGGTTAAAGAAGTGTATGCCTATAATACGGTCCGATTTTTTAAGCGCCGATCCTATGGATGCAATCGATAAAGAAGAAGTATTGGAAGCTAAAATGCAATCACCAGAAACGATGGACTCCATTTTTGCGAAGACGGCATGTTTGACTTCAATTTTCTCAACAATGGCTTCGATTATTAATCCACTGCCTTTGAAGTCGGTCATCTCAGTAGAATAGGAAATTCTTCCTTGAATATCGCCTTTGTCTATTTCTGTAATTTTTCCTTTTTCAATCAAGCGAGATAAAATTTTGTTCAGATTAGTCTCTGCTTTGTCCAGCATTTCTTGGTTAACATCAACGAGAATTGTTTCGTGTCCGTTTTGTGCTGCTACTTGTGCTATGCCTGAACCCATGGTTCCGGCTCCTAGGATGCCTATTTTCATGGGGTAAAGTTAGAAATAAGAAGGAAGAAATAAGAAGGAAAAGGAAATAAATAAGAAGGGTGAAGTGGGAGATGTGATCGAATCTTAAGTCTTCTTGTCATTTTTAACGATTACAATTTATTATTCATCTTTTTAATGCTTGTCACAAAAATAGCGGTTAACTCGTTTGCTTCTTTTAGTTCGTTTTTCACATCCATCCATTTTTTGGATTCAATTATTTCAAGCCAAAAGCAGGTCTCATCTGCCTCTTCCAAAACTATTCTCAATTTAGCAATAAACTCTCGATCACTTCTGGCGCGAGTTGCTGCTCGATAATTGGCTCCAACGGAGGTTGCTGAGCGGAGCAATTGATTGGCAATTACTTTATTCGTTATGGAATAGTTCATTTTCTCAACCAAATTAATGATAGATAGAGAAAACTCCTTGGTTCGGGATTTTAGATTTTCACTCATTAGTAGTAATTATTGTAGCTACTCTAATTTCGGGAAAAACTTTAAATATACAAAGGGGTAAAATCAGAAATGGGAAACTTTGAATTTCTGATTTCTGATTTGGTTTTCCTCCTCCTCGGTCCTCTCCGTCAGTTGACGGAGAAGATAGACTCTAAGTTATTACTTCCCCTGGAAGTTTGGTTTTCTCTTTTCTAAGAAAGCAGTTGTTCCTTCTTTAAAATCGTAGGACGAACCGGCTTGAGTTTGAAGGGTTCCTTCTACCGATAATTGTTGGGTCAAGTTATTGGTAAAAGATTCATTGAGGGCTTTTTTGGTTAATCCCAATCCATAGGTTGGCATTTTGGCCATTGAACTTGATAGTTTCAGCACTTCTTCTTCGAAAGATTCATCTGCTATGGCTTTGTAAATCATGTTCATCGCTTCGGCATCTTTTGCGCCTACTTTCTCCCCTGTCATCATTAAGGCACTGGCTTTTTGCCAGCCGACCAAACGTGGCAACATAAAGGTTCCACCGGAATCAGGGATCAATCCGATTTTTGAGAAGGCTTGTATAAAACTCGCGCTTTCTTTGGCCAAGACGATATCACAAGCTAAAGCGATGTTTGCTCCTGCTCCTGCTGCAACACCATTGACAGCTGCGATAATTGGTTTTTCAATGTTTCTTACTAATTCTATGATTGGATTGTAGTGATCTTTTACAATTGATTTTAGGTCGGGTCCGTTTGGGTCGGTTGCCTCCGCTAAATCTTGTCCTGCACAAAATGCTTTGCCCTCTCCTGTCAATACGATGCATCTTACCTCATCATTTTTCTCTGCCTTTCTTAATTGATCTTGCAATTCCATAGCCAAGGCTTTATTGAAAGAATTGAAAACTTGTGGTCTATTGAGCTTTAAGGTTAAAACTCCATCGGTCAATTGTGTAGATAATTCCATTTTATAAATCGTATATTTTTACCATGTCGAGTGCTCGATTGGTGAGTTTTTCCCTAAGAACGGGTGGCTGAACAACTTCGACTTCGCCACCATAGCTTAATAATTCTCTAATTAATTCTTCTGTTATAATCACCTTTAAAGAAAAGGTTGTCCGTTTCTTACCCTCTTTTACTAATTTTTGACTGCTGTGAAAAGGTGTCGATTGAATGTATTTTGACGCCAAATTGTTGGCTTTAAACAAAATCTTTTCGGGCAAAGCATCGTGGGTCGTAATTCCAATAGTATGTTTGAAGAAATTCTTGGGTTCAAAATTATCTGGCATCACCATTTTTTGATCCGTAACCAAGACTTTGTCCATTCGCTCTAAAGCATAGGTAATGATTTTCATCTTTTCCTGATCCTCGCAAATCAAATACCACCTGTTTTTATATTCTTTAAGAAGAAGCGGTGCAACCGTCCGTAGCTTCATCTTATTGGTCGCAAAGCTTGTGTAGTCAAAAATGACCAGTTTTTTGTTCTGTATTGCTTCAAAGAATTTAGGAAGAAATTGATTTCCGGTAACCTTGGCGCCTGATTCAAATTGAACGACAGAGACTATTTGTTCGTCAGCAGGATTCTTAGAAATAGAAACTCGATCAACAATTTTATCAATTGCATTTCCAAACTGCTGAAACATGGCCACATCTCTAAATTGAGAAAGTGTTTTTACCGCAAACTGAATGGCATTGATGTCCTCACTTGTCAACGGGATTTTATCGATGCTGTAATTTTCATCATCATAGTAATAACCTCTTTCTCTTTTGGAGTATTTGATAGGAGCGTCGTGATCCATACGCATAGCAAAAAGGTCTTTTTCGATTGTAGAATCGCAGATGTTATCTCCATCTATACTTCCGAACAAGGCTTCTTCACATGCCTCCCTTAAATTTTGCTTTGAAGGAAAGGCTTTGTACTTGTTGCCAATGCATCGGTCTATGATTCGATACCTTATTTGTGCGTTTTTTATCTGCGACATTGTCTAAAAGTGAATCCGAAAAATACGCATTATTTTCGAGGCGCGACGGGACGATTGTAAGTGAATTTTTCGGTCTGAAACCTGTATTTCCATCCAACAGAAAGAATTATCGCCAAAGGTACACCCGGTGTGCAAGAAAAAGTCAAGGAATTGTGCTCATCTAGAATACGATCATACTCGATGTCTATACCGTACCAGACGAACTTATGCTGAATCTCACCAAAATTTTTGGTTTGAGAAACGTTAAACCATCCTGAAGAATTGTAAATTTCTTCGAAGCGTGTCCATGATTCTCTATAAATATAGGTTGGACCAATGCCCAGATAAAGTCGGTTTTTCTCGTTTTCAAAGGCAAGAGCCCGAAGCCGCAGCTACGGTGAAAACGATCAAACCAACAATGATTACAAAGGCCAAAACTACTGAGGCAACCGCCCTCAAGTTTATAGTTTTGAATAACGGCAACCTTGTTGTCTTGATGTACAAAAAGATTATAATCGTCTGAGCATATTGTGACTCGCTTACTCTGAAATAGTTCGTTGGGTTGATAGGTAATTTGGTTTTACGAAATACAAGATTGCATACCAAAGATTACTAATTATATATTTAGTAAGACCTTTCGTAATACATTGATAAGAACTTAAATTAGACTAGACAAAATCCGATATAACTATATTATCTAAATACTGGCCAAGAAAGGAAGCAGACTATTTGTGTGCCAAGCTTACTTTTTTCGCTTTTTTATAGCCGAAAAGCTCGAATTTTTTTATCGCTTTGGCTACCGCATCAGGAACATCTTCTTCCCAGCTTAAAGCGCCTGCTTTGATTTTTGAAAGCACATCATCCGACAAAATGCCCAATAATCTAGCGTCATAACCTTCAATTGGTGCCAATTTATTGTTGTCTTTCATGTATTGAAGAAGTCCAGCCAAATGCACAGCCAAGTTAATATTGTGCAAAGTGTACAATTCCCCGTTTTCCACATTATTTGCTGGATAGACAAACAATTTTACGTTGTGTCCAAATCCACGACCAAAAGCTTCAAGCAATCCGCCTGGAAGATTGTCGTAATATCTTTCGTCAAAAATGGTATGTAGATTATAAACCCCTAGAATAACACCCATTTTTCTACCTCGAGCGATTGAGCCGAGATAATCCACCATTTTGTAGTGTTTAAGGTAATTGGAGATCATAACTGTATAGCCAAGCGAACCTAATAATTCGGCTCTATCAACAAAATCTTTATCTGATATTTTACCATCGGCGGTAAGGTCTTTCAGGGTCAATTCGAAAATAACGCTTACGTTTTCTTCCAAAACACCCTTTTCTTGCATAAACTGTTTCGTACCCGTTTCAATCATATCGATATGAACTTTGGTAACGGGTCTAAATCTACCTCTTACTAAAAGAATATTTCTTTTGTAAAGTGCAGTTGCTGGTTGAAGAACATTACCTCCCAAATCAAACATGGTAGCATCAGTCATTCCTCTTTTAACGAGGTTTAATGCTAAAATTCTATTATCTGTTTCATTAAAGCTTGGACCAGAAACCTTCAACATATCTATTTCCACTCTTTCTCGAGGGAGTCTGTGGATAATGCTTTGTATGAATTGATCCATGTTGTGGTGCTGAAAAAAGCAGGCATGAATCAAGTTTACACCCAAAATACCCAATGCATCTTGTTGAGCTCGGTGACTATTGTCGTGCATTTTTACGTGAAGAATCACGTCATTTGCTGGTCCGTTAACCTCCATTTGAAAACGAATTCCGATCCAACCGTGTCCTTGATTTGTTTTGTGGTAATTAAGTGCCTCAACTGTATTACAAAAACTAAAGAATCGAGATTCTTTTGATTTTTCAGGCAATCGAGTATTCATTGTATCAAATTCTGTCTCGATCATGGTTACCAATCTCTCTTGGCAAACATATCTCGATGCTTCTCCGTAAAGTGCATCGGAAACTTTCATGTCATACGCAGATTGAGAGAAAGCGATGGTGCCTGAACTCCCTCCAGCTTTAAAAAAATTGGCCGCAACCTCTTGGCCGGCTCCAATCTCCGCGAAACAACCATAAATATCAGGTGTTAAATTGATTTTTAACGCCTTTTCTTCTGTGGTTAACCTTCTTTCTTCCATCATACCTATGACTATGTGTCTGTTTAATTAGACGCAAGACTTACATCAAAAATTGTAAGCTTATTCTTGCATTGTAAATTTAGGGTTATTTAAGAACTCTTCATCAGTTAAAGTGAAAAGAAATTTCTTAATTAACCCCCTTTCCTCAAGGGTCAACTGTACCCCTCCTTGACTAGCAAACTCAATCAAAGGGTCAATTGTCGCACTCTGGTGAATGCCGCTCGAATAGTGATTAATTACTTCGTCTAAAGTCTGAAATCTTCCGTCGTGCATATAGGGTGCCGACACAGCAATATTTCTTAGGGAAGGTACTTTAAACTTCCCATAATCACTCGGGTTTTTTGTTACTTCTCCTCGACCTAAATCACTGAACTGCTCATCGAGTCCGTTGTTTGAAAACTTAAATACTTGCATCAAAGGTCCATTGTGGCAATGAAAGCAATCGCCTCCATTCAAAGAGTTGAACAAATCATAACCTGCCCACTCCTCGTTGGTCACTTCACTTAGCAGTGATTGCTCCTTTGGATTTAAAGGCAAATTATAAGCAAACCTGTACATCGCATCGTATTTTGAAACTCCTGATATTAATGTTCGCAAAAATTGAGCCATAGCTTTAGCAACAAGCACAGAATCAATTTGATCTGTTCCAAAGGCATTAAAGAATTCCTGTCGATAGCTCGGCACTTCTTTAAGTTTAACAACCGCGTTGGTCCAACTCTGATGCATCTCTATCGGATCTGGGACAGGCTGAAGGATTTGATCCTCTAAGGTCAATGCCCTTCCGTCCCAGAAAAAGTTTTGTTGAAAGCCCAAATTTACCAAGGTCATTGATTGCCTTTTTCCGTCTATGCCGTCTATGCCTTTTGAAAATCGTCGAGAATCTGAAAAACTTGAGGATTGTTCATGACAACCCGCACAAGCCAAAGTGTTGTCTCCGCTTAGTTTTTTCTCAAAAAACAATCGTTTACCCAAAGTAATTCCTTCCACCGTAAGCGGGTTATCACTAGGAATTATCATTTGTGGAAAATGGGAAGGGATACTCAGCTTATAAGGCCTTGCCATGGGACTCACTTCTCCTTTGTTACATGAACAAAGCGCAGCAAAACCGAAGGCAAAGAGTATCCATTTCATTCAAAAGCATTAACAAGGTTATTAATCAATTTGGAAGCAAATTGAAAATCACCCGGACTAGAGTGGGTTGAACTTTTATCCTTTAAGTTGATTGGACTCAAAGGGTCATCAAAAAGTTTTCTTAATTCGATATTGTTATAATAATTCTCACTTCCCGAAACTTTAATAGGAACAATTGAAGAAAGCGATTTAAATAAATCATCTCCGCCTATATGGTAGGCAAAAGCATAATTGAAATCATCTATTCCATTGTCCGTTGTGTCAACTCTTCCTTCCAGTTTGACAAAAATGTATCCTGGGTTCCAGCCCCAATGCATATCACTTGCGTTACTAATGTTTAATGCAGAATTTGTAGGATGAGTTGATGGGTCAAGGTGATTGACAGAATCTGGAACACCGATATTAAATCCAATTGAGGACATGTCGGGGTTGTTGTTTAGTTCTGCTATAGTAATGTGATCCTTCGCGAAATCAAATAGAGCAGAACCTTTTAATTCTGTTTGAGCCGTTATGTTCGTTGTCAATATTCGAATATCTGTAAAAAAGTATCTGTAATTATTCGTTGTGTTTACGATAACCTCTTCAATGGAATAAGGAGTCCCACCAACAACTGGTTTCCAGATATAAAGTGGCGGAACTTCTACTCCTCCATTGTCAATTAATACGTCGTCACCCGCATTGTCTTTTTTACAAGAAGCAAGAAAAATCAAGGCAAAAACAAATATAAAGTATCGCATATTCAAAGTTAATCAAAAGGTTTCTATTATATAACGTTTAAAAGCGGGTTTTAGTTTGGAAACTATCGCCTAGCAATTAATATTATTAAATTTAAGGTATGGATATTATTCTTAGTAAACCTCTTCAAGTTGTAAGTGCTTCTGCCGGGAGTGGAAAAACCTACCGACTTGTACTGACCTACTTGGAATTATTGTTCTCAAGTGAAAAAACTCACCCATTTGCTTACATCTCAGCCATGACCTTTACCAATAAGGCGGCCTTTGAGATGAAATCAAGGGTAATTGACGCTTTGACTATTTTAAGCTTTGAAGAAGAGGACCCAAAGAAATCGAAAAACTTAATTTCTGAACTTAAAAAGAATGTCGACTTATCAGAAATCGAAATACGAAATCAATCTAAAATACTTCTCAAGCAAATTCTTCACAACTATGAAGAATTTAAAATCATGACCATTGACAAGTTCAATTTACGCCTGATTAGAAGTTTTAGCAGGGACTTTAATTTATCAGCCGATTTTGAAGTGATAATCAACGAAGATGATATAATTGAAAAGGTCATCGACCAATTGCTTCAGAATATTGGAACTCTGGGCAATGAGACGATCTCGAAACTTGCTTTAGAATACTCAAAAAGCAACCTAGAGGATGGTGAAAAATGGGATTTTAAGAACAGTTTAATCGATTTCACCAAGGTCATAAAAAGCGAAAAAAATCGAGAGTTGGTTGATGAGTTGGTAAAGACGGAACCGGACGATAAAGGGTATTGGAGATTACTTCAAGACCTCAAAAAGGTAAAACAAGATTATACTGAATTGCACAAGCCCGTTAAAGAACTCTGCATACATTTACTCCCTTCGTTGCATGAAACTAAAGGACTGACCAATTTTATTAAAAGCATAGATAAAATTATAGTTGATGACTTGACAGAATTACAGGATAAATTATTTACACCATCATCCGTTAAAAAGCTCGATGAATTACTAGAAAAGCATCCAGAATTTACAGAACTGTGTCACGCATTGTCTTCATTATTAGAAAAACGACAAGGATTCTTTGAAGAAATTTATCATCTGGAAACCTTACGGAAAAACTATTACAACCTGTCGCTTTTGAGGGTTATTGCCAAGCAATTGGATCAGTTGAGAAAGGACGAACAAATCATTAGAATATCTGAGTTTAATGATATGATTGGAGAATTGGTTCAGAACGAAGACGCACCATTTTTGTACGAAAGGTTAGGCAATCGATATGACCATTATTTATTGGATGAATTTCAGGATACATCTCGCATGCAATGGTTGAATTTGGTTCCCCTAGTTTATGAAGGGATTTCAAAAAATCAGTTGAACTTTATTGTTGGTGACCCGAAACAATCTATTTATCGCTTTAAGAATGGCTTGGCACAGCAATTTGTAGCCTTGCCAGAGATTTACAATCCTGATAATGAGGTTGGACTTGCCGAAAAATCAGCTTATTTTGAACAATTAGGCGAAAAAACAAATCTCGAATTTAACTGGAGATCCGCGAGTGAAATTGTTGAATTCAACAATAACCTTTTCTCTTCCCTAAGTCAAAAATTATCTCCAGAAACACGTGAGTTTTATAAAGACGTTGTGCAAACACCAAAATCTGACGCTTCGGGATTGGTGAATATCAAAGCCACGAATTTCAAATCCTTCAAAGAATCGTGGGAAGAGAATATTGAAGTTTTAATCCAAT
>JBLIKY010000059.1:0-11641 GCA_047637535.1 Lentimonas sp.
GAAGTAAGAATCTTTGCACCTGACTTCCCGGATTGGTTGGAAAATGGAAATGTCGGTATAAAAATAGCTCCCGATTTCAGAACACTCGAAATCATGCGCAAAGCGCTGAAACAAGATCAAATTGAAGATTTAGCAAAACGATTGTCAGAAAATACTGGGCAAAAAGAAGAACTAAAAACCCCATTTAATCCAACTCTTAATGAAGGCCAACTAAAGGCGGTTGAAGGGTGTATGGATTCTGAAGGACTTAAAATAATACACGGACCTCCAGGAACAGGAAAAACAACCACCTTGGTAGAGTTGGTAAGACAACTTGCCAAAAACAAAAAGCGAATCTTAGTCAGCGCTCCCAGCAATGCGGCAGTTGATCATTTTACTTCACAAATCGCCAAACATCTAAGTGTTGTAAGGATCGGAAATTCAACCAAATCTCGTGAAGATATTTACGAACATACCCTCGAAGGAAAATGGATATCCAGCAAGGAGATAAAAGATTTGAAAAGGCTTAAAATTCAAGCCGATCAATTGAGAAAAATGGCCTTGCAATACAAAAGGAGTTTTGGTAAATCAGAACGCGAACAAAGATCCCTTCTCTTCAAAGAAGTCAATAACCTCCGCAAGGAAATCAAATCTGTCAAAAGACATACGGAAAGCAAATGGCTTGAATCCTCCTCTGTAATTGTAGGTACTCCAGTAGCGATTCTTGATCAGTATTTTGATTACGATTCTTTTGATCTTCTCGTTATCGACGAAGCGGCGCAATGTATAGAACCGTTGGCTTGGGCTTTGTTTCCGTTTTCTAAGTCCGTGGTACTTGCAGGTGACCCGTTTCAATTGCCGCCAACAATTCTTTCCAAAGAAGCCGCTAAACTAGGATTGAATATTTCTGCGCTCGAACGATTCTTACCGCTTAACTATCCAATTTTCTTTTTGCCTTTGCAATACAGAATGCCAAAGACAATCGCCGACTTTTCCAGCGCTCAATTTTATCAAAACAGGTTAGAATCTGTTAAACCAGAAAATGACGAAAGTTTAATTTTTTATGATTCCGCTGGGGCGGATTATGTCGAACAAAAGCCCGAGAACGGCGGTTCTCTCATCAATCCAGAAGAAGCACATGCCATCGAGAAAATCATCGCAAACGAAAGTGTAAACCTTGAAAAATGTGCCGTTTTGAGTCCTTACTCAGGTCAAGTAACCCTACTCAAGGAATTGCTCCCCAAAACGACGCGTATAAGCACAATAGACAGCTATCAAGGACAAGAAATGGATACTGTTATCCTTTCCTTGGTAAGGTCAAACAACGAACAAAACATCGGTTTTTTATCAGATTACCGAAGAATGAATGTTGCGATGACTAGAGCTCAATCCAGGCTCATTGTGATAGGTGATAGCACAACTATTGGCACTGATGCTTTCTTTGGTGCATTTTTAGATTACGTTGAAAACAACGGGATGTATAAGAGTGTTTGGGAGTTGATTGAATGATGTTTTAAGAATTGAGGCATTTGATAAGCGCTAAGATTTCCGATTCGGTATTAAAACTATGAATACAAATTCGCAGACCTTCATCACCCGCTTTAACGGTGGGAGCGAGAATGAGTTTTATGGCCATTTTTCTATCTAATATTTTTTTAGTCCTTGCTTCCAGATTTTTATTGGTAGAAAAACGCAGGATCTGAATGGGAGAGTTCACTTCAGAAACAAGATCTTTATGCTGAAAATTCTCTCTAAAAAATTGAATGTTTTGATGAAGCCTATTTTGTTGGTCAATCACATCATTGCTTGTCACTCGAAGTTCAATTTGCTCATAATCAGAAGCAGGTAATGCAGTGGTGTATATGAATGGGCGAGAAAAATTTATTAAGAATTCTTTCAATTTTGTCGAACACAACACGGCAGCTCCGTGCCAGCCATACGCCTTTCCAAAAGTCACAATTCTCGCCAAAACTTTAGAGTCATTTTGAAGTAATCCAGAAATTCCCTTTCCGGCTTGACCGTAAACTCCGCAAGAATGAGCTTCATCTATTATTAAGTAGGCATTTTCTTCTTGACACACCTCATGTATCCTTCCCAAGGGCGCCATGTCACCATCCATAGAATAAAGAGCTTCAACAACGACATAAACTGTCCCCTCGGCTTGTTTGATTTTCTTTTTTAAATCTTGAGAATCGTTGTGTATGAAAGAATGCGAATTAGCAAAAGAAATCCGCAATCCGTCCTTTACGCTTGCGTGAATTTTTGCATCGTAAATAACGGTATCGCCTTTTTGAGGAATGCATCCAAAAAAACCCAGATTTGCGTTGTATCCAGAATTAAAAACCAATGCGGATTCCACTTCAAAAAAGTGGGCCAAAGTTTCTTCGCATTTTTCAGCTGCCGAAGAATTTCCAGAAATCAATCTTGAGCCTGTTCCACCCTCACTTTTTGAAATCGGAAAATCTTTTTTCGCAAACCCCAAATAGTCATTTGACCAAAAATCAACATGGCCTTCAAACGAAGAAAGGGAACGATATGTCCCCTCTTCTATTCTTTTATCCAGCTTACCGATTAACTTTTGATCCATTAGTTTTCTACGCTAACTTTTCTCGGTTCGAAATTCGGATCTTTTATTTTCATTTTTGCCTCAGCCAATTCTGCCGCGCGCAACGCTTCTTTTTTCTTTCTTTCTAAAATAATCTCGTCTGGATGCGTCTCTGGTTTTTCTCCATCAGCAAATGGCTCTTTAGCCACCAATCCCAAAATTCTAAACATTTCTTTATCCTCGTTGAATTCAGGATTAGGAGTCGTTAATAATTTATCACCGGCAAAAATCGATCCAGCACCCGCCATAAAACAAAGTGCTTGTCCTTCCATACTCATCTTTGTACGTCCAGCTGAAAGCCTAACAACCGATTCAGGAAAAGCAATACGAGAGGTAGCAACCATTCTTATCATTTCCCATTGTTCGATTGGTTTTTGCTCTTCCAAAGGCGTTCCTTCCACTGCCACAAGTGCATTGATTGGAATAGACTCAGGTGGAGTTTCCATTTCCATGTAACTATACAACAAACCGACTCTGTCTTCCACTGCTTCTCCCATGCCGATTATACCGCCCGAACAAACAGAAATACCTGCTTTTCTTGCGTTATCTATGGTTTTTAATCTATCGTCGTACTCGCGAGTTGAGATGATGTCTTTATAAAATTCTTTGGAAGAATCTAGGTTGTGATTGTAAGCATAAAGTCCTGCATTTTTTAATCTTCCAGCCTGATTCTCATTTAACATACCCAAAGTACAGCAAACTTCCATATCCAGGTCGTTGACCGCTTGTACCATTTCGATTACAGAATCGAAGTCTTTGTTGTCTCTAACGTTTCTCCAAGCAGCGCCCATGCAAAGTCGAGATGAACCGTTGTTTTTAGCATTGGTTGCTTGTTCGATAACAGACTCCACGCTCATCAATTTCTGCGCCTCAACATCTGTGTGATATCTAGCTGCTTGAGGACAGTAGCCGCAGTCTTCAGGACAACCACCCGTTTTGATACTCAAAAGAGATGACATTTGCACTTCTCTTGGATTGTGGTATTGTCTATGTAGCGTTGCTGCTTCAAAAACCAGCTCTAATAGGGGTTTATTGTATAATTCTAACAAGGCTTCTTTGGAAGCATATTTCGGATTCACCTTCATATTGTTGTCTAAAATGAGATTTTGAGAGAATAAAAAATTCTTAAATCAAAAATAGTGAAATAACTTTATTAACGCCAAGAATGCAAGCTGGGATTTACTTTTTATTCAAGAGTAAAGAGCAATACGCTTTGATTGCTCTTTGTTCGCCAAAGGAATCAACAGTTTCGTGGGTTGTAGCTTTTAGCGAAACGCAATCAAGTTCTACCTTCAGGATTCCTGCAATAATAGCTGCCATTTTCTCGATATGTGGATTCACTTTTGGCTTTTCTAATACAACCGTACAGTCAATATTTACTACGTAATAGTTCTTTTCTTCAATAAGCCTAACGACCTCTTTTAGAAGAATCTTACTGTCTATGCCTTTGTATTTAGGGTCTGTATCTGAAAAGTGAAAACCGATATCTCTAAGGTTTGCCGCTCCAAGAAGAGCATCACAAATTGCATGCAAGAGCACATCCGCGTCGGAATGGCCAACTGCTCCGAGTTCAGATTCCAACTTTACCCCTCCAATCCATAGCGGGTAGTCTTTTTCTAAACGATGAACGTCGATACCAAAACCAATTCGAATATTCATATTATGCTTTTTTGTCTCCCAGCACCAATCTTAGCGTAAAGCGCAAAGTATTGGCTAGAGGGCTATTTCTTCCACCAAGAGCACCTAAGTAGGAAACATCTATTCTAAAAGAGTTGTATTTTAACCCAACGCCTGCATTGAAGAATTGTCTTCCCCCTTTAGATGGAGATTCGTAGAACAAACCCGTTCTAATCGCAATGGTATTGTTGTAAATGTATTCAAAACCAGTTGCAATGTTTATTTCAGCTAGTTCTTCTTTAAATTTTGAGTTTTTTACAATTTGGTAGGTCCCGTCGTCGTTTTTAACCTCATCTCCATTTTCGTCTTTTGCAATTTTTCCGGGCGCATCAGAAAAAGATTGAAGAAGTCCAGTAATCACACCAACATCATTATTTTTACCTGAAACAAGGTCACCGTCACGATAAATTGGAGGAGTAGGAACTAATAATCTTTGTAATTCGAAAGCCCATGTTAAACTATTGTAGTCATCAAGGTCAAATTTCAATGCGTTGGCTAGCTTAAGGGTCATTGGAATAAAATCTCTTTTAGCAGATGAAGAATAAGAAACCTTATTACCAACATTGTTTAAAGTAGCCGCAAAAGTATAGCTACCGTTGTTTGAACCGTAACGAGCGTCTTCGTTAAAATAAGTAAATGATACATCCGTTGCACCGGCAATGGCTGGCTTGGAATCTATTCCTGCCGTCGTTAATCCACCTGTTAGATTTGAATAAGCAAATTTACCATTTAAACCAATGGCCATTTTATCGGTAAGTCGAAAAGCGTATGCTCCTGTGAATTCAAATTCACTCGGCTTGTCTTCTCTTAAAATGTTGGCGTTATCATCCGTGTAGGTAATGCTTCCGAGGCTAAAATACCTTAACGCACCACCTACAACGTGTCTATCACTCAACTTAGAGTAACCTGACAAATAACTAAGGTGAATGTCGTTGGTCAATTGTCTAAGCCAAGGCACGTAAGAAATTCCAATCTCTGCATCTTCTTCTGCAAAAATAAGATTAGAGGTATTCCAATAAACGGAAGTTGAGTTTGCGCTTAATGCAGTACCAGCGTCTCCCATACCTCCACCTCTTGAATCAGGATTAATAGACATAAAAGGAAGAGCAGTAGTTATGGCGTTTAGCTGTAAATCATCAGTCGACGCTCCTTTTTGAGCAAATACTGAAAAGATTGATAAGGCGAAAACCGTTGCGGCAATTTTATTAAACATGATTGTTTTTTGATCCAACACTATATTGTGTCAACAAATATACGGAAAGAAGTATTTTTTATTGTGCAATTATTTTAAAATAACCAATTTTTCAATTTTTTCAGCTTTTCCTTGCTCCGTTTCTATTTTAAGGCGATAAATATAAACGCCTTTAGCCAATTGATCCCCAAAATCATCGAGACCATCCCAGTTTATTCCTTCACTTCTGTATCCACTGGTGTTAACGTATTGATTTATTGTTTTCACCAACCTCCCAGAAACAGTAAAGACCTGAATTTGAGCCTCAATGGACTGGTTTATTTGATTGTGCTCAAAGAAAAATTTCGTCGCAGTCGTAAACGGATTTGGATAATTTAAAACATGCAATAATTCTGGTTTTTGCTGTTCTTGCACGACAAACTCTAGCGAAGCCTCCGAAGAATTATTATTTACATCCCATACTTTAAAAGTCAATACATGACGTCCAACTTCCAAATCCGATAAATTAAACCTTACCGAACCTGATTGATAAGTGTCCAAATCCGCCAAATAATAATCATTAAGTATTAAAGGATCACTGGTTTCACCGTCCAAAATCAACGTGATATCATGCCCTATCCCATTACCAATAGAGTTAATTCCGTTTTCATCGAAAACTTTAGCAATAAAAATTGGATTCTCATCTGCTAATCCTCCATTTACAAAACTTTCGTCATTTAAGAATAAGTCGATATCAGGGCCTCGATCATCAGCAATGCCATTTGGGTTAATTCCCCCAACAACAATTAGCTCATTTCTTCCCATACCATCGACTACGTTGTTGTGTCCGTAAATACTCACTTTTCCGTTTCCGAAATTATAGTCTATGTCCTTCGGAACAATAAATTCCATATTAAATGTTCCGTTTTTCACAGTAGCCTGCCCCTTATAAAGTGCGTTTTTTTGTAATTGAAAAGGGATTACTGGCGAACCATCGTCCTGTCCCAACGTAGTTAAAGTCTTGGGCTTATCGTAGATTGTCGGACTAACCAAACCATTAAATCCAGTCAATTGGTTTCCAAAAACATCTTCAGCATGACCTACAACTACGATTTTGTCCAAAGCTCTAATGGTGTCAAATTGGTTGGTCGAACCAATTCTATACATGCTATCTAAAACAAATCTAGTCTGAGGAAGAGCAATCCGAAGAGCAGGGTCTCCAATCAAGGTAAAGCTTCGCTTGTTGTCGGATACGGAACCAATGTTGTTTTTTGTGCTTTGTATGATTTCGCCAAAAGTACGGGGTAAAGAATCACTACCTAGCCTAAACACTTCTTCAAAAAAGGAATAACCCGTTGCAGAGTTCACACTGAAGTAAACCGATCGAGAGGTTGTCATCAAGGCTATAGCACCACCTTTTGGACTAAGTGAAGCCCATTCTCCGGCAGAGACTCTATCGGGATCATCGTACTTGGTAAACTCACATGTTGCAGTTACTAATAAGGGAAGAGCATGCGCATTTTTCCAATTCAAAATTTGGGGCACTGTGATTACTCTTTCTTCAGCGACTCCGACTTCTCCTCCGTGCCCAATATAGTTAATGACCAAAGCGCCGCGTCTAATTCGGTCGTTAATGGCTTTGACGGCGTCGGGGAATCTTTGTCCACCTGCAGTCGAAACTTGCTGATAGGCATCTAAATAAAGCTTATCAACATTCATTTCACGACGGTAATTTTCAACTATTTCGACTTGTCTTTCCGCATCAACGTCTATGAAATAACCATTTTCTTCATCATCGGCTATTTGAACGTATTTCAGCCTCCAATCCCCAAATGTTTCTCTTACTTGCTCAGTAAGACAATCACAATCACCGGGATTAGTATAATAATCAGAACCATTCTTCATGTAATGCTGAATCTTATCCACCTGCTGAACGGCAATTGTTGTGCTAGAAATTAACAATCTACCTATACCAATATCCAATAAATCATTTGTTGAGAATGCATCATCGTCGTCCAACATTCCAAAGTAGTCATCCGTAACCAATGCAGAAATGTGATTTTCACTGGTTTCGACCTGATAGGTAAGAATGAAATTTTGGTCAGACACCCTGTTTTTTGGGTCAAAAACACCATCGCCGAATAGCAGCAAATGTTTAGGCAGTTTAGTCGAGTTTTGCATTCCTCGGTCATAAAACATTTTGACGAAAAAACGTATCGCCGTAGGGTCTTGCATACCCGATGAAAACTCATTGTAGATTTTATCTGGAGTGACCACATGAACCAACAAGCCTTTGTCTCTGTGCAGATTAGCCAACCTATTGGCCTGAGAGACAAATGTCGGGTGCGTTAATATTATGTAATCCGCTTGAGGCAAGGAGTGTAGGTTTTGATACCCAACCGACCCTACTTTTGTTGGTGTAAAATAGGATTGATTATCTATGGCTACAAACTCGCGAAGCGTATCTGTCTCAACGGTATAATCAAAGGTAGTCCCAACTAAACTTCCTGGAATATTTTTAGGTACTTGTCGATCAGTAATTTCCCAAACAGAAGCGTTTGCCCCCATATTATCAACAAAGAATTTTGTTATGTTACCACTTGCTACTGAAGCGAGATTTGAGAAATTCATTTGATTACCTGTTAGAGATAATTGTCGCTTGGCATTGATGGTAATAAAATCCAAATAACTAATCACACTTGGGTTGACTCGGTTAAAACTTAAATTTAATCCAACAACATCTGTAGTCGGGATATAACTGACATTCTTTATGGTACGACTATAATCTTCACCAATACCGTTTAAACCTATGTTATCAATGGTTGTTCCGTTGATTTTTGCAGTAATTGAATTGCCACCCGAATTTTTATTCGTTGCAAAGGCCATTTTAAGCTTCGCGGGCTGTGATTTATTGATCCCTGGAATGACAAAATCAAACTGATAAGACAATTCGGTGTCAAACAATTCTCCGTACCATCTTTGTCCAGCTTTTACGAGATTTACATTGTCCTTTTCATAACTAATTCTGAAATCCATCTCATTAACTGTAACGTTACTCGGGGAAGGAGAGAGAATTTGATCTGTTATTCTTAAAGGAGTATCGTTGCCATTGACGTTTATAAAATAATAGGAATCATCGCAATAGGTATTGGTTCGTCGCTCATACTCAGCAGTTCCATTTGTATACCATCTGTGCGGACCAAAACCATAAAACAATATATAATCACCTTGGTCAAAAGTTCCGTCTCCACCATCGACTACTTTTATTGCGTTTTTCGCCAAGTCATCTGTTCGATAAACAGAATTATCAACCGGTAAAAACCCTTCGCCGTTTCCAAAAATATTGATTTCGTTAGAATTCATTCCCGGGGTATACAGTCCAACCGTTTCTAAGAATGCTGCATCAATTTTATAAACTCCATCCTGTCGCACGGAAACCTTGTACCATTTTCCGCTTCCTTCCATCAATACAGAATTTGTGGCGAAGCTTTTGGCAGAAATTGGTTTTTTAACCGATTTATTGGAGTATGTAAACTGGATATTACTGATTTTTTTAACCGTTCCATTTTCCAGAAAAAAGGGTTTGAATTCAGTAACTAAAAATTGTTCTTTAGCGGCTTTTTTTGAAGTAACTCCACCTACAATACTATTAGGAAGTGAAATGTTTTGTTTTTCTAAATAGTTTATGTCACTCTTTGTAGCAGTAATGGTAGAGATTTTCAAGTCACTTATTTCATATTCAAAACCTGATTTCACCTTATAGATATGATAAAAGTTCGGGACATTGAATAAATAACCTTGATCCTTGATGTTCGGTAATTCATACTCCACTCCATTGCGAACGGCTTTTTTTGAACCTTGCCATTCTACGGGTAAATTGACAGTTGTTTGGGCAAACAACAGATTATTAGACGTGACAATTAAAACCAATAAAGAAAATCTTGTCAAGAAATGCATTTTAAGAATCATATTACAAATATCAAATTATTGATCGTTATGTCTACATAAACGAACTTACTTTCTTATTATTTCGTCGTTAAGGTGTAACTTTTCGTAACCAGAATGGTTATACCTACGTATAGAAACCGATAAAGGTGTTTTTACGCTATGGAATTATGTCTAGAAAAAAAAGAATTTTAAGGAATTTGCATTTTTCTAGTAACTTTTTTCTTTCCTAGCGTTAAAAGATTAAATTTGTAGGTTCGAATAGCTGAAGTCAACATGAATAAACACACATATAATATGAAATTCTCCAAGCTGCTTTTTACTGCCATTATAGGTATTGGGCTTTTGGCATCATGTGCCAGAGAAAGATCTTCCAACACAGGTTGGGAGTTTAACAACCCGAATAACGGTGGTTTTCAAAAAGTTCCTTTTGTAGATCAAGAGACTGGTCCAGGATTAGTTTTGATTGAAGGTGGATCCTTTACTATGGGTCAATCAGAAGACGACGTAATGAGTGACTGGAACAATCGTCCAGCCCGTGTTACTGTATCTTCTTTTTACATTGACCAAACAGAGGTTACTAATTTTCACTGGTTAGAGTACTTATATTGGTTGGATCGTGCATACGAAACTTACCCAATGGTATACAAAAACGCATTGCCGGATACGCTTTGCTGGAGATCTAAATTAGGTTTCAACGAAAAATACGTTGATTACTACTTACGTCACCCAGCCTATAGAGATTATCCAGTTGTTGGTGTGTCTTGGTTGCAAGCATCTGATTATTGTAAATGGAGAACAGACCGTGTAAACGAGTTTATCCTTGTAAGAGAAGGTATATTGGATTACAATACTGATCAAAGAGACGAAGCGACTTTTAATACTGATGCATATTATGCAGGACAGTATGAAGAAGCGGTAAGAAGAAATTTAACTGACCTTAACCCTTCAAACTTGGACGGAAAACGTTTGGGTAAAAGAATTGTTACGATGGAAGACGGTATCATGTTGCCGCGCTACCGTCTGCCAACTGAAGCGGAATGGGAATTTGCTTATTACGGTTTAATTGGTAACGTTACTCCTGGTGGAGAAATGATTACTGAAAGAAGAAACTTTCCTTGGAATGGTCACTGGGTGCGTCAAATCGAACCAGAGTATTTGGGTTCAATCAGAGCTAACTTCGTAAGAGGTAAAGGTGATTATATGGGAGTTGCAGGTAACCTTAACGACGGTGCAGATGTTACTGCTCCTGTTGAGTCTTACTGGCCAAATGATTACGGTCTTTACAACATGGCCGGTAACGTATCAGAATGGGTAATGGATGTTTATCGTCCTTTGAGTTCTGAAGATTTCGACGAGTTCAGACCTTTCCGTGGTAGTGTTTTCAAAACAAAAGTATTAAACAACGAAGGTGCTATCGAATTGAAAGGTGCTCAAGTTGAATACGATGTTCACGGAATGAAAGAATACTTAAACGAATTCGAAAGAATCCGTTACCAAAGAGTTTCTGCACAAAAACACGATCCAAACGATACCGTTATTACTTCTGGGACTGCAACTAACGTAATGTCTCGTAACCCAGTAAGAGATGGATATGCTCCAGATCCTTACTACGTGTCTCATGGAAATGTGAAAGATTCAATCGAAATCACTTTGTTGAGAAAAATCAATTCTGTATTGGATAGAGCAATCTCTAGAAGAAATGACAAATACAACACAGAGGCTTCTGCTTTGATTCAAGACGAGCTTTTCGACGGTATTTTTGCTGACGAATTAAGAACTGGTCCAGACGGAGAAGAATACGCTTTTGAAGTTCTTTCTATGTTGAGAGAAGGATTTAGTTCTTTCATATTAAATACTCCTGGTAAATTGAAATACCGTGAAGTTGTTGAGGAAGAAAACATCGGACGTATGAATTACCGTAAAAGCGATTACGCAGATTACTTAGACGGTGATGTTGAAAGTTCAATTATTTTTGACAACCAAGACGAGAAAAACAAAATCAACCAATCTAACCGTAACCCTAACTTGGTAATGTACCAAAGTGAGTACGAAGAATTTGGTCTTGATGGTTCACCTATGAAAGGTAACAAGAACCGTGGTTCTTGGCCTTCTACTCTTGTCTCTGACAAATCAAGAGTCTACAAAGGTGGTTCTTGGAATGACAGAGCATACTGGTTGATCGGAGGTAACAGAAGATTCTTAGACGAAGATCGCTCGATGAGCACACTCGGTTTCCGTTGTGCTATGGATAGAGTTGGTTC
>JBLIKY010000060.1:0-11508 GCA_047637535.1 Lentimonas sp.
TAAGTTTTCAAACTCTCCAATTTTGACTTGTTTAAATGATTCAAGAAATTCCTGATTTTCGCTTTCCCTTCTCATAATGAGTAAGTATTTGGCTCCTTTATCAATTAAGTTTTCGATTTGTTCGGATGTATTGTAGTTAAGGAAATTTGTCCATCCCTTTTGTCCAACTAAAAACAACGATACGTTGAAAGAGCCATCAGGTAGACAAATAAACAAGTCCTCTTTTTTAACGCCCCACTTTCTTAACTCGGGTTGAATTCTTTCTAGTGATTTCCAGTTGGCTGCCACGTCCCAATTGATATAACGCATGTTGCTTGTGAATTTCTCATTACCTACCCATGCAAACTCTCCATTTTGGGCACCAGTCTTAAGTTTTGTGACTTGCAAACAATAAATAAAGTTATATACTAAGAAAAGAAAGCCGAAAATGGATAAGACTCGAACTTTGACTTTAGAATTTATTGCTTCTTTAAGAAACCAACAAAAAGGGGTGAAAATGGCTGGAATTAAGATTAGCAAAGCGACAAAGTAATAATCGTGAACAGCCATCAAAGGTGCCCATAGGAAAAAGTAGAGTAGCGAACCCAATAAAATGATTGGACTCATCAAATAAAGAAGTTTTGGGAGCTTTCTCCAAAGAAATAAATTAAAAATAGCCACCAAAAGAAGTAGAATAAATAAGGGTCTACTTAAAAATATAACGCTAGAAAGGTCCCTGAAATCGTACCACCAATGTTGCATATCACTTGACGGAATATCGAAAAAGGTGTAAACACTATTGAAGGTGTATTTTAAGCTATGTGCTTCATTGTAAATGCTGGCGTAATAATACCATGAAAATATGCCCAAAACGGTAAGAATGAAAGCAATCAACGCTTTCTTTTTGAAAGGGAATAGATTCGAATTCTTAACTGAGGAAATCCCGAATAATTCAAGCAACAAAATAAACCCTAAAAAGATAAAGGCAATAAGGCTAGAGACTTTTATTAATCCTGCCAATAAAAAGAAAAAGCAAGCCCAATATAAAAAGGAACTTTTGCTTGAAAAATGATGCTTAGTGAAGAAATAGATTCCTATTAAGATGAAAGAAAAGGCGGGTGCGTCGGTTAAAAAGGAAACTCCATAAAATACAAATACGGGTGATGTGAATAGGAGTAAGGGGATGAGAAATGAGATTAAATCATTTTTAGTGGTCAATTGGAGGGTTTTGAAAAGACTAAAAACGCCAAAAAACAAGACAATGAGCCAAATGAGACGATAGGTGAAATAAGATTGACCTGTCCAACTCCATAATTTCCCAACGGCATAGTAAAGTATGGGGAACTCGCCTGCAGTTTTACCTGAGGTGTTTTTGTCCGCCAGTTGTATATGCATCTCAGGGGAGAACAAATCTGCACCTTCGGAATACATTTGAGTGATTGACAAACAGTCAGTTTGCCTCCACAAATGCATGTTGTAAGGACCTTTTTCTAAAACGCCATCGTAATATGATATCGCCATTGCGGCAAAAAGTAAAACAAATATTATATCGCGTTTGAAGCGTTGAAAGAAGGCCTTCATACTTAAGTGCTACTTTATTTTTAATGCAAACATTTCTTGCGTTCCAACATATCCCTTTAATTCATCACCAATTTTCACGGGACCAACACCTGATGGCGTGCCTGTGAATATCAAATCTCCAATTTTCAAAGTATTAAATTGAGATAAATAAGAGATTACTTTTGGTATGGAAAATAACATTTGTGAAGAGTTTCCCTTTTGCACTTGCTCATGATTGAGCGTAAGTGAAAAATCAATGTTGTCATGCTTAAATTCCTTTGTGCATAACCATTTTTTCGAAATAGGGGCACTGTTCTCCCATGCCTTTGCGATTTCCCATGGAAGCCCTTTTTCTTTGCATTTTTGCTGAAGATCTCTTGCCGTAAAGTCTATTCCTAGGGAATAGCTATCAATGTAGTTTTGAGCAAATTTTTCTTCAATGTTTTTCCCTGTTCTGCCAATTTTCACAACGATTTCACATTCATAATGCAAGTCATTTGTGAATTTTGGATAATAAAAATAATTCTCCTTGCTTAGAGCTGTATCAGGTTTCATGAAGAAAATGGGTGCAGTAGGTACTTCGGCTTTCATCTCCGCTGCGTGTTCTGCATAGTTTCTTCCAATACAAAAAATCTTCATTTTTTAAATTTGTTTTGAAGCGCAGCTAAACTGTCCTCGGTTATTGGTTTTGCAGGTTGAGATTGGTCTTTTTTAAATTTAGGCTTTGCAATAGGTTTGCTCTTTGAAGTCTCGACATTTTGACCTCCAAGTTTTTTAAGTCTTTCCATTTCCTTTTTCAAGCAAAGCTTTGTGTGTTCAGGGAAATCGGCATGTAACATCCAACCGTAGTAACCCGGTTCAGTTTTCATAATTTCCTCAACAGTTTTGCCTCTGTGTTTGCCGAAATTATAAACAACTTGATTTTCTTTGTTCTTAGCCAATCGTCCTGCGTGGTCTACCATGTCCATTTTATGATTGGTAGAAAATTCGGCAAGAAAATCAACGTCATTTTGCAATTCGCTATATCTTTCGATTTGGGCATTTAAAACTTCCCATGTCGCCTCCGTGTCTGCCATTGCGCTATGGGCGTTTATTAAATCCTTATCGCAATAGAATTTATAGGCTGCAGAAAGTGTGCGTTTTTCCATCTTATGGAAAATATTTTGAGCGTCTAAAAATTTTCTGTCAGAAATATCAAAATTTGAATTAACTCTTAACATTTCCTCAACTAAAAAAGGAACGTCAAACTTATTTGAGTTGAATCCTCCAAAGTCACAATTCGCCACAAATTCTTCAATCTCTGAAGCCACTTCTTTAAAAACAGGACAATCAACCAATTCTTCGTTCGTGATTCCATGAATATCAATAATCTCTTGGGTCATCTTAACCTCAGGATTTATTTTCCTTTCGTAAGTTTCTTTCTTACCATCCGGAGAGATTTTTAATATTGCAATTTCTACAATTTTGTCTTGAGTAATATTGATACCCGTGCATTCAAGGTCAAATATTGCAATCGGACGAGTTAATTGAATTTTCATTCTTAAGAATTATTTTTTTTAAATTTAAAAGTTGAAGGTAGGACTTTATTCAGTTTCTAACTTAATGAACTGATATATTAGATAAGAAATTTGGGAGTAATATTCTTTTTTGTATTCCGGTCCGCCAACCATAGACTCCACAACTTTGTAAATTACTTTGTCTTCAATGTCTGGATAATTTGCCCGATAAGCTTTCACTCATCGGGCAAAATTTTATATATCTCTATTCACATCAAACGCTTCTAGGTATTCTGCGACACGTTTAACGAACATTCCTCCAAGTGCACCATCTACAACCCTGTGGTCATAAGAATGTGAAAGGAACATTTTTTGTCTAATTCCAATAAAATCTCCGTCTGGAGTTTCGATAACAGCAGGAACTTTTCTAATCGCTCCAAGCGCTAAAATTGCAACTTGAGGCTGGTTGATAATCGGAGTTCCCATTACGTTTCCGAATGTTCCAACATTGGTTACAGTATATGTTCCGCCTTGAATATCTTCAGGCTTCAATTTGTTATCTCTTGCATTTCTAGCCAAGTTATTTACAGCTTTTGCTAGACCCATTAGGTTTAAACTATCTGCAGTTTTAATAACAGGAACAATCAAATTACCAGAAGGAAGTGCTGTTGCCATTCCTAAATTGATGTCTCTACGTTTGATTATAGTCGTTCCGCTAATCGATACATTAACCATTGGGTAATCCTTAATCGCTTTAACAACGGCCTCCATGAAAATTGGTGTAAAAGTTAAGTTTTCACCTTCTCTTTTCTTGAATCCTTCTTTGTTTTTATTTCTCCAGTTTACGATGTTTGTTACATCGGCCTCAACGTAAGAAGTAACGTGTGGCGCAACATGAGTGGACATAACCATGTGTTCTGCGATAATTTTTCGCATTCTATCCATTTCAATGATTTCGTCACCCGGTTGAGGCAATACGATTGGCTCCTTAATGTTAGCCAAGAATCCACCAGCTTTTGCTGGAGCTGGTGCTGCTTTCGCAGGTTCAGCTACTTCTTTAGCAGGACTAACAATAGCGGCACCTCCTTGAGGGCGATTGGTTAAATAGCCAAGAATATCTTTTTTAGTAACTCTAGAACCTTGTCCAGTTCCGGTGATTGATTCCAATTCAACCATAGAAATTCCTTCTTTCTCTGCAATGCTTCTTACTAGAGGTGAATAGAATTTTCCAGAAGGTCCGTGTTTTTCAACATCAACAGCAGCGCCATTCATGCTTTCTCTAACAACTTCAATGCTTTCTGATATCACTGCAGCGGCTGGAGCTGACTCTGCAATAGGAGCATCGCTCACAGGTGCTGAATCTCCATCAGTCGCTATAATTGCAATAACATCGCCAACTTGAGCCACTTGGTCTTTTTCAAAAAGTTGTTTAACTACAACTCCTGCTACCTCTGAAGGTAGTTCATTGTCTACCTTATCAGTAGCAACCTCGACTAAAGGTTCGTCGATATCAACAGAATCTCCAACGTTTTTTAACCAATTTGTTATCGTTGCTTCTGTAACACTTTCTCCCATTTTCGGGAGTCTAATCTCAATCTGCGCCATATCTATAAGACCTAATATCTTTTTGTTAATATACAAATTTAATGAAAATCCCTGACCTAAAACGGCATGAATCTATCAAGTTTTCCAATGCCTTGTTTTAATATTTTCCAATCCTTAATCAAGTCATAATCTCTGACATAAATCAAGTTCAGCTTTTCTACTTGGATTGGGTCAAAATTAACAAATACATCTGAAGGGTGGAGGATTCCATATTTAATAATTGGCAAAAGACTTTCGTTATCTTCCTTTTTGGATAGAATACCTACCAAGGAAAACTTTCCTACAAACACCATAATCATGTTTTTGAGCCATTGTTTCTTGTCCGAATAAAACCAAATCATGAGTAAAGAAGCGGCTAAAAACAGGGTAGAAAAACTCAAGTCAAAAACCCTTTTATATCGACGATTCTTTGGATTGTCAATTTTATTGATATTCGATAGATAAAGGTCCCCGGCTGTGTTTATAGAATTACTGCCGATTAAAAAAAGCGTATCAGGTTGTGCTATTTTGTAATCGAGATGGTCTCCGCTTAGACGCTTCATCCAGTATATAATGCTCTGAGCTGTGCAGTCCTTGGCGCAAAACACCAATTCGTCTATCTTATTGATAAATACGACTTGATCGAGTTGACTAATTGTCGCTTGACTATTCGGGGATTTAATTTCTTCGGGAGATACAAAGGAAATGTGGTTGATTTCTCCAACCGTTTGCTTTAAAACCTCCGCCACTCGAAAAGATTCTTCTTCGTTACCTATGATGGCGAAATTTTTATTTTTAACCGGTTGTAAAGAAAAACCTTTAGGCAAAGCGAAGTGAAGAAATATTCGGCTTAAGAGAAGGTAAATTAATACCCAAGCCGAACCAATCAATATAAACAACCTAGAAAATTGAAATTCTTTAGGGAGCAAAGCGTAGATCACCAGGATGAATAAGGTGCCAAATATATTTCCTTTTAATGAATTCACCCAGAGGAAAGGCTTGTCATATTGTCCTTGTAACCACAAAGAAATGAGCCAAACGAGACCATACAAAGGCAAAGCAATGGTAAAAGTGTAATCTGGAAATTCGATGGATTTCATTTTCCAATAGTTCGTCAAAAGGATTAATCCACCCAATAAAAAGCTGAAATCGACAAACGGTAAGAATATTTTTTTGACAAAACGAGCGAAGATTGCTGCCCCGGCTCTTAAATATATTGCAGAATAAATTAAGAAACTGAAAAGGCTGGCATTTTTTTGTGAAAAATGTTTTTTGGCAAATATGATCATTGCCTTGTAAAAGACGAAGACGTAGTTGACCGAACTTTTCTTCGTGCTTTCTCCTTTATAATGTATAATTGAAGTTTCGGGATAATAATAGTTGTCATAGCCTCCTTTTATTATTCGGTAAGACAAATCAATGTCTTCGCCGTACATAAAAAAGGCCTCATCCAACAGTCCCACTTCAATCAAAGTCTGTTTGCGCATAAGCATAAAAGCACCGGACAAAATATCGACTTTATTGATGCTGTTTTCGTCCAAAAAGCCCAAGTGATAACCTGAAAACAATTTTGATTTCGGAAACAGCTTGGACAAACCAAATATTTTACAAAAGGCAACGAGTGGAGTAGGTAGGCCTCGTTTCGATTCTGGAAGAAAATGACCTTTTCCATCCACCATTTTAACGCCTAAGCCTCCTGATTTTGGATTAGCGTCCATGAAGTCAACTACTTTCTTGAAAGTGTCCTCTTCAACCACTGTGTCTGGGTTAAGAAGTAATACGTACTCTCCCTTTGCCAGACGCATCGCCTGATTATTGGCTTTAGAAAAACCTAAGTTTTCTTTGTTTGCAATGAGATTGAATTCTGGAAATTTCTTTCTTACCATCTCAACCGAACCGTCAATCGAGTTGTTGTCAACCACAAAGACCTCAGCCGAGATATTCTTAATGGCTTGCTTAACCGAATTAAGGCACTGCTCAAGAAAGTATTCTACGTTGTAATTAACAACGACTATGCTGATTTTATGTTCGTTTATTGGATTCAATGATATTCACATCTATTTAATTGCAATGCAGCTAATTTCTACTTTAACCCCTTTTGGCAAACGAGCAACTTCAACCGTTTCTCTGGCAGGTGGTTCGTTTGAAAAGTAGTTTGCATAAGCCTCATTTACTTCGTTGAAGTCATTCATTGATTGTAAAAAAATACTACACTTTACGATGTCAGTCATTTGAAAATCAGCTTCTTTTATTAGCGAACTAATATTTTCCATTACCTGTATTGTTGAGGCTGTGACAGAATGTTCTACCATTTCTCCCGATTTAGGATCAAGAGGTATTTGACCACTTACAAAGCACATATTATTTTTAACAACAGCTTGGCTATAAGGTCCAATTGGAGTAGGTGCACCTGGAATCGAAATTACTTTTTTCATGATGGTATTTTTCTTGGTACAAGTTTACTAATTTTGAAGGAAAAATCCGTGAAAATCCTGATTGTAGATAACAACGATTCTTTTACTTACAATTTAGCCCATTTGGTTGAGGCTTTGGATTGTGAGGTTAAAGTTGTGCGATCTAATCTATATCATAAAGATTTGGCTACTGATTGTGACAAGATTATTTTATCGCCAGGGCCTGGTTTACCAGCGGATTGGCCAGAAATGCAAGAATGCATCGATCAACATATCGGAAAAAAACCAATTTTAGGAGTTTGTTTGGGTATGCAAGCTCTGTGCCTTCGGTTTGGTGGTGAATTGTACAATCAAAAAATTGTCAAACACGGGATTCAAGAGGAAATCAAATTGCAAGGAGAGTCCGTGTTACTTAATGGTCTTCCAGATAGCTTCGAGGTCGGATTGTACCATTCTTGGGCCTGTGATTTAACTAAAACTAAGGATTTAAAAATCACTTCGCTGAGTTATAGTGGAGTTGTTATGTCTTTTGAAAATGTTTCAAGTTTAGTTTTTGCAGTTCAGTTTCATCCAGAAAGCATCATGACCGAATTAGGTTTCAAGATAATACAGAATTTTTTGGAGCAATAGTTGATTTAGTTTTGTAAAATAAGTCTATCTTGTTGATAGAATGGTTACTATAAATTAAATTATAAGTATGAAAAATTTATTAATGCTTGCTGTAGGTTTTTTGTTGACAACCTCTGTGTACGCTCAATCTAGCCTTGGGAAATGGGTTACTATCGATGATAAAACAAACAAGAAAAAGTCCATTGTTGAACTTTACAAAGAAGATGATAAATTGTATGGAAAAATCATTTATCTATATCCAAGAGAAGGTCGTGCGCTAGATGCTAAATGTGAATTGTGTGAAGATGACAGAAATGGACAACCGTTGTTGGGTCTTCAAATTGTAAGAAATTTAGAATGGGATGGAGGTTCCTGGATCGATGGAACAATAGTAGATCCTGAAAACGGAAAGGTTTATACGCTCAAAATGTGGGTAGATAAAGAGAAGCCGGATGTATTAAATGTAAGAGGATACATTGGACCGTTTTACAGAACACAGACTTGGTTAAAAGTGAACGACTAGAAATAACAAAATTGTAAATAACAGAATCCGTTGGCTCATCGAGTCAGCGGATTTTTTTATATAAACTCAAATTCTACTCTTCGATTTTTTTGCTTTCCGTCGTCGGTTGAGTTGAGTTCGACTGGTACTCTTTCTCCGTTGAATTGTATTTCAATACGGTCGGCTTTTATTCCATATTGCACAAAGAAATCAATGATAGCTTGGGCACGTCGTCTGCTTAATTTGTCATTGTATTGGTCCGTTCCGTCGGAATCTGTATTTCCAATTACCCTAACACGAAGGTCAGAATGTCCATCTACGATTTCAATCACTCTTAATAAGAAGGCTTCATGTTCTTGGCGAATATCGGCCATGTCATAGTCAAAGTAGATTGGTTCGAATATGAAATTCTTTCTTTGTATATCTCGGATAACAGGTGCCGGTCTTCCCTTTAATAGGTCTTTGATTAAATTGTCCTTTGCAGATTGAGATGCAATTCTTACGTTATCGTCAGAGAAAACTCCATTTGATCGATACAGGATGATTTTTCCTGATGATTTGCGACAATCAGTACTTTTAAATGTACCTTCTAAATAACCCGTCTTAGAGTTGTAAGTCAAGTCACCTTCTAATTTACACCATGTAATTCTGGAATTCCCTTCCTTTTTTTGATAAACGACTTGTTTGAAAGTGATATTACTATCCTTAATCGTTCCGTAATATTTTGCGATAGCAAAAAAGTCTGTATTGTTTACTTCTTCGCGTATTTGACCCGAGACTCGGCTTTCTTCTTGTATTACGTTGATGAAAAAAGGCGAACCAGAGTTAATACTCATACCGGTTCTTACAATGATTCCTTGCCACAAACCGAGCAAGCTCTCTTGGGCGAAAAGTCCGGAGCTAAGCAATATAAATAATATGGAAATGCGTAAAGTCATACTTGTTATTCGTAATTAATCAAAAAATGTTCCGAAAATTGAAAGTCAAATTTTAAGATTACCCTTCTTAAACGTTATTTGAATTGAATATATTTTCAATATTCTACAAATTTTAACAACGCCAACCCAAAGAATGCTTCTAATCTTATTATTTTTAGGGCATGAAATACCTTTTATTCCTTTTGCTGATTAATTTGGCGTGTTATTCGCAGGCTCAACAGCAAAATCAACTCTCTTCTTCTGAGATTTATCAAGAAATTTTAAAGCTAAACACCTTCGGTAAGGTTCTTTATTTAGCCGCTCATCCAGACGATGAAAACACACGTTTTATTGCGTATTGTGCCAATGAGAAGAACATGCAAACGGCATATATGTCTTTGACAAGAGGGGATGGGGGTCAAAATTTAGTAGGGCCCGAACTAAGGGAAGAACTTGGGTTGATTCGAACACAAGAACTATTAATGGCGAGATCTGTTGATGGCGGTCAGCAGTTTTTTTCTCGAGCAAATGATTTTGGTTATTCTAAGAATCCGGAAGAAACCTTCGAAATATGGGATAAAAAGAAAGTTTTAGGCGATTTGGTTTATGTTATTCGATTTTTTCAACCGGACATCATTGTTTGTCGTTTTCCTGCCGATGGAGGTGGAGGCCACGGTCACCATACAGCCTCTGCAATTTTGGGTGAAGAAGCTTTTGAATTAGCGGCAGATAAGAATTCGTATCCTGAACAGTTGAACGAAGTGAAAACTTGGCAAGCTCAAAGAATCGTAACCAATACAGGACGCTGGTGGAATAACGATATTTCTGCAGAAGACGACAATGTTGTGGTTGAAGACGTCGGAGCATTTTCTCCGCTTCAAGGCATCAGCTGTAATGAAATCGCAGCTCACAGTAGAACCATGCACAAGAGTCAAGGATTTGGTTCGACAGGATCTAGAGGTCAACAATTAGAGTATTTCGAACATGTAAAAGGAACCCTTGCAAAAGAATCTTTGTTTGAAGGAGTTCAGAATTCTTGGGGTCAATATACTAATGGTAAGAAAATCGAAAAGCTAATAGGAGAAATATTAAACGGTTATTCCATTCAAAATCCATCTTTAACCATACCCAAATTGGTCGCCGTTAGAACTTTGCTTTTGAATGAAAACAAACCTGAACTTAACTTGAAAATCAAGAAAATCGAAGACCTTATCATCCAAAGTGCTGGGATTTATCTTGATGCTACGTCGAATAAATTGTTTGCAACCGATGCCGACTCTGTTGATTTTGAGATTGAGTTTATATCTAGACTTTATGCAAATGTTAAGTTGAAATCAGTGAAAAATGAAGCCTTAGGTTTCAATTGGAAACCTGAAGAGTCAGTTGCTAAAAACATTGACCAAACGCATAAGGCTAAATTGAAAATTCAAAATTTAGATTATTCCATTCCTTATTGGTTGAAGAATCAAGCGACTTTAGGTACTTATAATTTGGACGAACAGAGTCTAGTCGCTCAACCAATTAATACGCCTTCTGTAATGTTTGATGCCGTTATTGAAATTGAAGGGATTGAGATCAAAAGGACTTTTCCAATGGTTTTTTCTAAGAATGACCCGGTAAAGGGCGAACAAAGACAACCTTTTTATATTGTTCCAAAAGTTTCGGTAAGTTCAGATTTAGAAACTCTTCTTGCTAAATCAGGGGAGAACCAAACCATCACTATAAAAGTCAAAAGTTTTGGCGAGAAGGTAAAAGGAAGTGTTATTATTCAGACTCCAAAAGGTTGGGGAATGGATACGTTTAACGAGAATTTGGCATTTGATTTTTCGGGACAAGAAAAAGAAATTAACATAGTTCTTAAGCCAACATCAATGGCCGAATCAGGGGATGTTAAGCTAATTTTTAAAGACGATGAAAACAAAAGTTATTCTTCTCAAGTTAAGTTCATCGAATACGACCATATTCCAACTCAATTGTTGTTGACGCCATCTCGCATTAAATTGAATTTAGTGGATTTAAAAATCAAGGGGAAATTAGTCGGATATGTCGAAGGTGCAGGGGATGAAATTCCGAAAGCATTGCGATTGATGGGTTATGAAGTGAAGACTTTAACAGAAGAAGATTGTAAAGACCTTTCTTCCTACGATGCAGTAGTACTTGGTATTCGTGCTTTAAACACCAATGAAAGAATAGAATTTATGCTTCCTGCTTTGTTTGAGTTTGTAAAGAATGGAGGGAATATGATTGTTCAGTACAACACTTCGCACCGTCTGCAAACGAAAGACATTGCCCCATATAGCTTAAAGTTAAGCAGAGATAGAGTAACGAACGAAGACGCGAAGATGAAATTCATTGCTCCGAATCATCCTGTGTTGAACTCACCTAACGTTATAACACAAACGGATTTTGAAGGATGGGTGCAAGAACGAGGGTTGTATTTTCCAGGA
>JBLIKY010000061.1:0-11502 GCA_047637535.1 Lentimonas sp.
GCGGCATTTGAATTTACGTACCGAATTCCAAGAGTAAAGCTCGAACGTTTACTTAAAGAATATGCACCTGAATTAATGAATCGTTTTTTCGATGTGGTTTCAGTGCAAAAAGGATTATCGAAAATTCTTATTGATTTTTCAACCTCAGGCATTCAGGTCATTTTCGGATTGCTATTGTTGTCAATCTATCATCCGTTCTTCATTGTGTTTAGTTTGTTGCTATTAATAATGGTTGTTGCAATCTTTTATTTAACAGCAAAACGGGGGCTGCAGACAAGCATGGATGAATCCAAAAACAAGTTTTTGATTGTTCATTGGTTGCAGGAATTAGCCCGAGCAAACACTACATTCAAATTGGCTGGTAAAACAAACTTACCTCTAGAAAGAGTCAATAAACAAACGGAAAAATACCTTGAATCTAGAGAGTCGCATTTCGAGATTTTGAAAAAACAATATGGTTTGCTCATTGCTTTTAAGGTTTTAGTCGCCCTGGGTTTACTGCTAATTGGTGGTCTTTTGGTTATCGACCAGCAAATGAATATTGGACAATTCGTGGCGGCGGAGATTATTATTATCCTTTTGGTTAACAGTGTTGAAAAACTCATTTTGAGTTTGGAAACAATTTATGATGTTCTTACTGCATTAGAAAAAATCGGTCAAGTAACAGATTTAGAATTGGAGCAAGAGGGCGGAATGGATATCCTAAATAGTGATGCTGGCTTCGAAATAGAACTAAACGCTGTTGACTATAACTACCCGAGCGAAAAAGCGAAGATAATAAATGGTCTTAATCTCAAAATTGGTGCTAGCGAAAGATTACTAATCAGGGGAAAAGGGGATAGTGGAAAGTCAACCTTGCTTTTTTTGATTAGTGGTTTATTTAAGCCTAGCAATGGATACGTGACAATAGACGATGTGCCCATTTCCAATTACGATTATGAGTCCTTGCATGAGCGCATAGGCGCCTATATGAGAGATGAAAGTTTGTTTGAAGCAACATTGCTCGAAAACATTACCGTGGGAAGAGAAAAAGCCACTTATGAAAACGTAAAGTGGGCGATTAAAAATCTTGGGTTAGAACCTTTATTAAAAAACTTAAACTACGGTTACGACACGAAGATTATACCACACGGCAAGCAGTTTTCGAAAAGCACCACGG
The DNA here is from genome assembly GCA_047637535.1 of Lentimonas sp. Taxonomy (GTDB): domain Bacteria; phylum Bacteroidota; class Bacteroidia; order Flavobacteriales_D; family Crocinitomicaceae; genus UBA2040. The sequence goes on from JBLIKY010000061.1 coordinate 1,160, forward strand.
CTAAAATTTTACTCGCAAGGGCCATTGTGGATAAACCTCGTTTGCTCTTGCTTGAAAATAATTTCTCCTATTTCTCTCCTGAAGATAGAAAAGAATTATTGGAATTCATTTTGGATAAGTCTCACAAATGGACAGTAATTATGACTAGTTCACAAGCCTCTGAGTACAGCGAGCTTTGGGACAGAGAGTTAACCCTAGATGGTGGTCAAATCATTGACATAAATTAATTAGATATGTTAAACATTTCAGATAATTCAGTTTCTCATCGTGTTGATCGAAACAAATATTCAAGCCTTGATAGGGTTGAGAGTAAGCTGTCGGGAAAGGTTTTGATTCGTTTGCTGGTTGGGACCTTTGTGGTTATGATTTTATTTTTCTTTTTACCATGGACACAAAACGTACGGTCAAAAGGAAGCGTAACTACATTAGAACCTAATCAACGACCACAAACCGTAAATTCTGTTATTGCCGGAAGAATAAAGCATTGGTATGTTCAAGAGGGAGATTACGTAAAAAAAGGGGACACAATTGCCTTAATTTCGGAAGTCAAAGACGAATACTTTGATGAAAAATTACTACCCCGAACAGAGAATCAGCTTGAGTTGAAGAAACAGACAGCAATAACTTATTCAGAAAAAGAGCAAGCGCAGTCTCAACAGTTAACTGCCTTAAAAGCGCAAAGAGAGTTGAATTTGAAACAAGCTGTGATTAAATACAATCAGTCAAAACTTCGCGTACAAAATGATAGCATTGCGTTTCGCGCAGCAGAATTGAATTACCTGACAGCACAGAAGCAATACAATCGTATGGATAGTTTGTATAATCTTGGACTTAAATCATTGGTGGATTTAGAATCAAGAAAAATTGCTCAACAGCAAACGAAAAGTAGCGAATTGGAGGCCTATAACAAATGGTTGAATGGTCAAAATGAAGTGAAAAATCTTCTTTTAGAAATATCTAATATTCAAACCAAGTTCAACAACGATTACGCGAAAACTTTATCGGAAAAGTTAAGTACCACAACGGATAAATTCGACGCAGAATCCTCGGTCAATAAACTAGAGAATCAATACAGCAATTATTCCATTCGTAGTGGTTTTTATTTCATCACTGCTCCCCAGGATGGATATATCGCAAGTACATTTGTGTCAGGAACTGGTGAAACCATCAAAGCTGGACAAGCACTGGTGAGTTTTATGCCGACTGTTTACGATTTGGCCGTTAGTCTTTACATCGATCCTATTGACATGCCATTAATGAATATTGGTCAGAAAGTAAGAGTGCAATTTGACGGTTGGCCCGCGATAGTTTTTTCAGGTTGGCCGAATGTAAGTTACGGTACCTATGGCGGTACAATTTATGCTATTGATCAATTTATCAGTCCAAACGGGAAGTATCGAATTTTGGTCAAACCAGACCCGAAAGATCATACTTGGCCAAAAGAATTGAGATTTGGTAGTGGAACGAAAACAATGATTTTGCTCAAGAATGTACCGATCTGGTACGAACTATGGAGACAAGTCAACGGGTTTCCTCCCGATTACTATCAAACTGACACAAGTCCAAAATCGAAATAAGATGAATAAAACATTGATCATATTCTTCATTGGGTTTTCGTTTGCTTCGTTCTCTCAAGAAGACAGTACCAAGGTTTTGAGTTATCTGGTGTTCATGAACATTGTGATGGAGCACCATCCTCAAGTGTATCAGGCTGATATTGCTCGAGACTTAGGTTCGGCAACGGTCAAAACAGCAAAAGGTGGATTTGATCCCATTCTGGGAGGTAATCTACAGCAAAAACACTTCGACGGAGCCAAATATTACGACATGATGAGTGGAGCTTTGCGTATACCAACCTGGTTTGGTTTGACCGCAGAAACTGGTTATGAGACGAATGATGGAGCCTATCTTAACCCCATGGATAGAAGGCCAGGCAATGGGTTGCTTTATGCTGGATTACGATTGGAATTGGGAAAGGGTTTGATCATCGACCAACGTCGAGCTGAATTAAAGAAAGCACGTTTGATCGAGAAATCGAGTGACATAGAGCGCATTATTCTCCGTAATGACTTGATTTTTCAAGCAAGTTTGGCTTATTACAACTGGTTGAAGTTGACCATCCAAAAGCAAACATATGAAGAAGCGGTAAAAAATGCACAAATTCGGTTTGATGGGGTGGTGAACATGGCCATATTTGGTGATCGTCCTTTTGTCGATACTGTGGAAGCAAATCTTCAGCTCCAAAATCGTTTGTTTGGTTACAACAAAACGGTGCAAGAATTAACCAATACCGAAGAAAAGCTTGAACTATTCTTGTGGTTGGATGGTAATGTACCTTTGGAGATAAATGGCAAGCCTGATTTAAATGAATTTGAACGCCTGAGCCTGCAACAGAAGGACATTTCGGACGAAAGGGACTCTTTAATTGAGCAGCATCCATACATTCAAAATAGCCTATTAAAGGTGAACGAAAAGTCCATTGATTTGATGTTGAAAAAAGAACAATTGAAACCACAGTTGACCATCAAGTATAATGCTTTGAACGAACCAGTTGGCAATAATACTTTGGGGAATTACACACCAAATAATTACGCATGGGGCGGAACTGTATCCTATCCTATACTTACTCGGAAAGAAAGAGGCGAAGTGGAATTGGCAAAACTAAAACTTCAGGATCAGCAATTTAATCTTTTGCAAGCTAAAAATGAGTTGAATTACAAAATTGCTGTAGCCAACAATAATTTTCAAGTGATGCAAAAACAATTGGAGTTACTACAAAAGACAATGAGCTACAACCAAGTGTTGTATAGTTCCGAACAACAATTGTTCGACATGGGTGAAAGCTCATTGTTTTTACTCAACATAAGGGAGAAAGCCTTTCTGGACAGTCAATTAGACTTAGTTGAGTTGAAATACGAATTGGTGAAAACCAAATTCGAACTGGAGTACACCCTACTTATTTTGGACAACAACTAAACGTAAGTAACAAAAAAAGGCGGAAGTTAAAACCTTCCGCTTTTTTTGTTCTTTTCTGTTACTTTTTATCTGTTTTAGGCTTAGTTGGAAGCCTTTTGTGTCTTTTTAGGCTTTCGTTGATCATCCATTCCATTTGTCCGTTTACACTTCTAAATTCGTCATCAGCCCACTTCTCAATGAGTTTGTAGGTCTCTGGATCTAAACGTAAAACAAAGGATTTTTTACTCATCTTTTAGCCGTTTAGCGAACCCGCATTAATAACCGGAATCACCTCTTTATCACCGCAAAGCACTACCATTAAGTTGGAAACCATGGTCGCTTTTTTGTCATCATCAAAATCAATAATTCCATCATTTGATAATTTAGCCAAGGCATCTTCAACCATCCCTACAGCACCTTCAACAATTTTCTTTCTCGCTGCAACAATTGCAACGGCCTGTTGTCTTTTAAGCATGGCAGAAGCAATTTCTGGAGCGTAAGCCAAGTAACCTATTCTCGCTTCCATAACTTCTATTCCAGCTATGGATAAACGTTCGGTAATCTCATTCTCCAAAGCATCATTCACCTCTTCCATTCCAGATCTCAAGGTCATTTCTCCCTCATCTGCATCGAAGTTGTCGTACGGATAACTTCCGGCTAACTTTCTTACCGCAGCATCGGTTTGTACCCTTACAAATTCTTCGTAATTGTCAACATCGAAAGCCGCTTTAAAAGTATCAGACACTCTCCAAACCAAAATCACATTGATCAAGATTGGGTTTCCAATTTTGTCGTTGACCTTTACTCTTTCGGAATCAAAATTACGTGCTCTTAGCGAAACTTTTTGCTTTGAGTAAAAAGGATTCGCCCAGAAAAATCCGTTTGATCTTACGGTTCCTTTGTAAGCTCCAAAAAGCACCATTACTTTCGAACTGTTTGGATTAACCGTAAAGAATCCAGGTAACATGATGATGATAAAAGGCGCTGCGATTAAGGGCGCAGGGTTTTTCAACATTGCGATTGAAACAATTATAAGAATCAACACTACAAACAAAACGGTTAATGCTCCGTAACCGCTTTTTGGAATTAAAATTTTTTCTTCAGTCATAATAATATCATTTTGATATCATAAAGATATACTAAATTTTAGTGTTTCCAAATAATTTTTGGCCATCACCTTCCCTTTCAAGAAATCTTGATTCAATGACAACTAAAAATAATGTTGTTTATTTCTTTGGTCTCAACTGAGTAAAGCTAATCCCCAAAGCGCGCTCAAAATAGCGCATTTCTTTGATTTCTTTTGTGTTAGCAAGCACAAGCGAAAGTCCTTTTTCACCACCACGAGCTGTACGACCCGAACGGTGGGTATAGTATTCTCCTTTTTCTGGAAGTTGCAAATGCACAACGAATGGCAAATTAGGCACATCGATACCCCTTGCAGCGATATCCGTTGCTACCAATACACGTAAAGTTTCGTTCTTAAATGCACGCATTACCTTGTCTCTTTCTCGTTGACCTAATTCACCATGCAAAGCATCTGTACTAATGTTTTTCGCCTTTAATTGCTGAGCGATTAATTGCGCGTTCTTTCTTGTCTTGCAAAAAATGATGCCTCGGTCAGGTGTGGTAGCTTTTAAGAATTGGTGAAGAATATGAAGCTTCTCTTGATCTTCGCAAACAATATATTGATGCGAAATATTCACGTTGACAACCTGCTTGTCACTAACGGTGATTTTTTTATGATTCTTAGAAAGGTATTTATCAATTATCTCGTTGACCCCTTCTGGCAATGTCGCCGAGAAAAGCCATTTGTTTTCTGTTTTCTTTAGGTTTTTTAATATGGTCTCTAGTTCGCCCTGAAATCCCATAGAAATCATCTCATCTGCTTCATCCAAAACCAAAGTATCGACGTTTGAAAGGTCAATTGCTTTTCGTCCGAGCAAATCAATCAACCTACCCGGTGTTGCAACAACAACCTGAGTTGGTCTATGCAACCTGGATATCTGATCGTCGATAGAAACTCCTCCATAAACCGTCTCAATGAAGATTTTGTTGGTGTACTTTGTGTATTTAAAAAGTTGTTTACCAATCTGTTGAGCAAGCTCTCTAGTCGGACACAAAACAAGCGCTTGTATCTCATCCAGTTCGCCGTCTACCGTTTGTATTATAGGCAAGCCAAAGGCTGCTGTCTTTCCAGTACCGGTTTGAGCTTGTCCGACAAAGTCTGTATGTTCGTTTAACAAAACAGGCAGCGCTTGAGCTTGAATCTCAGTCGGCTTAGTGATTCCCATTTCGGTTAATCCTTTGACTATGTCTGCACTTACTCCTAAATCTTCAAAACTCTTCAAATCGTTCAATTTTATTTGCTCAAAGTTACACAAAGATTGACAGTGCCGATTCTTTCTTCAATAAATACCCTGCGGCATATTGCTTTATTTAATCTACCTTTGCACTTTACAATATATATGACATTTAAAGAATTGGGTATTATCGAACCCATATTAAAATCGCTAGACGAACAAGGATACACCAACCCCACCCCTATACAAGCCAAAGCCATTCCAATTTTACTACAAGGACAAGACCTACTAGGTTGTGCCCAAACAGGAACTGGAAAAACGGCGGCATTCAGCATTCCAATCATTCAAGGAATTCTTAAGAAAAATCCAGAAAGAGCAGGAAAACCGAACATTAAAGCGTTGATTGTTAGCCCTACTAGAGAATTGGCCTTACAAATTAACGACAGCATAAAAGTTTACGCCAAGCACACTCCAATCAAGAGTACAGTAATATTTGGAGGTGTAAAACAAGGACAACAGACCAAATCACTTCAAGCAGGTGTTGACATTTTGGTAGCAACTCCGGGTCGTTTACTCGATTTGATGGACCAAGGATTTATTCGCTTGGGTCATGTTGAATACTTCGTTTTGGATGAAGCGGATCAAATGTTGGACATGGGATTCATTCATGACATCAAGAAAGTTATAAAACGCATACCCGAAAAAAGACAATCTTTATTTTTCTCGGCTACAATGGCACCAGCAATCATTGAGTTGTCGGGTCAAATTTTAGGCGATCCAGAAAAAGTTGAAATTGCTCCTGAGACTACAACGGCAGAAAAAGTAAGTCAAGAACTCTTTTACGTGCACAAATCAAGCAAGCCAGAATTATTGATTGATCTAATCAACAAACAAAATTCAGCTGCAACACTTGTGTTTACTCGTACCAAGCACGGTGCAGATAAGGTGGTTAAAATGCTTAACAAAGCAAACTTAACGGCTGAAGCAATTCACGGAAATAAATCTCAAAATGCTAGACAAAGAGCCTTGTTGAATTTCAAAACTGGTAAAACAAAGGTTTTGATTGCAACGGATATCGCTGCTCGAGGGATAGATATTTCAGATTTAAGTTTAGTGGTTAATTACGAACTTCCTAATGTACCTGAGACTTATGTTCACCGTATCGGTCGAACAGGAAGAGCAGAAGCAAGTGGAAAAGCAATCTCGTTTTGTAACGTAGATGAATTGGCTTATTTGAAAGACATCGAAAAATTAATTCGTCAAAAAATTCCAGTGATAGAGAATCACGGTTTTGAAGGCATTGAGAATGAAAAGCTAGCTCCACCTAAGCAACAAGGTGGTGGTGGACGAAGAGGAAACCCTTCGAGAAACTCAAGCCCTAAAGGCGGACGGTCTAATGCGCCTAGAGGAAGAACGACTGGTAAATCGAGAAGATAAAGGACGCAAATTCAAGGTTATTAAGGGCTTGTTTGGAGTTATCAACAAGTTTTTTTAACTTAACGGCTGGTAATCACTTACAAACTGTTATTTCATGATTTCTGAACTTGTCGAAATTAAGCTATTCAACGTCACGAATAAACCTTCTTTTTCTGAAAAAAATCAGTTAATTGACTTCCTTCATTTTAACATGGGAGATTTTACTCCGTCTAAAGAGACGATTTGTAAATCCATCGACTATGCAGTTAAGGAGACGCCTTCTTTTGGTGGCTTCATTGTTGTTTCCCATCTAAACGAAGAGATAACAGGAGTTGCTGTTATCAATCAAACAGGTATGACGGCATATAATCCGGAGAACTTATTGGTTTATTTGGCAACGGCTGTTGACCATCGTAAAAAAGGAATTGCAAAACGACTTGTAGCAAAGACCATTGATTTGACAAATGGAAACATTGCCCTGAATATTGCGGCAAACGACCCTTCGACTGAAATATATCAACATTTTGGTTTCACAAACAGTCACCGTCAAATGCGTTTTATCAAATAATCCTTTACTCCCCTTAATTTGTTTGCGGAAATTGGCCCCTAAATCTTAACTTTGGGCAGATTTAATATGGAAGAAGAAAAATTAGTAAGAATCAATAAGTTTTTGAGTGAAGCGGGTTACTGTTCGCGCAGGGCAGCTGACAAACTTATTGACCAAGGCCGAGTAACTATCAACGATAAGGTTCCTGAAGTGGGAACAAAAATCGCGGAAGGAGACGAGGTGAAAGTGGATGGCGAACTAATTACCTCCAAAGAAAAACCAATTTATATCGCCTTCAACAAGCCTATCGGCATTGTTTGCACGACAGACACTCGAGTAGAACCTGACAATATCATTGACTTTATCAATCATCCCAAGCGTATTTTTCCAATTGGCCGATTAGACAAACCTTCCGACGGACTTATATTCTTGACCAACGATGGTGACATGGTTAACAAGATTTTGAGAGCCAGAAATTACCATGAGAAAGAGTATTTGGTTACGGTTGACAAGAAGGTAACCGAACATTTTATCAAAGCAATGTCCAATGGAATTCCGATTCTAGAAACAGTAACACGTAACTGTGTCGTTGAAAAAGTTAATAATTTTACTTTTAAAATCGTATTAACTCAAGGTTTAAACCGACAGATTCGTAGAATGTGTGAGTACATGGGATATGATGTAAGGTCTTTAAGAAGAATTAGGATCATGAATATCAAGTTGGATTTACCAACAGGAGAATGGAGGTATTTTACAGAAGAAGAGGTTAAGGAAATGACCAAAATGGTTTCCGAATCCAAAAAAATAGATAACGATTAAAGAAATAAGAATGACAGTAGTTGATGTACGTACCCCTGGTGAATTTTTGGAAGGAAATGTCCCAAATAGCATTAATATTCCGTTGATTGAAGTGCCTAAATCAGTTGATCAATTTAAAGAGATGAAACAACCTATTATTCTTTGTTGTGCAAGTGGAATTAGAAGTGGCCAGGCGATGAATTTCTTAAAATCTCAAGGTATAGAGTGTGAAAATGCAGGAGGTTGGAGAGAAGTTCACTTTTAACTTAAAATTGTGTCCTAGCGTATTTTAAAAAATAAGCATACTAAGCGAAGAATATCAATCCAATGGTTGATACTAGAATTCCAGAATGACTCACTCTGTTTTGTATTCCGCAGCCAGAAAAAACAAAAATTCCGGCTAAAACTAACAGAATTGAGCTGCTTTTGAATATTTCAACTAAATGTTTGATTGTTACAGATGACGCTTTCTTATCGGTATTAAAGTGCAATGTTAAAGATATGTGGGTTCGCCCAAAAATCAATACATTTACATTATGGTTATACGGTTATTGCTCCTAATGATTTGCATGCTGAGCTTTAGTGCTTTAGCTACTCATAATCGTTCGGGTGAGATTACATATCGTCATATATCAGGCAATACTTTTGAATTTACCATTACAACCTGCACCAAATTATCAAGTGACGCTAACCGCACAGAACTCGAAATCTCATTTGGCGACGGGATAACTGAAACCTTTCTTCTTACCTTCTTTGAAGACTATGCCTCTACTGACACCAAAAAAAACTTATACATAGGTCGACACACCTATACCGGTCCAGGCAGTTATGTTGTCTCCGTTTCAGACCCCAATCGCAATGCAAACGTTCTGAACATATTAAACTCTGTCGATCAAATATTTTGCATTCAAACACGGTTGATTATATCTCCTTTTTTAGGACAATTAAACAACTCTCTTTTGTTTGATGATTGTCCTTGTCCCGAAGAAGCATGTGCAGGGAAGCCTTGGATATATAATTTAGGCGCTTACGATCCGGATGGCGATAGTTTGTCTTATGAATTAATTGCCTGCAAGGGAGAAGATTGTGTTGACATGCCAATTCCTGAAGTGTTTCAATTCCCGCAAGATGTCGGAGGAGGGGTTTTTGCTATAGACGCTGCTACGGGGACTATAATTTGGGATTCTCCCAATATCCAAGGTGAATATAACTTTGCAATTAAAGTATATGAGTATCGAAATAACGTTCAGATCGGCTATGTTATTCGCGATATGCAAATCACCGTACAGGGGAATTGCAACAACAACCCACCTCAACTTGAGGTATTTAGCGACACTTGCATACAAGCTGATAGTCTCCTAAACCAAATCATCACAGCTTCTGACACGCCAGCAAACCCGAATGATATACCGGTTCTCAATTGGGATTATTTTGGAGAAGCCTTTCATTTAACTCCAAATACAGCATTGTTTAGCTCTCCTGACGCGCCCGGCAATCCAATTTCTGCAAATGTAACATGGACCCCTAACTGTTCAAACGTGCGTTACGCACCTTATCTTTTTACGTTTGAGGCGTCTGACAGCGGACCGAATGTTATATTAAAAGACGTGAAAACGGTCAGAGTCAAGGTCAACGGTGAAAAAATTCAAGGTTTAAGTGTTTCTGCCAATTTAAACCAAGCAGTTATTAGTTGGAATCTGGCGAATTGTCCATCAATTATTGGTTATAAAGTATACAGGTCTTTAGACTCCAGTTATATCGAAAATTCTTGCTGTGAAAGAGGAGAGGCACTTGCCTTGGGGTATGAGTTAATTGCAGAAATTGAGGACAAAACAGACACTTCTTATACAGACTTTGGTCCGCTTATCGTAGGAAATCAATATTGCTATACCGTCACTGCTGTTTATCAAAACAAAACGGAAGGCTGCATTACGCCTCCTGTTTGCATTCAACTGCCTTTTGACTTGCCGGCAATTACCCATGTTACTGTTTTTGAAACCAACATTAGCACGGGAATAGATTCCATTCGATGGACACATCCAAAAGAATTAGATACGTTAATCATCGTCGGACCGTATCAATACAAAGTCTATGCCGGAAGAGATGGTGGAGAAACAGATTCCCTTATTTACTCTTCTTCAATTCAAAACACTTTAGAAGATTGTGACACTTTTTGGGTGGATTCTTCCTTGAACACCGAAAAATTCGAACATAGCTACCAAGTTGAATTACTGAGCAACGATCAAGTTATTGGCAGGAGTTCGGTCGCTAGTTCGATTTACCTAAACACAATTCCCAACGACAATCAAGTCGAATTAACATGGGAA
>JBLIKY010000062.1:0-11440 GCA_047637535.1 Lentimonas sp.
CATCTTGGGGTCTAATGCTTTTATCAAGATATGATTCATCTATCGTTTCGTAAGTAACAGCCGAAACCGCTTCTTTTAAAACATCACCCTTTTTAATTCCGCAAGAGGCCAGGAGCAACGTCGTGGATGCTAAGGCGAAAACCGTGTTTTTTTTCATAGTTATTGATTTTATATTTTTGATATCATTTGAACATGAGGGATACCGTCCTCTAAATATTCTTTACCTGTGGATAAAAATCCGTGGGCTTCATAGTATTTTTCTAAATGCTTTTGAGCAGAAAGAATAAGATCATTTTTACCGTATAGTTGCTCAATGAAACCAAGCGTTTGTTTCATTAATTCATGACCTTGTCCGCTTTTGCGTAAACGTTCGTCTACAACGACTCTTCCTATGGCTATTTGCGGGTAAGAAAGGCCTGGAGGCAATATTCTTGCAGTCGCCAAGATGTTTCCTTTATCATCCGTACCCAAAACATGATGTGTCTTTTTATCCAAACCATCTAAATCTTGATAAGGACAATCTTGTTCAACGACAAAAACTTGAATTCTTAATTGAATCACGTCGTGAAACTCATCTAGTGATAGTTCGTCAAATCGTTTAACCTTCCAATTCAACATAATCAAGTTTGAATATTACCGACATTGTATTTTTGATCACTCTTCTTGTGATTCGCCATTTCTATACCCATAGATATATGTTTTCTAGTATCCATAGGATCTATAATAGCATCTACCCATAAACGAGAAGCTGCGTAGTAGGGTGAAATTTGTTCGTCGTACTTGTTCTTTATCGCATCGTACATCTCTTTTTCTTTCTCAGCGGAAATCTCTTCGCCTTTGGATTTCAAAGAAGCCATTTCGATTTGCATTAATGTCTTCGCTGCTGAAGAACCACTCATTACAGCAATCTCAGCCGTCGGCCATGCTAACATTAATCTCGGATCATAAGCCTTGCCACACATAGCATAATTACCTGCACCGTAAGAGTTCCCGACAACAACCGTGAATTTAGGTACAACCGAATTCGCCATGGCATTCACCATTTTTGCGCCATCTTTAATTATACCCGCATGTTCGGATTTGGACCCCACCATAAACCCAGATACATCCTGCATAAACAGCAATGGAATGTTCTTTTGATTACAATTCATTATAAAACGAGCGGCTTTATCTGCTGAATCAGAATAAATTACTCCTCCAAATTGCATTTCTCCTTTTGCATTTTTCACAATCTCTCTTTGGTTGGCAACAATTCCTACTGCCCATCCATCAATTCTAGCGTATGCACAAATCAATGACTTACCATAATTCGCTTTGTATTCGGTGATTTCCGAGTCATCTACCAAACAAGCAAGAATTCTTTTCATGTTGTATGGCTTGGTTCTCTCAGCCGGCAATAATCCGTAAATATCATTTTGTTTTCCTTTCGGAAGAACAGTCTCTTTTCTGTCAAAACCAGCTACCTCTGAGGCGCCAACTTTGTCCATCAAACCACGAATGGTTGTTAAACATTCTTCATCGCTGTCTACGTTGTAATCGCAAACACCTGAAACTTCGGTATGAGTTGTAGCACCGCCAAGTGTTTCGTTGTCAATGGTTTCACCGATTGCTGCTTTAACGAGGTACGAACCAGCCAAAAAGATGGTTCCTGTTTTGTTGACAATCAATGATTCGTCAGACATAATAGGAAGGTAAGCGCCACCGGCGACACATGAACCCATAACTGCGGCAATTTGGAGGATACCACGTGAACTCATAATCGCATTGTTTCTAAAGATTCGACCAAAATGTTCTTTATCCGGAAAAATCTCATCTTGCATAGGCAGATAAACACCTGCCGAATCTACAAGGTAGATAATAGGAAGATTGTTTTCCATTGCAATTTCTTGCGCTCTCAAGTTCTTTTTACCTGTTATCGGAAACCAAGCACCAGCTTTCACTGTAGCATCGTTGGCAACCACTAAACATTGTTTTCCAGACACGTAGCCAATTACGATTACAACTCCACCAGATGGACAACCACCGTGTTCTTTGTACATGCCTTTACCCACCAAAGCACCAATTTCAATTCTTTCCTTTTTAGGATCGAGCAGAAGGTCAATTCTTTCGCGGGCAGTAAGTTTACCCTTGCTGTGTAATTTATCAATGCGTTTTTGTCCGCCACCCATATAGACAGCATCCAATTCTCTCTCGAGAGCAGATATTTTAAGTCGGATTAAATCCTCGTTTTTGTTAAATTCTAATTCCTTTGCAGAAATGGCCATTCTTATCTTGTTTTTAGAGTCCCAAATATAACAAAATCTAATTCAAGATAAATCGTATCAATGCACAAAAGGAAGCCTTCTTCATTCACTTTTTAACGTTTATAAGTTGATGGTAAGAATTATAAAAGCGTAGATATTTTGAAGGAATAAGATTATTTTTGCGGTATGGAAGATTCGTATAGGCACAAAGGAATGAGGAAAAAGCTCGTTTCTGAGCTAAACAAGAAGGGAATTGAAGACCCAAGAATTTTGGATGCCTTCAATGCAATCCCTCGACATTTCTTCCTTGACTTGGTTTTTGTTGAACAAGCCTATTCGAATATAGCATTTCGAATAGGAGCAGGTCAAACCATTTCACACCCTTATACAGTAGCGTTTCAAACTTCATTACTCGATTTACAAAAAGGTCATAAAGTACTTGAAATTGGAACAGGAAGTGGTTTTCAAACTTGTGTTCTCTGTGAAATGGGTGCTAAGGTTTTCTCGATTGAACGACAGAAAGAATTGCATCTGAATTCTAAAAAGATCATTCATCATTTTAACTTTAACCCTCGACTTTCCTTTGGTGACGGTTATGCAGGTTGGCCAGCATTTGAGCCGTTTGATTCCATATTAGTGACTTGTGGCGCCCCTTTTATACCTGAAGAATTAAAAAATCAATTAAAAATAGGGGGTAAGCTCGTTATTCCTTTGGGTGAAGGCGATGTTCAGAGAATGATTCGACTTACGAAGATTTCAGAAAATGAATTCGAAGAAGAAGATTTTGGCGATTTTTCTTTTGTTCCTATGTTGAAGGATAAGGCGAAGTGAAAATTATTGAAATTGTAGATTGAAATTTAACTGCGCTCCTAAAGCATTTAATATCTTAAGTAAGGTTTCAATGGTTATGTTTCCTGAACTGTTTTCCAATCTAGATATTTGGGACTTTTTCACTCCAACCAAATCACCTAATTCGGCTTGAGTCAACGACCTTTTTTTACGAGCCATTTCGATTAAGTCTCCTATAAGCTCAAGTTTTAACTCAAATTCATAATTATCCCTGATTTTAGTGCCTTTTTCACCAATCAAAAGGTCTTCAGCTTCACTTAATTTATAACTTTTCATTTCTTTTCTTTTTAAAATAATCTTGGCGAACTCGTTCAGCTTTATCAATATCAGCTTTATCAACTTTGTTCGTTTTTTTCATTCTCCCATGAGATGCAAAAACTAGAGTTTTCACCTTATTTCTTTTATCCCAAAAGGCAAACAATCTATATTCGTTGCCTAAATATTTTGTTCTAAACTCCCATATTTCTCCATTTAACTTTTTGAAAAGTCTAGGGTCTGTTTTTGTCTCTGATCGACGAATGTTTTGAAATATTTTTGTCCGAATCTTAATTTGTTGACTCTGGACAAACTCAAAAGCTTCGTCTAAAAGTATAGACTCAAATCTTTTAATCATGTAGTAGTAGTTTTGAATAATTAAAGATACAATAAGTTTACTTAATTGTAAACAAATTCTAATATTATTTCATAAAAAATGGGATAAAAGCCAAAGCTCATATCCCATTTGTAATCTCATATTATTTCTTAATGTCCTTTCGCAGACAAATATCTCTCAGCATCCAATGCTGCCATACAACCTGTTCCTGCGGCTGTAACGGCTTGACGGTAATTCTTGTCAGCTGCATCACCTGCAACGAATACTCCTGGTACATTGGTTAGAGATGTTCCTGGTTTCTCGTATTTAATGTAACCTGTTTCATCCAAGTTGAGATAGTCCTTAAAAATGTCAGTATTCGGTTTGTGACCAATAGCAACGAAGAATCCAGTTCCAGGAATGATTTTCTCTTCACCTGTTACGCTGTTCTTAACTTTTGCTCCAGTAACACCATCATCACCAAGCACCTCTAGAGTGTTTGTGTTGAATAATATTTCAATATTTTTTGTGTTCTTAACACGCTCAGACATTATTTTAGAAGCTCTAAACTCATCCTTTCTTACAAGCATAGTCACTTTAGTACAAAGCTTAGATAAGTAATGGGCTTCCTCACAAGCTGAATCACCTGCACCTACAATGATAGTCTCTTGTCCTCTGTAAAAGAAACCATCACAAACGGCACATGCAGACACACCGCCACCGCTTAGTAAGAATTTTTGTTCAGAAGGCAATCCTAAATATTTTGCCGTTGCTCCAGTTGAAATAATTACTGTTTCAGCGTGTATTTCTTTTCCAGTATCGGTCCAACATTTATGGATATCTCCTGAAAAATCAACTTTATCTATAAAACCGAATCTTACGTCTGTATCAAATCTTTTTGCCTGAGCTTCAAGTTCTAACATCATTGCAGGACCCGTAATTCCATCTGGATAACCTGGGAAATTCTCCACTTCATTGGTTGTAGTCAATTGTCCACCTGGCTGCATACCTTGGTACATAAGGGGTTTCATGTCAGCTCTTGCTGCGTAGATTGCTGCAGTATATCCTGCGGGACCAGATCCTATGATTAGGCACTGTACTTTTTCTATTTCGCTCATCGTCTATTTTTATTTGGCAAAATTAATCGAAAATTCCTCAAGGCAAACTTTGAGAAGTAGAATTGATTGTTAAAAGCACTTAAATAATCTATTCCTTCTTCAAAAAAAGCAAGTTTGCCCTCGCTATGTTTTGTTTTACGGAATAAAGACGCTACTTTTGTAGCCCAATTTGAGGAAATATAGTATGATCGACACCGGACTTTACGAAGCAAAAACTTTATATCCTTTTCAAGAAAACACTGTAAAAACAATTCTTACAGAATTGGAAACACAGGGTAAGAACTTTAACTTGCTATATCAACTACCAACTGGTGGTGGAAAAACAGTGATTTTCTCTGAAATTGCCCGTCAATACATTAGTAAGTGGAAGAAAAAAGTATTAATTCTTACCCATAGAATAGAATTAAGTGTACAAACCTCCAAACAACTATCTGCCATAAACGTTGGTAACAAGGTCATAAATTCAGAAATTAAGACACTGGAAGACCAAGATGAATACCATTGTTTTATTGCCATGGTAGAAACTTTACACAATAGACTGCACGATGATGAAAATTTCATCAAAGATGTAGGCCTAGTTATTGTCGATGAAGCTCACTACAATAGTTTTAGAAAGATTTTTCAATTCTACGAAGAAGCTAATATTTTAGGTGTAACGGCGACTCCTTTGAGTTCAAACCGTGCACTTCCGCTTAATGACAATTACAACAATCTTTTAGTAGGGGAGAGTATCTCTTCTTTAATAGAGAGAGGTTACTTGTCTAATGCTGAGACATTTACTTACGACGTAAACTTGCACGGACTTAAAATTGGATCAAATGGTGATTTTACGGTTTCTTCTTCAGAGTTGGTTTACGGCAATTACTTTATGCAAGAAAAATTGCTTTTCGCTTACGAAGAAGTTGCTGTCGGAACCAAAACCTTGATTTTTAACTCTGGTATAGAGACTTCAATACGCGTTGAAGAGATGTTTAAGAAAAGGGGGTACCCGATTCGTCATCTTGACTCCACCTTTTCTGATAAAGATCGTAAGGAGGTTTTGAGATGGTTTAAAGAAACGGGTAATGCAATTTTGACTTCAGTTGGTATTTTAACTACTGGATTTGATGAACCAACAGTTCAAACCATTATTTTAAATAGAGCGACCAGGTCTTTAACACTTTATCACCAAATGATTGGTCGTGGTTCGCGTCAACTGCCTAACAAAAATACATTTAAGCTTATTGATTTAGGTAATAATGTAAGAAGGTTTGGTTTGTGGCAAGATTACATCAACTGGCAAGATGCATTTAAGTTTCCGGATAGATTTTTAGAATCAAAACTGACTGAATCGGACGATGTTGAGTTTGAGGTTGAGTATGAATTCCCTAAAGGTCTTAAAGAAAGAATTGATTATGAATTCTTAGATAAATTCAAAATGAAGGAAACTTACTTTGAGTGTATCGATAATGCACAAAAAGGAAAGGCTGCAGTTGATATGTCATTAGAAAATCACTTCGAAGCAATTTGCAAATCAGCGAATCACTTTCACGATGGACTTGATATACAAACGGCTCTACAAGAACATATAGAATATCGATTAAAGCAATACACAAAGTGCATATCCAAAAGCACTAACAATTACTTTAAATTCTTAATGGAATCATACAACAGGGTACTTCGTCAAAAGCTACGCGCTAGTTTAGAAGATGAAGAGTGAATTAATGAGTAAACATTAGCATTGTCGTGTCAAATGCGATTGTGCTAATCGTTTCAACTCCCTGATTACCTGCCGTATATTTATTGTATAAGAAGGAATAATTGCTATTCCCGTTGTTTATGCAAACAATAGTGTCTTGGTATTGACCGTAAAGATGATTTTCTGTATTCGGACAACAGCCCTCACAATCTGATTTACCCGTTTGTTTAATGTAGCTGAGATGATCAGACGGACTACCGCCTGGATTACTGAATATTATTTTTGCCCAAGATTTGGCGTAGATCTCACCATTTCTTACATTGTCTTTCTCAACAGATAAATCGGCAAAATTGATTGTAAATTCTCCATCAAAGTAATTGTTTTTCTTTGGAACAACTTTTATTTTGTCATAAAGGTCTCGTTGGAATGCAAATCCATAGTTTCCATTTGCGTCGGTACTAGTGGAGGTGAGAAGCGTGAATTCGAGTGACGCATCCTTTGTTGCATAGACATCAATAGAGACGCTAGCTGCTGGCTGACCGAACGTTTTGTCTGTTATGGCGCCTACAACAGTATATTCAACTACCCCTTTTTTCTTACAAGAAAACAGCAAAAGTGGGATTCCGATTACCAATAAGATTCTACTCGCTTTGTGCATTTCTCTTTTTTCTTTAAAAATAAAGAAAGAAAATGAGATATTAAATCCTATTTAGTAATCGGTTCACCCTCTCAACCAAGTCATTTTGTTAAATTTGTAATTCATTATTTTAGATTATGTCAGACGATAAAAAAGTTATTTTTTCAATGGTGGGTGTTTCAAAGCAAACGCCTACTGGAAAACAGATCATTAAAAACATCCACCTCTCCTTCTTTTACGGGGCCAAAATCGGAATTATTGGTTTAAATGGTTCGGGTAAATCAACCGTGATGAAGATCATAGCTGGTTTGGATCAAAGTTACCAAGGAGATGTCGTTTTTGTTCCTGGCTACTCTGTTGGATACTTGCCTCAAGAGCCAGAATTGGACCTTGAGAAAACGGTAAAAGAAATCGTGATGGAAGGCGCTCAAGAAACGGTTGATGCTCTTAAAGAATTTGAAGAAATAAACAACTCCTTTATGGACGAAGCGGTTTTGAATGATCCAGATAAAATGGATAAACTAATCGCTAGACAAGGAGAGGTACAAGATAAAATAGATGCTCTTGATGCTTGGGAATTGGATAACAAATTGGAAAGAGCAATGGATGCACTTCGTTGTCCGCCAGACGACCAAATAATTGGAACTTTATCTGGAGGTGAGAAAAGACGTGTAGCGCTTTGTCGTTTGTTGTTGAAGAGTCCTGATGTTTTATTACTAGATGAACCTACCAATCACTTGGATGCAGAATCTATCGAATGGTTGGAAATGCACTTACAACAATACCCAGGTACAGTAATCGCTGTAACTCACGATAGATACTTCTTGGACAATGCAGCCGGCTGGATTTTGGAACTAGATAGAGGAGAGGGTATTCCTTGGAAAGGAAATTATTCTTCTTGGTTAGAGCAAAAAGGAAATCGTCTTAAACAAGAGGAAAAACAAGAATCCAAAAGACAAAAAATGCTAGCCCGAGAATTAGAATGGGTTAGGATGAATCCAAAAGCTAGACAGGCTAAGAACAAAGCCAGACTTAGTAATTACGATAAAATGTTGTCTGAAGACATCAAGGACAAAGAAGCTATCTTGGAAATTCCGATACCAAACGGACCGAGATTGGGTAACAATGTCATTGATGCTGTTAGTGTAGCTAAGTCATTTGGCGAGAAGTTGTTGTACGACGACCTGAACTTTAAATTGCCTCCAGCAGGAGTGGTTGGGGTTATCGGACCGAATGGTGCGGGTAAAACAACGATTTTCAAAATGATCATGAAGGAATTGGAGCCTGATGGTGGAAGTTTTGAAGTTGGAGAAACTGTGAAATTGGGTTACGTAGATCAAACTCATAAGGACATTTCTGATGAAAAGACAGTACATGATGTAGTTTCTAATGGACTGGAATATGTAGAAGTTGGAAACGAAAAAATCAACTCTCGTGCTTATTTATCGAAGTTTAACTTTAGTGGTTCGGATCAAAATAAAAAAGTAGGTGTTCTTTCTGGAGGTGAGCGAAATCGTTTGCATTTAGCCATGACGTTGAAGACAGAAGCCAACGTTTTATTACTTGATGAACCTACGAATGATATCGATGTCAACACATTGAGAGCTTTGGAGGAAGGGATTTCAAATTTTGCAGGTTGTGCTGTTGTAATTTCTCACGATAGATGGTTTTTAGATAGAATTTGTACTCATATCCTGGCTTTTGAAGGTGATTCTGAAGTATGTTGGTTTGAGGGAAGTTATACTGAATACGAAGAAAATAGAAAGAAAAGACTGGGGGACAATGCTCCGAAAAGAATTAGATATAAAAAATTGACAAAGTAGTTCTCGACTTCGCTCGAACTACACTCGACTTTGCTTCGTTCGAACTGTGGTCGGATTTGCTTCGTTCGAACTGCTGGAGAACTGGAGCATCATTGTCTTTTCTACTGCGTAGAAAAGACGGGGTGCTTAGTAAGAACTGAAATAAAAAATAAAAGAAAATGACGATAAACGAACTAGAACCAAAGGCAATTTGGAAACATTTTTCCGATCTAAATGCTGTTCCACGGCCTTCAAAAAAGGAAGAAAGAGTTATACAATTCATGGTGGATTTTGGTAAATCTTTGGGCTTAAACACCCAAGTAGATAAAACCGGAAACGTAATCATTAAAAAAGAGGGTTCTCTTCATTTAAAAGGAGCGCCTGCTGTGATTCTTCAAAGCCATTTAGATATGGTTCACCAAAAAAACAACGATACTGTATTTGATTTTGACAAACAGGGTATTGAAATGTTGATTGATGGGGACTGGGTAAAGGCTAATGGAACCACTCTCGGAGCTGACAACGGATTGGGTGTAGCAACTATTATGGCCCTGCTTTCTTCAACTAATATCGCTCACCCTCCTTTGGAAGCAATGTTTACTATTGATGAGGAGACAGGAATGACAGGAGCTAAAGAACTTGATGGTTCGCTTTACGATGGCAAAACCTTATTGAACCTCGATACAGAAGATGACGACGAACTGTCTATCGGATGTGCAGGGGGAATAGATACAAACACCAGTTATGCTTGCGAATTAGAAGCAATAAAAACGGGTAGTGAAATCTTTAAAATTGACATCAAAGGTTTAAACGGCGGACATTCAGGAATGGACATCGACAAAGGTCTAGGGAATGCGAATAAAATATTGAATCGTATTCTTTATTCTCTTTTAAATAAAACCAGTTTTCAACTGATTAGTTTTGATGGTGGAAGCTTAAGAAACGCGATTCCAAGAGAGGCAGTTGGTGTTGTTGCGGTTGAGAATGGTAATCTTGAAGCGTTCAAATCTGAACTTGCAGCTATCTCATCGGTTATCAAAACAGAGATGATTACCAAAGAAGCAAATATGGTAATCGATCTCATACCAGCCAATACTTCTGAAAAATCAGCTGTAGCGGATAAAGACCTTAAAAAAATTGTACAGACGATTTATGGAATACCTAACGGTGTCTTTAGAATGAGTCCGGACATTGAAGGTTTGGTTGAAACTTCATCTTCACTTGCAAGGGTTTTGATAAAAGACGGAAAATTCACAAGTCAGTCTCTTCAAAGATCAAGTGTAGATAGTACCAAAGACGATGTTGCGAATACAGTAAAATGTTCGTTTGAATTAATGGGCTGCACAGTAGAGCAGGGGGGTGACTATCCTGGATGGCAGCCTAACCCAAATTCTGAAATACTGAAAGTGATGACAAAGCTTTATCGTGATATGTTTAACGAAGAACCACAAGTAAAGGCCTGCCATGCTGGTTTAGAGTGTGGAATTCTTGGTCAACATTTACCAGGAGTAGACATGATCTCATTCGGACCAAACATCAGAGGAGCTCACTCACCTGAGGAAAAGGTTCAAATTAGTTCGGTTCAAAAATTCTGGAAATTCCTACTTGCGACTTTGGAGCAAATGAATTAATGGAAAAACACGAATTAGAAATATTAGCAAATGCAAGAATGCCCTTTGGAAAATTCAAGGGGCATTTGCTTGTGCACTTACCTGAACCATATTTAGTCTGGTACAGGCAGAAAGGTTTTCCTCAGGGGAAACTGGGTCAACAGCTTGGTTTAATGCATGAGATTAAGGTAAATGGCCTAGAAAATATTCTCTACCCACTAATTAAAAAATAATTAAATAAATATCTGTTAACAAGCTACTTAGCTGCATTGTTGTAAAGTTAAATAACAAAATAATCGAACATTTATAAATTATTTTCATCTTTTTTGTAACTTATGTAAAATCGTGGCGTATTATTGATTGTATTTCTTATTAAAAAACATATGCAATTAATAAATCTTACCATGATCAATAACACGAAGAAAACGGCTGAATACAAGTTAAATAGGCACAAGAAAGCAGGGAATAATTCAAATTTGACTATTTTGGATGTAGCAAACCTTATGGATGTTATCAAACATTCTGAAGAAATGTCACAAGACAGTATACAACATTCAATATTTCATTCTTTAGCATATAACTAATTAAATTACAATTCTTTATTGTAATTGGTTAAAGTCTCGTAACACATAGTTACGGGACTTTTTACATTTATATACATCAATGATAACATTTGTGAACAGTAAATAAATTACATTTGTGTCATGGATATAGCTGAACGTATACAAATGGTAATTCACAACAATGAACTCACCAATGCAGCTTTTGCGGACAAAATAGGAGTACAGCGCTCCAATATCTCACACGTTCTTTCGGGTAGAAGTAAGCCAAGTATGGATTTTCTTGCTAAAGTCATCAAAGAGTTTCCTAGAGTTAGCGCGCATTGGCTTTTAACTGGTGAACAAGCGTCTGTAAGACAGGGTTTGCAAGAA
>JBLIKY010000063.1:0-11267 GCA_047637535.1 Lentimonas sp.
AACGACGGGCAGCTGTATTTCTTGCTTTCAGACGGTCATCTTGATTGGCAACGAATCTTGTATTCCATTCGTATAGGCGACTCTCGTTATTGATTTACTCTACGTAACTCAATTTAAGCATGTTTGTCTTACCATCCTCATCCAATGGAATAGAAGCGACGTTAATTACCAAATCACCCACATTTAACAACCCTTGCTTGCGCATCAAATATTTGATATCAGCAATGGTATGATCGGTACTAACTCGTTTGTTGTAATAGAATGCGCGAACACCCCAAACCAAATTCAACTGAGTAAGAATGGCTCTATTGCTGGTAAAAACAAACACCGGTGCAAGTGGTCGTTGCGAAGCAATTTTATAGGCAGTGTAACCCGAATAAGACATCGTGATTATCGCGTCAGAATTTACACGTTGTGCCAATCTAACTGCATTAAAACAAATAGAATCTGAGATAAAGCGATCTTGGTTCTTTTCTGGCAACTCTTCTTTGTTGTAAATACCATCAAAAGTTTCCATTTCTTTGACAATGTTAGACATCGTTCTGATAACCTCGATAGGATGCTTTCCGACTGAAGTTTCACCAGACAACATCACGGCATCGGCTCCGTCGAGTACCGCGTTTGCAACATCATTTACCTCCGCTCGTGACGGAGTGATGTTTTCAATCATGCTCTCCATCATCTGAGTAGCAACGATAATTGGCTTTGCGTTGATACGACATTTTGTAATCAACATTTTTTGAATCAAAGGCACATTTTGGTAAGGAATTTCAACTCCTAAATCTCCACGAGCTACCATTACTCCATCTGACTCAGCAATGATATCATCGATGTCATCTAAGGCTTCTGGCTTTTCAATTTTCGCAATTACTTTAGCTTTTGCGCTTCGTTGTGAAATGTGGTGTTTCAGTTCAATAATATCTCGTGCAGATCTCACAAAGGATAGGGCTATCCAATCGACGTTGTGTTCGATAGCAAAATTCAAATCCTCCTTGTCTTTTTCTGTCAAAGAAGGCATTGTGATTTTTGTATTGGGCAAATTGACCCCTTTTTTTGAAGAAAGTATACCTCCATTTATCACCTTGGCTGTCAATTCTTTCTTCCCGTCAGAATGAGTAACCTCTAAAATGATTTTTCCGTCATCTACTAGTATTCTTTCACCTGGCTTTACGTCCCTTGGTAAGTTGTCGTAGTTGATTGAAATTCTTTCTTTGTTTCCGAGTACTTTTTCCGAACTAATCTTAATCACATCGTCCTTATCCAAAAGCACTCCGTTGTTTTCTATCTCGTGTGTTCTGATTTTTGGACCTTGTAAGTCAGCAAGAATCGCAACATTTAATCCGGTTTCGTCGTTGAGTTTTCGGATTAAATCAATGTTGTTTTTATGGTCTTTGTGCGAACCGTGGGAAAAATTCAATCTACATACGTTGACCCCTTGCATAAACATTTCGCGCAAGGTTTCTAAATTATCGCATGCTGGACCCATGGTCGCAACTATTTTTGTTTTCTTTAACTGCATAATATCTATAATATAATGTTTTTAACCGAATCAATCACTTCCGGGTCGAATGCATATGCCGCTAAGACATTTTGCAGACCTGTTAGTTTTCTGGTCCATTCCGTTGGTTCGATAGGCATGGTTTCACGCACGAACAAGAAATAGTCCATATTCGGTTGTTCAGGAACTAAATACTTGTTCCCCGAACGATTCTTGATTAAAAAATACTCTCCCATCGTTTCTTCGGAGTAGTATTCGTAAAAGCTATGTTCTGTCCCTCTGCCTCGCTTGACTTCAGGAATAAAATTTTCTTCTGACTTATTAAGCTGCAATCCCAAGCCATCGTTGATGCCCCAAGCCAAACGATAATCTTGATGATGACAAGATATACCGATCATGTCAAAATCAATTTCGTTTTCTATGCTTAGACTATGTTTTTTGGGCTTCGCCATTTACAGTTTCAAAGTTAAGCTTTTAATCGATTTGTTTTAAGAATGCGACAAAGCATAACACTAAGTTTTCAATTTGATAATGTCAACAAGTGAGACGCTTTTAAAAAGTAATTTGGCTAATTTTGCACCATGAAGAACGAAACTAAAAGTTGGCTTTTATTAATCCTTCTCGCCATGATCTGGGGAGCATCTTTTATTCTTATTAAAAGAGGGATGTTTACGATGTCAGGCGAACCAATATTTGACCACTTGCAAGTCGGATCTTTAAGAATGCTATTTGCCTCGATTGTTTTGTTGCCTTTTGGTCTAAAAAGCATAAAGAAACTTAAGAACTGGAAAGAAGTATTGTTCTTGTTTATCGTCGGATTCGGAGGTAATTTTTTGCCCTCTTACTTATTTGCCTATGCCGAAACGGGGATTTCATCAGGTTACGCTGGAATGTTAAACTCTTGCACGCCAATATTCACGGTTCTTATCGCATTCTTCTTTTTTAAAGTTCGACTGACCCTCGTTCAAGTCATAGGTATCGCCATAGGAACAGTCGGAATCGTCTTATTGATGCTGGCGGGTAACCTCCAACCAAACAACGGCGGAATCATTCATGTCTTGTCCATCGTATTGGCGACTTTGTTTTATGGTATTTCTTTAAACATCATTAAAAACAAGCTCCAGCAATTCAAAAGTCTTGAGATTACGGCACTTTCCTTGTCGTTTATTTTGATACCCGCATTAATCGCAAATGGGATTTTTGGCACCTTGGAAACAGTCACAACGAATGAATTTGCATTAGAAGGCTTACTTTACCTCGGAATCCTCGGCGTTGTCGGAACAGCGATAGCTGTGGTTATCTTTAATCGAATCATAACCTTAAGAGACCCGCTTTTCGCAAGCAGTGTGACCTATTTTATACCAATAGTGGCCATCTTGATTGGGTTTTTCTTCGCCGAGAAGATAAATTTGGCGCAGATTGCTTCGATGTTAATTGTATTGATAGGGGTTTTCTTCGCTAATTATTGGACGGCATTGAAGAAAAGGAGAGAAGTGAAAAAGGGGTAAAAACCCTTATCTAGGACATCTATTTAATTCTTTGCCTTATAGTAAATTATTCTTACATTTGGTTTACAAGTGCTTACAGATGCAAAACCTATGAAACTACTAATTACCCTTTTTGCTTTATGTCTTACATTTTTGACAAATGCTCAATTTCTAAACTTTGAAATTCCTGACGATTTAGTTACAAGCATCAGGGTAGATGACAATATTTATGGAGTGCACGCTGACAGCGGATTCGTTGAGTACAACATCTACACCGGTGATAAAACTTGGTACACAGCGAGTAATTCACCACTGCGAAATGTAAAAGTTAGAACAATCGTTGAGGATGAATATCAGACGATTTGGATTCAATTGAATCTATTTTCTGACACGATATACTCATATAAAAAGGGTGTGTTTAAAAAGTGGACGACCAAAGACTTGGGATTAACGGACGACAAAAACTTTTATGTAATCGATTTTTTTGATCATTTAGGTTTAACTTTTTATGTTGATAGTACGGTGATAACAAGAAGGTTCGGAATCAATGGAGTCTTTGCCACCTATACTGACCCCATGTATTGTTATTACTTTGATAAAATGATTTATTCTGGAGATTCTTTAGTCCTTCGAGACAATTCGGTGGGTTGGTTTACAATAAAACCAAATTACGTCAACTTCTACGAAGTAAATCAAATACTGTGGGATGATATGGCTAATTTTGAAAATGGGAAAATCCTTTCCGTTCGAGATGGTGTGTTCGTGTCCGTTGGGTCTGACTTTATAAAGTACAATCAAAATAAAACTTCAGAATTTTCTAGCGTTATTGAAAGGGATAAAAAAAATAATGTCTGGATAAATGAAAGAGATGTGATTAACAACAATGTAATCTACGAAGGTTTTAGTCGTTTCACGGGCACCGGATTTACCGACAATTACCAAACATCAAATTCAGACTTGCCTAATGACAATATTATTGACATTCGTGCAGATATATACGGGAACATTGTCTTAACGCATGGGTCCGGCGTGACTTTGTTTAATCAAACGGGAGTACTCGGCTTAAAACAGGAGATAGGCATTGACTCCAAAATATCCCTTTATCCGAATCCTTCAAATGGAATGTTGAACATTTCTTTTAGTGATGATAATGGCAAGCCAATGAGTATTGAGATTCGTGACATAACCGGTAAAATGATTTTATCATCTGCCAATATTGCCTCAAATACTAAAACTTTGGATTTGAGTTATTTGCAATCGGGCACCTATTTGATTAGCGTTTTCCAAGAGAATAAAATGGTTGGAGTGAAGAAATGGGTTAAAACGATGTGACAACTTAAAGACGGTGAACATTTAATTTTAAGAAGAGCGAAGCTGATTTTTTGATGCTTCGCTCTTCTTGTTTTAATCTAATAAAGGGTTCAATATTATTGGGTGAAAAACAATAGTCTGTTATCTATCCACTCAAAACCCAAGAATTTTCTCAACTTCCACTACATTCCTTTTGCAATTAAAAAACAATTACATATCTTTGTCCTCCGAATTTTCGGATAATAATTAATTAATAATAGCTATATGTACGCAATAGTAGAGATAGCAGGGCAGCAATTTAAGGTGCAAAAAGACCAAAAGTTGTATGTTCATCGTTTACAAGCAGAGCTAGGTTCGAAAGTAGAATTCGACAAAGTAATGTTGATAGATAACGATGGAAAAATTACACTTGGCGCCCCGGCTATAGAAGGAGCTTTAGTTACAGCTGAAGTTCTTGACCATTTAAAAGGTGATAAAGTAATCGTCTTTAGAAAGAAGAGAAGAAAAGGATACCGTAAGAAAAACGGTCACCGTCAATTTTTCACTTCAATCGCGATTAAAAACATCAAAGCGTAATCATTAGATTGTAAAACTTTTTCAACCTCGGTTGAAAGTAAAAATATAAAACAATGGCACATAAAAAAGGAGTCGGTAGTTCAAAAAACGGTCGTGAATCAGAAAGCAAGCGTTTGGGTGTTAAAATTTTCGGTGGTCAAGCGGCTATCGCAGGTAACATCATCGTGCGTCAAAGAGGAACACCTCATCACCCTGGTACAAACGTAGGGATCGGTAAAGATCACACTTTGTATGCATTGGTTGCAGGTACTGTTGAATTTCGCAAGAAAGCCAACAACCGTTCGTTTGTTTCTGTAGTCCCATTTGAGACTGCTGAAGCATAAGCACAGTAAAAACTTTACAAAAAGCGTCTTGGTATACATCAAGACGCTTTTTTTGTGGATTAGAATTCCTCTAAAACAATTTAGTCGGCCTTGATAAGCAATTGCCTTTAAAGGGTTACTGGCTAATAATTATCGCAAATCAACCTATTTTTTCTTTTTTTTGCATTGCCCAAAAAAAAGAAACAAAAAAAACGCTAGGCTGCTGAAAAGCCTCTAAAATTCTGCAGTCATTCCGGTAAAAAAAATCAACTCGGAAACGCTGTAAACCAATCGTTCTGCAAACTCTTGGACAGCTGACCTCAAACACCATTTTTTTTACTCTCCATTCCCTTTGAATTTTCACGAGCCTTTTCAAAGGCCGAAATTTTATTTTTCACTCAGATTTATTAAAGTTAGTTCATTTTTATCGTCGGGAGTATTCGTGCGTTAAGAATTGGTAAGGACATTTGGGTTTTAGCATTCTTAATAAGAATCTCAAATTTAAATCTCTCTTAGTTTACACCTCACTTTAAAACATAGTAACTCTTAATTTAAAACAGGAAAACAGATTATTAACCGGCCTTGAGAAATTGTCCGTTAAAATGGAGGGTAGTGGAAAGAAAATAATTCGGTGTTTGAGGTCAGCTGTCCAAAATATCTTAGAGATTTTGGGTAACAGCGTTTCCGAGTTGGAATTATTTTCCGGAACGACCGATACATTTTAGGGCAAATTCGACAGCCTAGCGTTTTTTTGCTACCTTTTTTTATGCAATGAAAAAAAAGTAGAAATGCAATTTTTTCAAAACACCCACCCATCATTCCCTCACTTTGCGTAAATTTGCAAACCAATTCAAATTCAATAACAATGCTCGAAATAAATAGAATCCGAAACGAAAAAGATGCCGTGATTGAAGGACTTAAAAAACGTCACTTCGATGCAGCTCCAATTGTCGAAGAAATTCTTCAAAGCGACTCGGAATGGAGAGCGAAAAAAACTGAATTGGAATCTACTTCGGCTGAATTGAACCAATTGGCTAAAAAAATTGGGCTTTTGTTCAAAGAAGGAAAGGCAAACGAAGCCAATGATGCAAAGCAAAAAACTACTCAACTAAAGGGAAAAGAATCGGATTTAAAAGCTAAAGTTGAAGAATTGGAAAGCAATATTCAGCAGTTGTTGTATCAAGTTCCAAACGTGCCCAACGAATTGGTTAAGGCTGGGAAAAGCGAAAAAGACAACGAAGAAGTGGATGCTTTTGGTGCAAAACCAACTTTTGATTTTGAAGCACAACCCCACTGGGATCTTGCAAAAAGATTCGATTTAATTGATTTTGAATTGGGCGTTAAAATTTCTGGAGCTGGTTTTCCTGTCTACAAAGGAAAAGGAGCCAAATTGCAAAGAGCCTTGATCAATTTCTTTCTCGCTGAGGCTGAAAAAGCGGGTTACGAAGAGTTTCAACCGCCATTGGTGGTCAATGAGGCTTCTGGTATCGGTACAGGGCAATTGCCGGATAAAGAAGGTCAAATGTACCACTGCACGGTTGATGATTTGTACTTGATCCCTACGGCGGAAGTGCCATTGACAAATATCTATCGAGATGTAATTTTGCCGACTTCAGATTTCTCTATTAAAATGACAGGGTATACACCTTGCTTTAGACGAGAGGCTGGTTCGTACGGTAAAGATGTGAGAGGTTTAAACCGCCTACACCAATTTGACAAAGTTGAAATAGTAAGAATTGAGCATCCAGATAATTCTGAAAAAGCATTGACGGAAATGGTGGATTATGTAAAAAGTCTACTTCAAAAATTGGGATTAAATTACCGTGTACTCCGCCTTTGTGGTGGAGATACCGGATTTGCTGCGGCAATGACTTATGATTTTGAGGTGTATTCTGCAGCGCAAGATAAGTGGCTGGAAGTTAGTTCTGTCTCTCGTTTTGACACTTTTCAATCTACTCGTCTTAAATTGAGATTTAAGGGTGAGGACAAGAAAACTCAACTTTGTCATACTTTAAACGGTTCGGCTCTTGCCTTGCCTCGAATTGTAGCTTGTTTACTCGAGAACAATCAAACTCCTGACGGAATAACCATTCCTGAGGCCTTACATCCGTTTACAGGGTTTACTACCATATAGATTTAGGGTCTTAAATATTCTTAATTTGTGGCTCAGAGCGGGATATTTCGTGTATTTTTAAAGAAAAAAGCATGAAATTACTGGCCCTCCTTATACTATCTTCTTTACTGGCCTTCTCTTGTACCGATCTTAAAAAAGGTTCTCAGCTTGACGCTATCAATGTTCTTTCGGTTCAATTGGACAGTTTAGACGGTGAATTGGCAAGCCATAAAATGGACTCTGGATTCTATTTCGCACAATTGGCAAGTGCGGTGGAGTTGAGAATTAAGACCTTTTACTTCGCCGATACCATCGACATGAAATTAGGCATGAAAATGGATGCGTATAAATTGATGCGAAAAAAATTAGAGCCTCTTGCAGGTGATTACAACAATTTGAAGTTAGGAGTTCTTGAAACTAAATCCTCGGTAGCGAATTTAAAAGACGACATCGAAAACGGGAATGGAAAACGTGAGAAATACGATGAATTTGTTGTTTTCGAAGCCAATAAAGTCGAACAATTAAACGTTTTGTATAAGGATTATTTTATGTCTCGCGATAAGACTTTAGCGACTTACAACGAATTGCATAGCGAACTGGATGCCTTTTCTATGGAGCTTCAAGAAAAAGCTAAAAACAATATTAAATAACAAGTCATAAAGATGAAAACAACTCTTTTTCTTATTGCCTTATTTGCAAGTTCACTCGTGCAAGCTCAAAATAATGATTTGCAATTAGCGAATTTATATTACAGCAAAGGAGAATATGAAAAAGCGGCGCCTTACAGTGAGAAAGTTTACGATCAAGACCCTTCAAAAACTAATTTCTTCAGGCTATTTGATTGTTATAAACGTCTGGACGATACCCGTGGTGCTGAAAAGTTGTTGAAGAAACAGATTTCAAGATATCGATATGATTTTGAATATCCTGTGATGTTGGGTGCGTTTTATGAGGAGAGTGGTGATGATGACAAAGCCCTCAAGGTGTACGAAAACATCATCGATGATTTACCCGATAATCGCAATTCGGTCATTAATGTTTACAACGCCTTTCGAGCCAACAACAAAAATGATTTAGCGCTTCAAACTCTTCAAAAAGGGAAGAAAACAATCAAGGGAAATTACCCACTTCAAATCCAATTTGCCGATTTGTACGGAGCGATGGGAGAAAATGAAAGAATGATCGACGAGTATCTCGATTTGCTAAATGACTTCCCGAATTATGAAAGTTACGTTCAAAATATTTTATCGAGAAAAATAGATTTTTCTGAATCCGGCACAAAAGAATACGACCACCTCAAAACAGCACTTCTTGACCAAGTGCAAAAGAAACCGCAGCAATCTGCTTACACCAATATGTTGGTTTGGCTGTTTATACAGAGTAAGAATTTTAACGGTGCTTTGGTTCAGGTTCAAGCTCTTGACAAGCGCCAACGAGGCGGTGGATTTAGAGTTTTTGATTTGGGAAGAATGTGTCTCGAAAACAAGGAGTATGAAACCGCTCGCAAAGCCTTCCGATATGTGAAAGATTTGGGAGAAACGAATCCGCTTTATTATCGTGCAGAAGCTGCTTTGTTGAATACACGTTTTATTGAAGTCACCACAAACCGAAAATATTCTGCACCCGAAATATCGGCAGCAACAAACGAATACAGAGAGGCGATTAAAAGATTGGGTGCCCAACCTACAACCATCTCTTTAATTAAGGAATTGGCTCACATCGAAGCTTTTTATGGCGCCCAACCTGATTCAGCCATGTTAAGACTCAACGAAGCCCTGCAAATTGGAAGTTTGACAGATGTTCAGCGAGCTGAATTAAAAGTTGAATTGGCGGATATTTTAGTTTTAAATGGGGATATCTGGGAGGCGTCGTTGTATTATATGCAGGTGGACAAAGATTTTAAATACGAACCAATCGGACAAGAGGCCAAATTCAAAAACGCTAGAATCTTTTATTATGACAGTGAGTTTGACTTTGCACAATCTCAATTGGATGTTTTGAAACAAGCGACGAGCAAATTAATTGCCAATGACGCCATGGAACTTTCTTTGTTGATTACTGAAAACTTCGGCATAGACTCCAATTATCAAGCCATGGGCTGGTTTGCAAGAGCAGAATTGCTAATTGCTCAACACAAATATGGCGAGGCCTATCTTTACTTTGACAGCATACAGACAGCGTACAATTATCATTCTTTAGGTGATGAAATACTGTTAAAAAAGGCCGAGGCAGAAATGCAACAAGGAAAATGGGACCAAGCGATTGTGTTTTTAGACGAATTATTGAAATTTTATGCTTTTGACATTTTGGCGGATGACGCAGTATTTTACCTGGGAGATATCTACGAAAATCAATTAAACGACCCCGTTAAAGCCGAAGAATATTACAAAAAAATTCTTTTTGATTACAAAGGAAGCTTGCATTCTACTGAAGCTCGAAAGCGTTTTAGGAGATTAAGAGGCGATAATGTGGAATCGGAAGAACTTTAGACAACTGAGATTAACTTTTTTACGTAAGCATATTATGAAAGAATTATTTATTTCCCTGATCTGTTTTAGCTTTTTGGCTTGTCAAAATGGAAACGCCAATACGCAAAAGTCAAATGAGCCAACAAAAGCAGAGGCTGTTACACCTGTAAAAACGAATGCCGTAGCCTATTTTGCAAGCGGATGTTTTTGGTGCGTTGAAGCGGTTTTTGAGTCAGTAAAAGGCGTTGGAGAAGTTGAGTCAGGTTATACTGGAGGAACAGAGAAAAATCCTTCTTACGAGTTAATTTGTACAGGTTCGACTCGACATGCAGAGGCAGTAAGAGTTAACTACAATAGCGACCTTGTGAGTTATGAGACTTTGCTAACGGTTTTCTTTGATTCTCATGACCCAAGTACTTTGAATCAGCAAGGTCCGGATAGAGGTCCTCAATATCGTTCGGCAATTTTTTACCAAAATGACAAGGAAAGAATTGCAGCCCAATCTTATATTGATGGTTTAAAAACAAGTAAGAAATACAAACAAATTACAACCCAATTGGCTCCGCTTACTAAATTCTACATTGCGGAAGAATACCATCAAGATTACGAGAAAAAGCACCCGAATAATTCATACGTAAGAGCGGTATCTGTTCCAAGAATTGAAGCATTTAAACGCAAACATCCTGAATTATTGAAATAATTTTATATATTAAAGTATGAGAATGTCAAAAACCATACTATTTCAACTATTAATTGCAGTTATTACGATTACAGGCTATTCAGCACAAACCGTTTCGTCAGACTTCGTTGATGGGAGGATTTATCTAAAACTCAAACCGAATTCTTCAATTGATCTTCATAATTACGACAACAGCGATGCATCTTTGAATTCGATAATTACAGAATTTGATGTGACCTCAACTACTCGTGCTTTTCAAAGTGATGCGCCAACAATGCGATTGATACACCGTATAGAATTCACGGCTATAACCCGCATTGATGAGCTAATTTCTTCTTTATCGGGACTTCCTTATGTTGAATTCGCTGAAAAAGCTCCCCTTTTTAAATTGGTTCACACTCCCAACGATTACAATACCGATGCTAAAAATCATTTAAATATTATCTCCGCTCAACTAGCTTGGGACATAGAAAAAGGGAGTCAAAATATTATTTTAGCGGTAGTTGATAATGCCGTTAATCACACCCACGAAGACCTAATTGCCAATCGATGGGTAAACACGGGTGAAGTTGCTGGGAACTCCTTTGATGATGATTTAAACGGGTACACAGACGATGTTTACGGTTATGATGTCGCAGATGGAGATGGCAATACCATTCCTCCGAGTGGCGGGGCAGTGCCTTTCGTTCACGGAACCCATGTTGCAGGAATAGCTGCCGCAACTTCTAACAACGCAACAGGCATTTCTTCCATTGGATACAATTTAAGTATAATGTCGGTTAAATGTTCTCCCGACGCAGGGGACGGAAATACACTTCCAAATGCATACGAAG
>JBLIKY010000064.1:0-11264 GCA_047637535.1 Lentimonas sp.
GCGGCCTATTTTTCGGAACATTTGCTCAACAAAAACTCACACTAGAGGATGCTGTTATGCAACAATACAGGAATTTCGCCCCTGACAACTTGCCTTTCTTTAGTTGGGTACCCAACACAGACTGCTACACTTATTTGGAAGGGTATACTACGCTTAAGAAAGCGTCCTTTACTAATCAAGAAACAAAGGATTGGTTCACTATCGCTCAGGTAAACAAGGCGATGAAATCAGAACTAAGATGGTTTTCCGGTTTTGAATGGAAGAATGAGAATGAGTTTTATTTGGCCGATGGAGCAAAATACTACCTCTTTAATACTGTTACAAAAAAAGGTAGCTTACTTGGCGCATTATCCGATGACGCAGAAAATGCAACTCCACACAGAGGAAGCGGTCATATCGCTTACACTAGAGCCAACAATCTTTATATACAAGCGGAAGACGGACAGAAAATTAAAGTCACTTTAAACGATGACCTTAATATCGTGTCTGGTCAAGCCATTGCTCGTTCAGAATTTGGTATCACAAATGGGATTTTTTGGTCACCAAAAGGTGGTCATCTGGCCTTTTATCAAAAGGACGAGTCTGTAGTTAGCGATTATCCACTTTTGGACAACAACGCATACCCAGGGGCTTTGAACAACCTCAAGTACCCTATGGCAGGAAACCCGTCAGAAAATGGTCGAGTTGGAGTTTATAATGTCGACACGAAGAATACAGTATTCATATCTCCAAAAGGTGAAAAAGAAGATTATTTGACCAATGTTTCTTGGACACCAGACAACAAATACGTTTTAATAGCAGAGGTAAACAGAGATCAGAATAAAATGTCGTTGGATGTCTATGATGCAAACTCAGGTGAATTCGTAAAAACTCTTCTGACAGAAGAAAATGACAAATGGATCGAACCAGAACACCCGGCATTTTTCCCTTCTGACAAGAGCAATAACTTCATCTGGGTTTCAGAAAAATCAGGATTCAACAACTTATATCTCTATGATTTTAGTGGCGAATTAATCAAGCAACTGACGAACAATGAGTTTGTCATTAAAGACATTTTGACTTCAAAGAAAAACGGAAGCGAAGTATACTACACTGCGACTGGCGAAAACCCTTTGAACACTTTGGTTTACAAGGTCGATTTAAACGGAAAACAAACTTTGATTACTGAAGAAGAAGGAACCCACTCGGTTGAAATCTCCACAGATGGAAACTACATTTTTGACAGTTATTCTTCTCATACAATCCCAGGAATATCACAAGTTTATACATCAAAAGGCAAGAAGAAAAAGGAGCTACTTAAAAGTATAAACAAATACGAAGGTATAGACATTGGTACAACCGAAATTTCATCTATTACAGGTAAAGACGGGTCTAAATTGTATACTAGAATGATTAAGCCGAAGAACTTTGATTCTTCCAAAAAATATCCGGTATTGATTTATGTGTATGGCGGACCGCATGCACAAATGATCACCAACTCTTGGCTATCTGGCGCGAGTCTTTGGATGCATTGGATGGCAGATCAAGGCTACATTGTCTACACACTTGACAATCGAGGTTCAGACAAACGTGGTTTTGCCTTCGAAAGCCAAATTCACCGTCAATTAGGGACTTTGGAAATAGAGGATCAAATGTCCGGTGTTGAGTATTTAAAATCATTGCCTTATGTTGATGCAAATCGCTTAGCTGTGCACGGTTGGAGTTTCGGAGGATTCATGACTTCTTCTTTGATGCTTCGTCAACCAGGCACTTTTAATTGTGGCGTTGCTGGAGGTCCGGTTACCGACTGGAAATTTTACGAGATCATGTATGGAGAACGCTACATGGATAGACCTTCGCAAAATGTTGAGGGTTACGAACAAGCCAGCTTGTTTACTCATGCTCAAAACTTAGAAGGAAAGTTGTTGTTGATTCACGGTACGATTGATAATGTTGTTGTCATGCAACACAGTTTGTCTTTGGTACAAAAATTTGTGGAACTAGGTGTACAAATGGACTTCTTCCCCTACCCGATGCACGAGCACAATGTTAGAGGGAAAGACAGGGTGCATTTGATGACAAAGGTGTTGAACTATGTCATTGAGAATAACAAATAAAGAAATTGCTAAACAAAGAAATGGAATGCTGATCGTATTCCATTTCTTTTGAAATAAACATTCGACAATTACCGTTCTTGATTAAAAGAATATGATAATGAAAGCTGTATTTGTTACATTGATTATTGCCTTCAGCTACAACACAGCCTTGTCACAATGGAATGAAAATGCAGAAGAATATTTGCGTGAATTAATGTTTAAAAAAATCAATGAACTTAGGGTCAAAAAAAGGGTATCTCCTTTAATTGCAGATTCTATTCTTCAAAAAGCAGCCAAATTTCATTCTGACTATATGATAAAAAGTGGGAAACTGACCCATATAGAATCGAGCCTAAAAGCTAAAACTCCCGACAAAAGGGTAAGGATGTTTGACGGAAATGAATTTGTTTATATAGGTGAGAATGTCCTTTGTTCTCGGCCGCAAGAAACACAGTTTACCAAGACTCAATTAGAGACTTTATCCTTAGAAATGTTTGAGTCATGGGTAGAATCGAAGGGTCATTATAAAAATATGGTTGACCCTGAATATCAATATACTGATTTCGGTTTTTCACTTCAAAAAAGAACGGGTGTTGTTTTTGCGACTCAAGTTTTTGGTAAAAAAGGCAATCTCGACAGGAGAAGAAATTAAGAACAAAAGCCTATGTCGAAGTCAACTAAATAGCTGTTATTAAACCCATTAAAATCTCGGTTGAAATAAAAAGTCAATCTCAAAAGTTTGGAATTGTTATACGCAGTCCGAACATTTGATTCATTGGAGTTTCGCAAGCGGCAATTGGCATTGCCCACATGATGACCTTAACTCAAGGAAGACTTTTAAGCCAAGTGCTAAAACAAATTCTTTGAGAAAAAATCAATAAAAACTCTTTCAAACTCATTCATTTATCGTAATATTGCAATAAACAAATAACAGGTAGAAATGGGAGCAAGTAAATCCGATCAGTTTTCTGAGCATCAAAATAAGGTATCAAACACCTTAAAAGCTTTGGCGCATCCGGCTCGAATTGCGATAGTTGAATATTTATTAAATCAACCGAGTTGCATATGCGGAGACCTAGTATCTGCCTTACCGCTGTCTCAGCCTACCATTTCTCAACATTTAAAAGAACTAAAGTCAGTTGGATTGATTAAAGGCAGTGTTGAGGGTACTTCCATTTGTTATTGTCTCGACCCTAACGCCTTCAAGAGTATACAATCTTACTTTGAGGGTATTAATAATTCATTAAAAAACAAAGCCATTGAGTGCTGTTAAAACGAAATCGATATGAACATTCAAGAATTTAAAACCCAGCTTAAAAACGGACTCCCGTTAACTTTCCAATTAGAAAACGGAGGATTTGTCCCAGCTCACTATCACATTACCGAAGTCGGTGTAATCAACAAGAATTTCATTGACTGTGGAGGAACAATAAGAGAAGAACAAAAAATCAATTTTCAATTGTGGTTTTCTAACGACGTTGACCATCGTTTAACTGCTGAAAAATTATTGAAAATCATTGAAGTTGCGGAAGCCAAAATCGGCTTGCCAGATGAAGAAATTGAAGTTGAATACCAAAGTGACACAATTGGCAAGTATGGAATTGAAGCTAGCGAATTTGGGTTCATTCTGTCCAACTCACAAACTGCATGTTTAGCTCCTGATGCTTGCGGAATTCCTGCGCAAAAAGAAATAGTAGTGCTTGAGTCATTAAACAATTCATGTACACCAGGCGGTGGATGCTGCTAAGTCAATATGAAGAAAGTTATTAAAGAATTTTGCGAGGCTAAGGCTAAGGAATTTCATCTGATTTCAGACAAAAGAAAGTCCATTTTAGTCAAAATTGCGGCTTACATAAATTACAAAGAAGCCGAGCCGGTTGACTTGTTATTTGTCTGTACCCACAACTCTAGACGAAGCACTTTCGGACAAGTTTGGGCCAAAACAGCCGCTCACTTTTATGGCTTAACAAATGTTGAAACCTATTCTGGAGGTACCGAAGTAACAGCTTTTCATCCAAATGCTATAAATGCTTTATTGTTAACTGGCTTTGACATGTCCGAAAAAGGCGATCCGTCGAACCCGAAAATCACAATGATTTTTGATAAAGAAGAAAATGCGGCCATCTGCTTTTCTAAAGTTTTTGACGACGAAGCCAACCCTAAAAGTAATTTTGGTGCCTTGATGACTTGTGGACATGCCGATGAAAATTGTCCGTTTATCGCGGGAGCAGAATTGAGAATCCCCTTGACTTATGTTGACCCAAAAGTTAGTGACGGAACTCCTCAAATGGTAGAAACCTACAAAGAAAGAAGCACTGAAATCGCTAGAGAAATGTTGTATCTATTCTCTCTGTGTAAGAAAAATTAAAGACCATGTTGCGCAAACTAATAGCTGAATTTTCCGGAACCTTCCTCCTCGTCCTTTTTGGATGTGGAGCGATGGTGATTTCAGAGATTTCACCCGAACTCTCAAACAACTTCAGCATAGCGGTTGCTTTTGGCGCAGTCGTATTCATGTGTATTCAGATTTTTGGTGATGTATCTGGTTCGCACATCAACCCTGCCGTCACTCTTGCTTTTTGGATCAAAGGAGAAATCAACTCCAAAGAAACTTCAGCTTATATCGTTTCCCAATTTTTAGGGGCCATAGCCGCTGCCTTTGCTCTGAAAGCAGCCTTTCCAGAAGCTGAATTACTGGGGACAACACAACCCAAAGCCGGGATATTGAACACCTGGATTATTGAGTTCATAATGACCTTCGTTCTTGTAATCACTGTGTTAAAAATCTGTCATGAATCTACAATGAAGGTCGCTCTAACAATTGGAGTATTGATCTTTTTAGAAGCTTTCATTGGTGGACCGTTGACCAATGCCTCTATGAATCCAGCAAGAAGTTTTGGACCTATGCTGGCTCACGGAGATTTAAGTCATTTTTGGCTTTATGCAAGTTCAACCTCCTCAGCTGGGGCTCTAGCAGCCTTGATATTCAAGAAATCACAAAGAAAAGAAATGGGATAAAGGGGACTTAAACTTCTTCGACCAAAAGTTTTTGACAAACGGTTTTGCTTAAGGTTTCATTTTTATTCCCTTCGTATCGTACGACCAAACTACCATCGAATTCCTCTATGGAAATCACCGATAAAGTAAGTCCCAGTTTGATTTTTCGTTTGTTCAAGAATTTAAGAAAATCTCTTGAAGATTGATCCAAGGACGCCAATCGATACGATTTACCGATTTGTGCCTTGCTCAATTTAACGTATTTCTTGTGTTGAATGCTTCCGTCTTTGTGGGGGATGGGCGAACCGTGCGGATCCACCGAAGGATGACCCAACAAAACATCCATTCTGTCAAAGAATTTCTCTGAATTTATATGTTCGATTTGTTCGGCAATTTCATGCACCTCTTCCCAACCAAAACCCATTGACTCCACTAAAAACATTTCGGTCAAACGGTGTTTTCTCAAAACGAGTGCAGCCATTTTCTTACCGAGGGACGTAAGATGAAGGGGTTTGTACTTTTCGTAATCAATCCACTTTTTCTCGGCTAATTTCTTAATCATGGAGTTAGCAGTAGGCGTACTCACATTTAGCAAATTACTCAAACCCGAAACGGTACATTCTCCGTTGTCTCTCGACAGTTTTAGCATTGCTTTTAAATAATTTTCTTCCGTTGCTGAGGCCATTTGGTTGAATTGGAAAACAAAATTAAAATAAAAGTTGATATAAAATAATTGTTAGATGAATCTAACTTTGTATATTTGCAACTCTAAAAACAATTTAGTGCTGTATAAAACTTTTATTCTTTCCTTCTTATTCTGCTCCATTTTGACAATTGGTTTGACACAAACCATTGAAGGAGTCGTGTCAAATGGTAAGGAATTGTTGATTGATGCCAAAATCACAATTGAGGGCCAAAACAAGGGCGCTTACACCAACCAAGACGGTTATTTTAAAATTTTGGATGTAAACGCAGGCAGTTATACGCTAAATTGTAGCTATCAGGGTATATCAGCAAGGGATCAAACAATTGTTGTTTCTTCCGCAAAGATTGCAACACAAGCGGACTTCTCATTTAATGTGAATTTTCAAGAAATCAACGAAGTTGTAGTTTCAGGAACTTTAAAAGCTGTCGGTAGATTAGATTCTCCAGTGCCGGTTGAGGTATACAATACTTGCTTCTTTCGATCCAACCCTACCCCGTCTATTTTTGAATCTTTGTCTAATGTAAACGGAGTTCGCCCACAATTAAATTGCAACATTTGTAATACAGGGGACATTCACATTAACGGACTCGAAGGTCCTTACACCATGGTACTAATCGATGGTATGCCTATCGTGAGTGGACTTTCTTCAGTTTACGGCCTAAGCGGTATTCCCCAAGCCTTGATTGAGCGAGTTGAGATTGTAAAAGGTCCTGCTTCGACTTTGTACGGTTCGGAAGCAGTTGGCGGCATCATTAATATCATAACTAAAAGTCCAAAATCTGCGCCCATCGTTTCCGTCGATGCCTTTGCCAGCGGATGGGGAGAATACAGCAATGATTTGGCTATAAAATACAAGATGAGTAAGAAAGTAAATGCCTTGCTAGGGGTGAGTTATTTTAATTATTCCAATCCTATCGACAAGAACGGAGACGGTTTTACAGATGTTACCCTGCAAGATAGAATTTCGATATTCAATAAGTTTGATTTTGCAAGAAAGAAGAACAGGGTGTTTCAAGTTGCCGGTCGATACGTTTATGAAGATCGATGGGGCGGACAAACCAACTGGGACAAATCATTTAGAGGCGGTGACAGTATTTACGCCGAAAGCATTTATACATCGAGGTGGGAATCTTTTGGAACCTATCAATTACCGATGAAAGAAAAAATCATGTTTCAGTTTAGCGCCAACGGTCACAATCAGAATTCTTACTACGGTACGACTTCTTATATGGCTCGACAAAACATTGGCTTTGGTCAGCTGTTATGGTTCAAAGAAAAAGGCCGACAAGACTGGTTATTCGGAGCAAGTTATCGATACATTTTCTACGATGACGACACCCCTGCCACGTCATCAAGTGACATCAACAACGAGAGCATAAACAATCCATCGGTTACCCATTTACCTGGTTTATTTGTTCAAAACGACATTAAAATAACAGAAAATCAACGTTTATTGGTCGGATTGCGCTACGACAACAATTCCATACACGGACATATTTTTTCACCCAGAGCCAATTACAAATGGACTTCACAAAACAAACGCAACATTGTTCGTTTGAGCGCTGGTAATGGTTACCGCGTCGCCAACGTGTTCACAGAAGACCACGCTGCCTTGACCGGTGCAAGAAAGGTCGTTTTCGCAAGTGAGTTATTGCCCGAAACTTCTTACAACACAAACCTAAATTTTGTCAAACAAATCATTACGAAGAAAAACTACATTCTTACTTTTGATGCAACGGCATTTTACACCTATTTCAACAATAAAATTCTTCCCGATTACGACACAGACCCAAACCTCATCATTTACGACAATCTTGAAGGACATGCTGAATCAAAAGGTATCTCGATGAACTTGGACTTCGCTATTGGAAGAAACTTAACGATTAATGCCGGTTCAACCGTAATGGAAGTGGTGAAAGTTGAAAATGGAATTAAAACAATACAACAATTGACCGAACGAGTAACAGGCGTCTGGCGCATCAATTACAAGATTGAAAAATGGGATTTATCATTCGATTATACGGGTAACCTATACGGACCAATGTCCCTACCCCTGCTCGGAGACCTTGACGACAGACCGGCAAAATCGCCCTTATTTTCTATTCAAAACGTTCAAATGACCAAAAAAATAGGGAAATCTTGGGAAATCTATGGTGGAGTTAAGAATCTATTGAATTTCACTCCATCAAAACTCAGCATAGCCAGAGCATTTGATCCTTTTGACAAGCAAGTTGAATTCGACGATCAAGGACAGGTAAAAGCCACGGCCAACAATCCGAACGCATTGACTTTTGACCCGAGTTATGTTTATGCATCGAATCAAGGCATAAGAGGATTTTTAGGTTTTCGCTTTGTTATAAAATAAGCCTCGCTAAAAAGAAAGATGTACCTTTGCGGTATGGATACAACGGCAAAATCATACATTAAGAATCTCGGATTTGAATCATTGACAGATATGCAAGACGCGATTTACGACGAAGCAAAATCGGGTAAGGATATTGTATTGTTGTCGCCTACAGGTTCGGGTAAAACACTTGGTTTCCTTCTTCCTTTAATAGAGCGTTTGGATAAAAATATTTCAGGCGTGCAGGCTTTGATTGTTAGTCCTACCCGAGAGCTAGCTCTACAAATCGAAGACGTTTTTAAGCAACTTAAAACACCATTTAAAGTCAACTTGGTCTACGGAGGTCACTCCATTAGAACGGAAAAACAAAGTTTGACCGAACCACCAGCCCTTTTGATCGGAACCCCAGGAAGACTTTGCGACCATATCGGAAGAGAAACTATCGATTTTAGTCAATTAAAATGTTTGGTTCTGGACGAGTTTGACAAATCACTAGAGATGGGATTTCAAGACGACATGGGATACATCATCGACACTTTACCGAGTCACCAAACGATACTTTCTTCTGCAACTTTCTTAGACGATATCCCAGGTTTCGTGGGCGTAAAAGAACCTGTAGAAGTGAACTTTTTAAAAGAATCACAACCAGCGGTTAAACAATGGCAGGTGAGCTATGAAGAAGATCAGAAAGTCGAGAAGTTAGTGGAAGTAATTTGCGCTATACCCGCAGGTCGTACGATTGTTTTTTGCAACCACAGGGAAGCAACAGAAAGAGTTTGCGAGCACCTTAACGACATGGGAATTCCAGCGATTGCATTTCACGGTGCGATGGAACAGGACGAAAGAGAAAGAACAATCATCAAATTCAGAAACGGAACTGCTTATTATTTAATAGCCACTGATTTGGCCGCAAGAGGATTGGACATCCCGGAAATCGAAACGGTAATTCATTATCAACTTCCTCACAAAGAAGCCGTTTTGACACACCGTAATGGTCGTACTGCAAGAATGAACGGAGAAGGAAATGCATTGATCTTTTTATCCAACGAAAGCAAACAATTGGATTATATCCCAACGGACTTACCCGAATACAAACTACCTAAAAACGGAAGTTTGCCTGAGTTCCCACAATGGGAAACGATTTACTTCTCAGGAGGTAAAAAAGACAAAGTAAACAAGATTGATTTGGTAGGTTTTTTAATGCAAAAAGGAAAGCTCAAAAAAGACGAAGTTGGCCTAATCACCGTATTGGATTACACTTCTTTCGTAGCCGTCAAAGAATCAGAAATCAAACAATTGATGGGAAGAATCAAAGGCGAAAAGGTGAAAGGGAAGAAGTTGAAAATTCAGATTGCTAGGTAGGGAATAACCTGTCAAATTTAATGTAGCAATAAGATCAATTCTTAATACACTATATTAATCGAATCGACTTCAGCATTGGTATACCCCAAATATACCGTATCAACACTAACCGTTGTGGTGCCATTTTCGGTTACTGTTTTACGTATCAAGTTGGTGCCAGCGTAGGTATAATTACTATTTACAGGTTTAATCTCCTCGTCTACACAACCTTGCATATTCGTAAACTCAGAATCAAAGAAAAAATCATGATATGCTGTTCCAAAAGCTTTTCCAAGATTAAGGTTGACCGATTCTAGTTTAAGTACATCACTCGATTGGCAGTTTTCATTGAGTATGGTTATAAATGCATTAACCCTTTTGACTATTTTAAATGTAAAATCATTAAGTTCTCCCTTCACAATTCTTTTTTCAAAACTTGAGTCTTCGTCTCCGAAATCAGATACATCGTAAGCCAGACTCTGTATGTCTTTATCAAAACTGATAAGAATTAGTTTATATCTATATGTCTTGTGCTTTACCGCATCAATATTTACATTGATTATTCCATCGATAGTTGACTTACCTGTAGCAATAACTTCAGATTTACTGCCACTAATCTCAAATCGTATTTCAAATTCAACATCGGCCATCGGTGTGTTTTGAACAGCATTCATTACAACTGCTCTTACTTGCGTTTTCTTTGTTCGGTTTTCCTTTTTGCATGATGACAATAAGGAAAAGGATAAAAGGATTAGAAGGATGTTAGTGTAGGTAGTTTTCATGTTTAGCTTAATGGTTTAAACAAAGAAATGTTTAATCTGGAGTATAAATATAAAAAATAGTGTTGTCTCCCAAATGAATTCTTAATACACTATATTAATCGAATCGACTTCAGCATTGGTATACCCCAAATATACCGTATCAACACTAACCGTTGTGGTGCCATTTTCGGTTACTGTTTTACGTATCAAGTTGGTGCCAGCGTATGTCAAATCTAAATAATCGTAATCATCATTTATGCAGCCTTGCATATTTCTGAATTTTTCAGGAAAATAGAAAAAGTCATGAAATGACGGCTCTGTCCCATATAGTAAATCAAGGTTGACCGATTCTAGTTTAAGTACATCACTCGATTGGCAGTTTTCATTGAATATGGTTATAAATGCATTAACCCTTTTAACTATTTTAAATGTAAAATCATTAAGTTCTCCCTTCACAATTCTTTTTTCAAAACTTGAGTCTTCGTCTCCGAAATCAGAAACATCTCGAGCCGAACTCTGTATGTCTTTATTAAAACTGATAAGAACTAGTTTATATCTATATGTCTTGTGCTTTACCGCATCAATATTCACATTGATTATTCCATCGATAGTTGACTTACCCGAGAATATAACCTCTTTATCACCAAGCCTTATCTCAAATTCAACATCGGCCATCGGTGTGTTTTGAACAGCATTCATTACCACGGCTCTTACTTGCGTTTTCTTTGTTCGGTTTTCCTTTTTGCATGATGACAATAAGGAAAAAGATATAAGGATTACCAGGATGTTTGCGTAGGTAGTTTTCATGTTTAGCTTAATGGTTTAAACAAAGAATTGTTTAATCTGGAGTAAAAATATAAAAAATAGTGTTGTCTGGCAAATGAATTCTTAATACACTATATTGATCGAATCCACTTCAGCATTGGTATACCCCAAATATACCGTATCAACACTAACCGTTGTGGTGCCATTTTCGGTTACTGTTTTACGTATCAAGTTGGTGCCAGCGTAGGTATAATTACTATTTACAGGTTTAATCT
>JBLIKY010000065.1:0-11249 GCA_047637535.1 Lentimonas sp.
GCAGAGGTAATACCATCATTTTCATAATTTGCAGTTCCAGCCGCATTTACTCTATTTATACCCGAGTGAGGATTGTTATTTTCATCCCTTTGCGCCATGCAAAATTGTATTTCTGTATTTACAGAATTTGTGTAACCCGCATTTGCGGCAAAGGCGTCGTTTAGGTTGTCTATTGCACTTTGTATTTGAGCATCCGTAATATTGGATTCAACTCCCTCAGCTTCTCCGACATGCATTACGTGCACAACAACGGGTATGGTAATTACCGCTTTTGATTTAATCGGGTTTTTCAAATACGATTGATAATGCTGCTCCATCTCGGCAACACCT
Organism: Lentimonas sp.; assembly: GCA_047637535.1. Lineage (GTDB taxonomy): Bacteria > Bacteroidota > Bacteroidia > Flavobacteriales_D > Crocinitomicaceae > UBA2040. The sequence continues at coordinate 331 of JBLIKY010000065.1, forward strand.
GCACGGTACTTCGCATCCGACTTCATTCTGTCACGGTGAATGGCATCAAACCCGCATTTTTCAGATAAAACTCTAGGATCTTTTTTATCAGCTACTTTCGTTTGAGTAAATGCACTCGAAAAAGATAAGACGGTAATTAACGCTATTAAAGCATTTTTTAAGGTATAGATGTATCGCATAATTAGCTATGGTAAGGCTGTAAAAATAAGATTATCAGTCTGTAAAAACAAAAATAAACTGTGGTAATTGGTCACAAAGATAATATATCATTTTAACGGCGAAATAACTCAACAAAAGGTATACGTAAATAATGTAGCACGGGTTGTTTACTATACCGACTTAGTTTTATATTTGTTCTATGGAAAATGAGATTGTTTTTTACAAAAGAGACGGTGAAAAGTGCGTTGAAAAAGCGCCAGGAGTTGGGTTTCTTCGGTTTCTTTATGGAAACAATCTCTTCGGAGCCTTTAGTTTAAACACATTAGTAAGAAGAAAAAGCTTTTCCATCTGGTTTGGTAAATACATGTCTTCTTCACGGTCAAAATCTAAAATTCAACCTTTTATCGATAAGCACAAGATCGATATGTCTGAGTATATCGAACCATCGGGTGGGTTTCAATCCTTCAATCAGTTTTTTTACAGAAGAATCAAAGACGAATGCAGACCTCTAGGTGATGGTTTTGTCTGTCCTGCCGACGGTCGAGTTGTTGCCTTTCCAACTATTGAAGAATCTACACGATTTTATATTAAGGGACAAGATTTTGATATCCCTACTTTTCTTGGCGATAAAGAATTGGCTAAAAAATATTTGGGAGGTTCGATCATGGTTGTTCGCCTCGCCCCTGTCGATTACCACCGCTATCATTTCCCGTGCGACGGCATGCCAGGCCCTAGCAAACTGATCAACGGATATTTATACTCGGTTTCTCCTGTTGCATTAAAACAAAATTTCAGGATTTTCTGGGAAAACAAAAGAGAATATTGCATTCACCAATCACCCGATTTTGGCGATGTTATCATTTGCGACGTTGGGGCTACTTTAACGGGAACCATCATTCAGACTTACGAAGAAAACAAATCGATAAAGAAAGGTGACGAAAAAGGTCATTTTGCCTTCGGCGGTTCAACGCTCGTAATTCTTCTTCCTCCAAACAAAATAAAGTGGTCAGAAGACCTACTAAAAAATAGCCTAAACGGTAAGGAAACTTATGTGAAAATGGGGGAGAAAATTGGGAACAAAATTGAGGATTGAGTTTTGAGAGGATTTCCTCCTCCTCGGTCCTCCTCCAAAGGAGGAAGGCAATTTCCTAATTTCTAATTTCTAAAACCTACACCGAAAACAAAGAATCTACAAACTCAGACTTATGGAAGGCCTGTAAATCGTCTATACCTTCTCCTACACCAATGTACTTTACAGGAATTTTCATTTGGTCAGAAATCCCGATCACTACACCTCCTTTGGCTGTTCCGTCGAGTTTTGTAATCGCTAAGGCGTTTATTTCTGTGGCAAGGGAGAATTGTTTGGCTTGTTCAAATGCATTTTGTCCGGTCGAACCATCAAGCACTAATAAAATCTCATGCGGCGCACCTGGAATAATTTTATCCATGACCTTTTTGATTTTGCTCAGCTCGTTCATCAAATTAACCTTATTGTGCAATCTTCCTGCCGTATCAATAATGACTACATCGCTATTCTGAGCCACGGCAGATTGAAGGGTATCGAATGCTACAGAAGCCGGGTCTGCGTTCATCCCTTGCTGCACAATAGGCACACCTACTCTGTCTGCCCAAATGATCAATTGATCGACAGCGGCCGCTCTAAATGTATCAGCAGCGCCGAGAATTACTTTTTTACCTGATTTTTTAAATTGATTGGCTAATTTTCCGATGGTAGTCGTTTTTCCAACTCCGTTGACACCAACGACCATTATCACGTGTGGAAATTCACCTTTCTCAGGCAAACTAAAATCTTGTCCGTCAATGGTATTGTTTTCCTCCAAGAGGGCGGCTATTTCTTCTTTAAGAATTGCATTTAATTCTTCGACACCCAGCACTTTGTCTTTGGCTACTCTTTCTTCGATACGATCGATGATTTTCAACGTGGTTTCGACACCGACGTCTGAAGAGATTAGCAATTCTTCAAGATCGTCCAAGACTTCAGCATCCACTTTGGATTTACCCACAAGTGTGCGCGTAAGCTTAGTAAGAAAGTTTGATTTACTTTTCTCTAAACCCTTGTCTAGGGTTTCTTTCTTTTCTTTGGAAAACAATCCGAATAATGCCATAATGCCTGAATAAAAAAACCTCCGTAACAGTTTATAAACTGATGACGGAGGTTTTAAAATTATTATTAAACAACGATTATTTTTGAGAGGCGAACCACTCTTTCACTTTGTTGTTATGTACGATTTCTTCTTTGAAAGTGTAATTTCCAGTCTCGTTAGACTTAGCCATTCTGATCACTTTCGTATGTTCTTTTCCTCCACCTTTTTGTAAGGATGCTACTACTTTCTTTGCCATGAGTCAAATATTATTTAATTTCTTTATGAACAGTCATTTTCTTCATGATTGGATTATACTTACGTATTTCCATTCTCTCAGGAGTGTTCTTTCTATTTTTCGTCGTGATATATCTAGATGTACCTGCCATTCCAGAATCTTTGTGCTCTGTGCACTCTAAAATCACTTGAATTCTATTGCCTTTTGCTTTCTTTGCCATCGTGTGTTATTTTACTACCGTTTCGCAACGGGATAAATTCTTTAATTATTTCATGAATCCTTTAGCACGAGCATCTTTCAAACAAGCAGAAATTCCTTTCTTATTGATTGTTCTCAACGCTGCAGCTGAAACTTTCAAACTGATGTATGTATCCTCTTCTGGGATATAAAATTTCTTAACCATTAAATTTGGAAGAAATTTTCTCTTCGTTCTGCGTTTAGAGTGAGAAACATTGTTCCCAACCATTACCGACTTACCTGTTATTTGACAAACTCGTGACATGTTTTTTCTTTTTTCTTTATCTAAAAAGCGAGCGCAAAGGAAAGAATTATTTCAGAAAGAAACAAGAAAAGCTTATTTTTTTTCCACTTTTATTTCTTCCACAAAACATCGCAGTAAATTCAATGCTGTCAAGGTGGTCACTTGAATGTTCCGCTCTCGGTGTTCGCCGAATTTAAAACATTTTGATAAGACCTTATCTTTACTTGCAATTGCAATCCAAACGGTGCCTACTGGTTTGGTGGTTGTACCTCCATCCGGACCAGCAATGCCCGACGTTGCAACGCAATAATCAACATCTAATTTTTCGCGTCCTTTGGTTGCCATATCTTTTATGACTTCCTCACTTACGGCGCCAAAGGTAGTCAATTTATCAGCATCAATGCCCAAAAGTCTTTCTTTTTCTTGGTAAGAATATGCAATTATTCCTCCTTCGAAGTAGGCAGACGAACCAGCAACCTTAACGATCTCTTTTGCAATGGCTCCTCCGGTGCAGCTTTCGACCGAACCTACTGTCTTGCCAAGGGCCTTTAATTTGACACCAACAAATTCACTCAAGCTCATCTCGCCTATGCTATAAGCGTATTGCGGTATGGCTGTAAGAATTTCTTCAAACAGTTCGTGAATCCGTTTTTTATCGCTTTCACCGTTTGGCGAACTTATTCTCAACTTAACATTTCCAGGAGAAGGCAAATAAGCCAATGACAAACCTGAATTTCTTACTCTATTTTCCCATTCTTCAAATTGATTAGCCAGAAAGGATTCTCCTATTCCTTGAGTCATCAAAGTTTGGTGATACATTTCCTGCGCTTCGAACCGGGCCTTTAATCGCGGGAAGACCTCATCTTTCATGATGCCTCTCATCTCATAAGGAACACCTGGCAAACTGATGACAATGCATCCGTCATTTTCAAACCACATTCCGCTGGCTGTCCCGTGAAAATTATTGAGTGTTTGAGCTTTAACAGGCAGGGCCGCTTGCTGTATGTTTACATCCAACATTTGGGAATTTCGTTTCTTGAAGAAACCTTCTATTCTTTCTAATACTTCAGGAACGATTTTTAATTCACTATCAAAATATTTAGCCAAAGTATATTTTGTCAAATCGTCTTTGGTTGGCCCGAGCCCGCCTGTAAGAATGATAAGTTGCACCTTGTTCTTTAATACATCAAGCGCATCGGTAATTTCGCTTGGCACATCGCTGACCGTATAGGAAACAGTAACAGGAATGCCCACTTTTGATAGCTCTTGTCCGAGCCAAGCTGCATTGGTATTGACGGTTTGACCGATCAATAATTCGTCACCAATTGAAACTACAGCAGCTTTCATATTTTTTTAAATTTTGCAATCGATTCTACATGTCCAGTATGCGGAAACTGGTCTACCAAACTAATTTTGTCCAAAGTATAGCCAGCATCAATCAAGGTACGTGCATCTCTGGCTTGAGTCGATGGATTACAAGAAATATAAACCAAATTTTTAGCCTCAAGCGCAATGACTTTTAAAAGAGTTTTAGGGGCAATTCCTGCTCTAGGCGGGTCGAGAATTATTGTTCCGATTTTACCTTGAAATTCTGGATGTTCGCGTAAGAATTTCCCCACATCAGCGGCATAAAACTCTATGTTGTTAATCCCATTTCTTTTGGCATTCAATTTTGCATCGGCAATGGCTTCTTCAACGATATCTACCCCTACTATCCTAGCGTCTGATTTTCTTCGGCTAAGAATCTGTCCAATTGTACCGGTTCCGCAAAATAAATCCATAACAACCTCGTCGGACTTAATTTCTTCTTCAAAAACGTAATCCAAGGCTTTGGTATACAATTTTTCAGCGCAAGACGGGTTGGTCTGGAAAAAGCTTTCCATGCTGATTTCAAACTTCAAACCGAGCAATTCCTCTTCCACCTTAGCCTCGCCAAACAAAAGTTGAGACTGACCGTTTTCAATCTTGGCTCTATCGGCAACGTTGTCATTGATCGTGTGCCACAACCCTGCTATTCTTTTCGGAAATAGCGACTGCAACAATTGACTAAAACTTTCTTTGTCAAAATCCTCCACCCCTTCTGATGAAGTCACTAGATTAATCAACAACTGGTCTTGAGCAAATGATTTTCTTACTACTATATGTCTAAAAAATCCATGTTTACCCGGCGGGTGCCATGCTTTTAATCCAGTTGCTTTTAAATGTTCTCTTATTTGTATTAATTTTTCTTCCCATTCTTTATCAAAAAGTCCTGATGGTTTATTTAAGTTTTCAACTTTCCACCATGTACCTCGTCTTTTAAAACCAAGTGCAAAAGAATCATCTACTTCTTCTCCTGTTTCGACATTGTGCTCAATACAAGAAAAACTATATTCCATCTTATTTCGGTAGAAGAAATGGTTTGGCGAAGAAATGAACTCGTCAAAAACTTCATCCATTTCTTTAAAGTCTGCCAGTCTTTTAAAAATCTCAAGTGTAGATTCCCTTTTCGCCTTTTCTTGTTCGGCTACTGGAACATAGATATAAGGTCCGCCCGAAATCTCCTGAAACTCACTTATCACCTCAACCGGCGACCTTTCGATGACATCAATTAATTTAGCTTCGGCGTATTTCTTCTTTTTCTTCGCGATTCTAGCCCTTACTTTTTGACCGGGATAACAGTTGTCTACAAAGACAACATAATCGCCATTTTCAGTGGGTATTTTAGCAATCCCTCGACCTCCAAATGCATATCCACTAATTGATAATTCGACTACCTCTCCTCTGTGCATTTCCTTCAATAATTTTTAAAGAAACAAAGATACAACAAACCTCTACTTATTTGGAATAGAGCAATGATTTTACCAGAAGATTGAAAACGGAATTAATTTTTGGCTTCAGCGCTATCCAAGGTCGGGGAAAGGTCAAAGTAAAGACCTTCGACATTGTAATCGTTTTGATTGATTTTTTGATAGTCACAGGTGCGAATTCTCTTGGGTTTTCCGTCTGGTATGAATCCTAAAATATTCATTAACGTCAATTGGTGAGATTGTTCAATGATGTAAAAACTGTGCTTTAGTGAAGTTCCATCACCCGAACTCATCATCGCATCGACAACAATAAAAAGCTGATCTATTCTGTGCCTAGCTTTACTTTTTTCATCGAGTGCATTGTAGGCATAAACCTGAACATCAATCACATTCAAGTCAAATGGGTTCTCTTCTAAAATCTTATTTCCTATTCTGACGATTTGCCAAAGTTGTTCATCAGTATGGTTCTCAACCTTCATGATTTTTTGAAGAGTATCTTCCAATGAAGTTGTTTCATTTGGCGCATATTCAGGTTGAAAAATAAAGCCATAATAAACCAAGCGTTTTTCCTTAATGGACAAAGTCGTATCTCCATCTTGATACCTATCCATTAATTTTCTGTAATTGTAAGAAGAACGGGATTGATTGATTGTTTTGTGTATTTTATCGTAGTTGGGTTTCTTTATCTCCCAATTTTGAGCCTTGCAACACAGAGTGAACAAAAAGGCAAAAAACAATAAAATAGAATTTTTACACATAGATATATTTATACGCCTTCAAGCACACCTAACAAATATAAAAACAAACGAGCGGAAGAAAAAAAAACAACTCGAGTTTTAACCAATTCTTAATTGAAAAACGTCAAGGAATCGAATTAATTTCTTTGAATAAATAAATTCTACTTTAGAAATTCGCGTAGATATAAACGATATCGGCATTTGAGTTTAGCATCAAAAGACAAAACATCCCGATTATAAAAGCAAGTTTCACACAGAAAGATATCACCTTATTTTTCGAGAACATGATCTTTTATTTTTTGATAAATCAAATATGCACCATAAGTTGAATGATGTTGGTGGTCAGAAAAAGCACCCCTTTCATTCGATATATCTGATGCATCAATATAGGAGGAATTGTTGCTTTCTAATATTTTCTTAATGTTCAAAACGACCTCATCATAGTTACTAACCTCGCTTGGGGCATACTTCTCTACGAATGCCTTGTTATAAGGTCCCAAAATAAATTCAGCCTTTATATTTAAATGTTTGCAAGTCTCAATAAACGCTATTAATTCCCTGTATCTATAATCATTGTCTTTTTTGATGGGTTGAAACCATTCAAAGTTGTGAAATGTCTTGAACACATTATAATCTGCATTGACATTTCCCAATAAGGCTTTGGCTTGAGATTCAAAATTTTTAGATCCATTTTTAGCTGAAGAGATGAAAGTGAAGTTGTCTAGATAATTTTTATCGTCAAAATTATACCTCAAATCATGAAAAAATGATCGTCTAAATTTTCTTAATTGAAATTCTGCAGAAAACAAAAACTTTTCAAAGGGGTTTAACTTATCGACATATTCAAGCACAGGTTGAAAACGGTTTTCACTGATCTTTTTAGAATGAATAATGTCTTTAAAATTCCCGTATGAGTTATATCGTTTCCAATATTCTTTACTCACTTTCACCAAATCACTCCGCCAATAAACCGGATTGATTAGATAAATAATCTTCATGCCTGAAACCTCACTTTTGTGCTGTTCAAAAATCGGAATGTACATGCTACATGTTCTTCCTGCACCGCCAGAAATTGAAAATCTTTTATCGCCTAGATCTTCATCGTGATTCAAGTAATCAAAGTAATTATATCCATCAATTTCACCAGACTCGGAGGTGCCCATGCACAAATAACCCTGATTTTTTTTAATGGAATTAAAAAAAAGGCTGACTTCGCTCTTATCGTTGTATTTGGTTGACATCCCATTCAACGAAGACATCTGATCAACGGGCTCAGAATAAACGTACTCTTTAATAAGAAATGGGGAAACAAGAAATGTGCACAACAACACCAACAACAAAAATCGTCCGTTTGAAGTCAAAAAACTAGTTTTATAGAATTCCCTTAATTTCATTCTTGAATTAAATTAAAAATTTCAATTAATTCTTGTTGACTGTAATGGAAGAATCCCCAACCTACTGTTACAAACGAAAAGGTCAAAAAGACACTTGCTGGCTTATAAAAATATTTTTTAGAGAGCATCCATTTTGGTTCCAATTGAATTGTCCATATTTTATTTAAAGCCAAGCCTATACCGTGCCATAAGCCCCAATAAACAAAGTTTATTTTATCGCCATGCCACAAACCGCATATCGTAAATGTGAAGACATAGGCCATTATCGTGATCGGCAATCTCGCTTTGATGCGTATGGTAAAGTTCAACAGTTGGATAATGGGCTTAAAAACATATGCCAACAGGAAGTTTGAAAAGGTCATGTGCCACTTTTTCCAAAAAACAGAAAGGTTTGATGCAAAATAGGGATTATTGAAGTTTTCAGGGGTTTTAATTCCAAGCATATAGGCTGTACCAATTGCAATGTCACAATAGCCCGAAAAATCTAGATAAATGTATAAGGAATAGCAAAACAAACTCAACAAAACCCCAAGTATAGGTCCGTAAGAACCGACTAAAATCGTGTAATCTGTAGCCTCTTGAATGATAATAGGTACCAAAATCATGGTTTTCACTCCTCCTATTAGAATTCTCGAAACTCCAGCTAAAGCCAACGAAAAAGTATATCCCTTTCTTTTGTTAGTCATCCAGAAATGAAAATTCTTATAATTATCAATCGGCCCAGCTAAGATAGTTGGGAAAAAGAAAATATAATTTAAAAAGGTAAAGAAATTCGAATCGTGTATCGTTCCTCGTTTCGACTCTATCAAAAAATGGACAAATCGAAACAATATATAGGACAAGCCTAATTTTTGAACGGACAAGACGGGTGCAGTAATAAAATCTAAGAAGGTATCGGAAAGGAGATCTTGTAAGTAGGGGTAATTCCGAACAGAAAACAGTATCACAATCAGGCTCAAGAGGAAAGCGAAGAGGAGTTTGGACTTCTTTTTTTGCAGTAATCTAGCACCTACAAATACGACCAAACTTATTCCGGCTAAAACCAGATACGTATGTTCTTTAACAAATTGAAGTATTAAAATTAGATTTCCAGCGAGTAATAAGGCTTCGTTGATGATTCTATTATTTAACAACCAACGCGATATATTATATACAAGTATAAACGATAGAATACCCGCAAATAATAAGTAGTTATTAAATAGCATAAAAACAGATTAGATCATTCCTCTAATGACACCTTTGTCACTTTTTTGGATGAAGTCAATTATTTCGTCTCGTATAGGAGAAGGACTCATTGTGTCTTTGATGATGGTAATTCCTTTTGAAACGTTGCTATTTTGAACGAACAATACGCGGTAAATATCTTCAATTTCACGCACCTCATCATCTGTCAACCCTCTTCTTCTCAGTCCAACGGAATTTACTCCTGCAAAAGTCAAAGGCTCTCTTGCGGCCTTAACATAAGGAGGGATATCTTTTCGAATTAGCGATGCACCGCCAACGAACGCGTGTTTTCCGATGTGTACAAATTGTTGCGCTGCTGCCTTTCCTTCGATAATGGCATAGTCATCAATGATCACGTGTCCGGAAAGGCCAACATAACTTGCTAAAATCACATGGTCACCGATTTGACAATCGTGAGCAATGTGAACATAAGTCATCAAGAGACAATTAGAGCCAATCTTAGTGCATTTCCTATCCGATGTACCTCTATGTATGGTTACGCATTCGCGTATTTTGGTATTGTCTCCAATTTCTACGGTCGTGTATTCTCCTTGAAACTTTAAATCTTGAGGCACAACGCCTATTACAGTACCAGGAAAAACTTCACAGTTTTTACCAATTCTAGTTCCGGGATAAATAGTAACATTTGAATGAATCACAGTACCTTCTTCAATCACCACATCTTCATGAATATGAGTAAAAGGATGCACGTTAACATCTTTTCCGATTTTTGCATCCGGAGAAACACAAGCCAGTGAATGAATCATAATTCTATACTTTGTCTTTTACTATTTGAGCAAGCATTTCTGCCTCCATTACCAATAGACCGTTAACATAAGCCTTACCCGCCATGTTTACCAAACCTCGTCTAATCGGAGACATTAAAGTCAACTCAAATACAAGTGTGTCGCCAGGTAAAACTTTTTGTTTGAACTTAACATTGTCAATCTTCATGAAGTAGGTAGAATACAAATGTGGTTCGTCCACCTTACTCAAGGCAAAAATACCTCCACATTGTGCAGTTGCCTCTATCATCAATACTCCAGGGAAAACTGGATTACCCGGAAAGTGACCTTGGAAGATTGGTTCGTTCATCGTCACGTTCTTCACCCCTACTATGGTATCATCTGTAATTTCCATTACTTTATCGACCAATAAGAAAGGATAACGGTGTGGCAACATTTTTTCGATATCGTTAATATCGTATAAAGGCGGTTTTGTCAAATCAAAGTTGCGCCCTTTTTTCTCCATCAACTTAACGTGTTCTTTCAAAACTTGAGCAAAACGAACGTTACCATTATGACCTGGTCTTGCACCTAAAATATGGGCTTTAATCGGTCGGCCAATCAAAGCTAAATCACCTACGATATCCAGTAATTTGTGACGTGCTGGTTCGTTCTCGAATTTCAACTTGGTGCTATTTAAAACTCCAATACCTTCGATTTTGAATTTCACATCTTCCTTACCTAATAATTTTGCGAGTCTTTTTAATTCTTCAGAATCAACATTCTCACGCTCAACCATTACAATGGCATTGTCTAAATCTCCACCTTTTATCAGGTTGTTTTTAGCCAAGAACTCCAATTCTCTTAAAAAGACAAAAGTTCGACACGGCGCTATTTCTTTCTTAAAATCACTTATCTGATACATGCTTGAGTGCTGAGTACCTAAGGCTGGTGAATTGTAATCCACCATAACTGTAATTCGATAATGATCATCTGGAACCGCCAAAAACTCAACCCCTTTTTCTGGATCTTCCCATTTGATGTTCTGGTCTAAAACGATATAATTTCTC
>JBLIKY010000066.1:0-11196 GCA_047637535.1 Lentimonas sp.
GAGTCTACAAAGGTGGTTCTTGGAATGACAGAGCATACTGGTTGATCGGAGGTAACAGAAGATTCTTAGACGAAGATCGCTCGATGAGCACACTCGGTTTCCGTTGTGCTATGGATAGAGTTGGTTCGCCTGTAGGTCTTAACTACGGTGACAAAAAAGACAATGGTAGATATTAATCTACGCTAACTAATATATTTAAAAACCCTTCGGCTTATGCTGAAGGGTTTTTCTATTTTTGTACCCTATGGATGCTCTTTATTCTCTCTTCTTGTCCTGTAATGGAATTTGTACAGATACGCGAAAAATCACAAAAGATTGCTTGTTTGTTTGTTTGGTTGGACCCAACTTTGATGCAAACACACTTGCTCAAAAAGCCATAGACGGAGGAGCGAAAGCAGTTATTATTGATAATCCTGGTTATTCTGATGTAGTGAATTCTCATTTGGTGCCAGACGCACTTAAGTTCTTACAAGACCTCGCACATCATCACAGAAAGCAATTTACATTACCGGTGATTGGTATAACGGGTAGTAACGGCAAAACGACCTCTAAAGAATTAATTCATGCCGTTCTTTCTACGGAAAAGAACGTATTGGCAACAACAGGTAATCTAAACAATCACATTGGTGTACCGTTGACTTTATTGAGGATAAAAAGTTCACATGACATCGCGATAATTGAAATGGGTGCTAATAAATTTAAGGACATAGCAGAACTCTGTGCAATTGCAAAACCAACCATAGGAATAATTACCAACATCGGTAAGGCTCACCTCGAAGGATTCAAAAACTTTGAAGGGGTCTTAAAAACTAAGAAAGAACTTTTCGACTCAATAGAAGAAACAAAAGGTCAAATTGTAGTCAATCAAGATGACAAGGTGCTGACGGACATTCTTCCAAAAGAAATAGCGACCTTAAGTTATAGTAAAACCAAACACTCGGACATTGTTGGTGAATTGGTCAAATTGAGTCCTTTTGTGGAGTTTGAATTTTCAAACGAATCCTACACCTCTCCTACTCTGAAAACTAATCTGGTTGGGGAATACAATTTTTACAATTTCCTAGCAGCCGTGACCTTCGGTAAGTTCTTTAAAATTTCAAATCAAAATATTTGTCGTGCTATTGAAGAATACCAGCCAACGAACAATAGATCACAAGTCACTAAGACGCCAAACAACACCTTAATCGTTGATTGCTACAATGCTAATCCTTCGAGCATGTATTCTGCCTTAAAAAGCTTCGATTTGGTCGAAAACGATAAGAAAATTGCCATTCTGGGCGACATGAGAGAACTTGGAGCTGATGAAAAGATCGAACACCAAAAAATTATAGAACAAAATCAACAGTCCGGAATCAAAACTCTTTATGTTGGTGAAGTTTTCTCTGCCCTCAGCAAAGAACTTTCTTACACAAACGTTGAGTCATTAATTGAAGAGATTAAGGTTAGACCGTTGAAAGGAAGCTTGATTTTACTTAAAGGATCGCGCAGCATTGCCTTAGAAAAACTCCTCCCGTATTTATAGGACAAAAAAAATGGAATCTGTCAATTGACAAACTCCATTTTAAAACTATGTTTTTATTCTTTTAGTCTTTCAACAGATTTCTTGAGATTACGATTTTTTGAACTTCAGAAGTTCCCTCATAAATTTGAGTAATCTTAGCATCTCTCATCATACGTTCAACGTGGTATTCTTTTACGAAACCGTATCCACCGTGAATCTGAACAGCCTCAACTGTTTGTTCCATAGCAACTTTCGAAGCGTACAATTTAGCCATTGCAGAAGATTGATCGTAGTTTCTTCCGGCGTCTTTGTCCAAAGCTGAACGGTACACCAACAAACGAGCTGCCTCGATTTCAGTCGCCATATCCGCCAATTTAAAAGCGATAGCTTGATGCTTGTAAATTTCTTTACCGAAAGCTTTTCTTTGCTTAGAATAATCTCTAGCCAATTCAAATGCTCCAGCAGCGATACCCAGAGCTTGGGAAGCAATACCGATACGACCTCCAGCTAAAACTTTCATAGCGAAAGGAAATCCGAAACCATCTTCGCCGATTCTATTTTCTTTAGGAACCTTAACGTCGTTAAACATCAATGTATGGGTATCACTACCTCTAATTCCCATTTTGTCTTCTTTGGCTCCAACTATAAAACCTTCCATTCCTCTTTCGATGATGAAAGCATTGATCCCTTTGTGACCTTTGTCAACGTCTGTTTGCGCGATTACAAGGTAGGTAGATGCTGACGAACCATTGGTAATCCAGTTTTTAGTACCGTTAAGTAAGTAATGATCTCCCTTGTCGATTGCAGTAGTACTTTGAGAAGTTGCATCTGAACCAGCTTCTGGCTCCGACAAACAAAATGCTCCAATTTTTATACCCGTTGCTAAATCAACTAAATATTTTTGTTTTTGCTCTTCCGAACCGTATTTTTCAAGTCCCCAACAAACCAAAGAGTTGTTTACAGACATACAAACAGAAGTCGAGGCATCAACCTTAGATATTTCTTCCATTGCAAGTGCGTAGGATAAAGTATCCATACCTGATCCACCGTATTTAGGATCTACCATCATACCCATGAAACCTAGTTCACCCAATTGCTTAATTTCTTCCGCAGGGAAACGTTGAGCATTGTCTCTTTCTATTACACCCGGCTTAAGCACATTTTGAGCAAAATCTCTAGCCGCTTCTTTTACTGCTAAGTGTTCTTCAGTTAATTCAAAATTCATCTCTTGATTCGATTTATTATTCGCAATTAAGTTGCAAATTTACGCTAATATTTTCATTTTTTACGCTAAAGAAAGGTTGACAAAGCACGAAATTATAGGATTAATGTCTGGAACCTCCCTCGATGGGCTGGATTTGGCGCATGTTTACTTTACAAGAAAGGGTGAAAAATGGGATTTTGAATTCTTAAATACCACTGCATACCCCTACTCCAAAGAATGGGAAAACAGATTAAGAACTTCAACTGAATTGTCTGCTCAGGAATTGGTGTTGCTAGACAAGGAATACGGAAAGCTCTTGGGAGAATTTTGTATGCAATTTGCCAAGGAAAAAGAAATTGATTTAAAAAAAATAGACGCAATTTCTTCTCACGGCCACACTGTTTTTCATCAACCCCAAAAGAGATATACGCTTCAGGTTGGTTGTGGAGTCAACTTATCAATGGTTACAAATACAATCGTTATTAATGACTTTAGATCAAAGGACGTAGCTCATGGCGGACAAGGAGCACCATTGGTGCCTATAGGTGAAAAGCATTTGTTGCGTGATTTGGCGGATGGATTCTTAAATCTAGGTGGGTTTTGTAATATTTCAATCTTTAAAGAAAATGAAATAGTTGCTTTTGACATTTCTCCCTGCAATCTACCACTCAATATGGTGGCCGGGAAAATGGGATTCGATTTTGATAAAAATGGAGATTTGGCAAGAAGTGGGGAAATCAACAAAAACCTTCTCGATGAACTAAATCAACTCGAATACTTCCAAACGTTTCCACCAAAATCATTGGGAACAGAATGGCTGGATGAACACTTTCTCCCTTTATTAATTAAAGAAAGCGAACCCAAAAATATTTTAAAAACCCTGGTAGAAAACTGCGCTATGCAGATTGGAAAAACTGCAAATGACGCAAACATAAAAGAGCTTTTCGTAACTGGCGGTGGGACAAAAAACGGCTATTTGCTGGAAAGAATTGAATTTCACTTTAAAGGAAAGGTCATTATTCCAACCGAAGAATTAGTTGATTATAAAGAAGCCTTAGTTTTTGCTTTCATGGGAGCTTTGCATCTTGAAAACGAGGCAAATTGTATTCCTTCTGTCACTGGAGCGACAAAAGCAACGGTTGGTGGTACATTACACAAGCCCTAAAGGATTTAAAGTGAAACGTAAATAATCACTTGACTTTCGCTTTCAAATCAAAAAAGAACCCAAAAAAAACCATTGGTTGTGTATAAAATATTACAAGTTAAAACGACATTCTTTTATTAACTTAGCGACCGTAAATTAAAAAATCAGATGAAAGACTTACTCGATAAATTCGAAAATAAAACACCAGAAATCGTTTTTGAATGGCAAGATGCCGAAACAGAAGCAAAAGGATGGGTAGTAATCAACTCGCTAAGAGGTGGTGCAGCCGGAGGTGGTACAAGAATGAGAGTAGGTTTGGACAAACGCGAAGTTGAATCTTTAGCCAAAACAATGGAGGTTAAATTCACTGTTGCTGGTCCACCAATAGGTGGTGCAAAATCAGGAATTAACTTCGACCCAAAAGACCCTCGTAAAGAAGGTGTTTTAAGAAGATGGTACGCTGCGGTTTCTCCACTTTTGAAGCATTACTATGGTACAGGTGGTGATTTAAACGTAGATGAGATTCACGAAGTAATCCCAATGACAGAAGATTGCGGTGTTTGGCATCCACAAGAAGGCGTTTTTAACGGCCACTTTCAACCAAGAGAATCCCAAAAAATTAACCGAATTGGTCAATTGAGATATGGAGTTCTTAAAGTAATTGAAGACGAACAATATACTCCATCAACTAAGAGAAAATACGTAATTGCCGACATGGTAACTGGATACGGGGTTGCAGAATCAATAAAACATTACTATTCCATTTGGGGTGGAAACCTTAAAGGAAAAAGAGTAATCGTTCAAGGATGGGGCAACGTTGGTTCGGCCGGTGCATACTACCTTGCTCAAGAAGGTGCAATCATCGTAGGTATCATTGACAGAGTTGGTGGAATCATGAAACCGGAAGGATTGAGTTTTGATGAGATTAAAGAACTTTTCTTAAACAAACAAGGAAACGAATTGAGTCATCCAAATATGCTTTCTTTTGAGGAAGTAAATGAAAAAATATGGGATTTAGACGCTGAGGTATTTATTCCTTGTGCTGCTTCTAGATTGATTACTCAAGAACAATTAGACAGAATGATCAAGCACGGAATGGAAGTAATTTCAGCAGGAGCCAACGTTCCTTTCGCTGATCCACAAATATTCTTCGGTCCGATAGCTGATTACGCTGATAATAACATTTCTATTATTCCAGATTTTATTTCCAACTGTGGAATGGCTAGAGTTTTCGCTTATTTAATGAGCAACGATTTAAAAGAAATCACTGACGAAGGAATATTCTCAGATACGAGTAACATCATTCGCAACGCGATGTTAAAAGCACATGCTAAAAACCCAGCTAAAACAGGGATAGCAAAAGCTGCATTTGCAAACGCGTTAGAACAACTCGTTTAATCACAAGAAAATCATTTTTTTTTTAAAATAAAGTATGGAAATTTTTATCGTATCCGTTTTCATTTTAGGATATATCGCAATAACAGTCGAGCACAGTTTAAAAATTGACAAATTAATTCCTGCCCTCATAATGATGGCGCTTGCATGGGCGGGTGTAGCCTTTGGTTTGGATTCATTTGACACTTGGTTTGATTCTCACAATTCCAAAATTTTAGACATTTCGGCATTTACACATTTGGATAAAATCCATTTGATGGAAAGCACTTTGTTGCATCATTTTGGAAAGACTTGCGAAATTCTAATCTTCCTGGTTGGAGCCATGACTATCGTCGAAATTGTTGACCATTTCAATGGTTTTCAATCGATAAAACGAATGATTCGTACAACAAACAAACGCAAATTATTATGGATCGTTTGTTCACTAGGCTTCATCTTAAGTGCAATCATCGACAACCTTACAGCGACTATTGTATTGATTACTATTCTTCGTAAGATTATTGCGGACAAAGAAACAAGACTTTGGTTTGCCGGTTTGATTATCATTGCCGCAAATGCAGGTGGTGCTTGGTCACCTATTGGTGATGTTACAACAACGATGCTGTGGATGAACAACAAAGTGACTTCAGGAATTTTGATCGAAAAACTGCTTGCTCCTTCCATGATTTGTTTCATCGTTCCTACAACTTTAGCTTGTTTCTTACCTCGATTTAAAGGGGATATCGAACCGATAGAAGACAATGAAAAAGTAAGCAAAAACAGCACAAAAATGCTTGTATTAGGTCTATCAATGATCGTTTTTGTTCCTATTTTCAAAACGGTAACTCACCTTCCTCCTTATGTTGGAATGATGCTTTCTTTAGGCATCGTTTCTCTGGTTGCTGAGTACTTATCGAATCGACAGTTTTCATTAACAACAGTCGAAGGGCACGATCATGTGCACGGACCGACTTTCAAAGCTTTATCACGTATCGAAATGCCATCCATCTTATTCTTCTTGGGTATATTGATGACCGTAGCTTCACTTGAATCTTTGGGCTTGATATATAATTTTGGGCAAGACATTAACGCTCAAATTCCAGAGAATGTATTTGTTACTTTGTTGGGTGTAGGTTCGGCAATTATTGACAATGTTCCATTAGTAGCAGCCTCTATGGGTATGTTTCAAGAACCGATCGATTCTGAAGTATGGCATTTCATTGCTTATGCCGCAGGTACTGGAGGTTCGATGCTGGTCATTGGTTCGGCCGCTGGTGTTGTTGCCATGGGAATGGAAAAAATGTCATTTTTCTGGTACTTACGTAACATAACTTGGCTTGCAGCCGTAGGATACTTAGCAGGGACCGGTGTGTTCTTGTTGATGCATTAATAATGAGTAAATAATAAATTACAAACCAAAGCGTTTAATCAATATGAGTTTTTCTTTCTTACTTCAAATACCCAACCCAGTTGCGGTAGATTCTTTAGCCACTAACATGGGGACTAAAGATCAATCTTTGTGGAGCATCGTAGAACGTGCTAGCAGTGGATTCGGATTGTTTGTCAATATTGCATTGGCAATTATGTTGGGATACGCCGTTTTTGTTTTTGTAGAACGTTTCTTAGCTTTAAGAAGTGCAAACAAAGACCAAGGAAACTTCTTAGTCAAAATTAAAGAATACTTGATGGAAGGTAAGATAGACATGGCAAAAGATTTGTGTGCTCGTTCTGCCTCACCTTCAGCAAGAATGCTTGAAAAAGGGATAGCAAGAATAGGAAAGCCACTTGAAAGCATCTCTGCATCGATAGAGAACGCTGGAAAACTGGAAGTTTTAAGACTTGAACAAAGACTTAGCTTCTTAGCAACAGCAGCTGGAGCAGCACCTATGATTGGATTCTTAGGAACGACCATCGGTATGGTTGTTGTCTTTATCGATTTAGAAAACGCAACGACATTAGAGATTAAAACTATTGCTCCTGGTATCATGACAGCGATGGTGACTACGGTTGCTGGGTTAATTGTCGGTATAGTTGCATTCATGGGTTACAACTACCTTGTAGCAAGAATTGGAAAAGTCGTTTACCAAATGGAGAACGCGGCTTTGGAATTCATGGATTTATTGAACTCTCCAGGTAAGTAATTATGGACTTCGGATCAAAAAACAAAATTAAAGTAGAAGGCGGTATGGCTTCGATGACCGACTTGGTCTTCTTGCTACTCATCTTCTTCATCATCATGAGTTTGATGTCAAACAATCAGACTCCTTTGGACCTTCCAAAAACTGATGAATCTATCGCTCCCGATCAAAACCCAGTAACAGCCACTGTTTTGATTACGGAAGATAATAAGTACGTCGTAATGCCAGGTGGTAGCCTTGAAGCTCCAATGGAATTCGATGATATTAAAGAACTTGCAGCACAAGCGGTGTTAAACTCTGGCGAATTCAAACTAAAAGTAGCAGGTCACAGAGAGGCATCCTACGAAGCGGTATTTAAAGTCCTTGCTTTGGCACAAGCCAACGAATGGGATCCCGTGATTGCTTACAACAAATAGGACATGGCAACAATTCCAGTATTCAATAAAACAGACGAGCGTTACGCCATCATTGCTGCCGTATTCTTCTTGGTTGCTATTTTTATTGTTCTGGTTTTAATTACTTTTCAAATTGCAGATCCGAAGCCTGAACCTTTTGTACAACCGGCAACTACCGAGTTACAAGAACTAGAGCTCGAAAGCTTAAAAATTGAAGTGGGTGGTGGTAGTGCAGGCGAACCGTCAGACCAACCCGTTTCTCCTCCAAAGCCTCAAGTACAAGAAATTCTTACTAAAAAAGACAACCCTGACACCAAGGTTAATACGGGTAAAGGTTCGGCCAACACCGCAACAAGCTCTCAAAACACACCGACTAACCAAGTTGAATCGACAAATCCTTTTGGATCTGGTGGTAGCGCAGACAATGGTTCGGGTGGCGGGAAATTTGGAAAAGATACCGGAGTTTCTGGAACGGGGCCTCAAGGTGTTGGTGACGGCTCGGGAAGAACACGGTTAAACGACCCAAAGGTTGATGACATCGTTTCGGATGACAATCACAAAATTCATTTAAGATTGACTATAAACTCTGACGGATCCATTGTAGACGTTCGTAATATTTCTTCCAAAACAACAACAACAGATCAACGTATTATCAATCAGGTGATTTCGTCGGTAAGGAATCAAGTTAAATACAATAAAAAGGAATCCTCAGCACTCGAAATCGTTTACTTAACGGTGACCTTAAGTGCAACTTAAAAATTACAACGATACCATCGATTGGCTTTTTAAGCAATTCCCTTCTTATCAAAACATAGGCGCTTCGGCGTATAAACCCGGTTTAGAGAATGTAAAGCAGTTAATGCACGCTTTTGACAACCCACAAGGCGATTTGGATTTTATTCATATCGCTGGGAGTAATGGCAAAGGTTCAACCGCATCGATGCTAGCCTCCATCTACACAGAAGCCAATTTTAAAGTCGGGCTTTTTACCTCCCCTCACCTTCTTGATTTTAGAGAAAGAATAAGAGTTAACGGTCAGGTCATTGATGAGCAAACCGTAATCGACTTTTGCAATACAGTTAGAAACATAAAATGGGATATCCAGCCAAGTTTCTTTGAGATTACTTTGTGTCTCGCTCTACTCCACTTTAAGAAAGAAAAATGCGATTTGTGCATTCTAGAAACGGGACTAGGTGGCCGATTGGACGCGACAAATGTTGTTACTCCAAGACTTTCAATTATTACAAATATCAGTCTCGAACACACGCAATTCTTAGGCAATACCTTGGAAGAAATCGCTTTTGAAAAAGGAGGTATTGTTAAAGAAAATATTTCTGTGGTTATTGGTAACATGACGAAAGAAGTACATACGGTCTTCGATAGAATTACACAAGAAAGAAAAAGTAAAAAAATTCTCGCTGAAAGAAAGAAAACTGAATTCAATATTCCTTTGCTGGGTGATTATCAAAAAGACAATTTTGCTTGCGTTTTATCCGCCTTAGAAGAATTACAACCAAATTATACCGTCAGTGACCAACAAATTGCCTCAGGATTGGATAGATTGACACGAAACACTGGGTTTAAGGCACGTTTGCAGGTTGTTGAACAAAATCCACGTGTGATATACGATGTGTCACACAACCCTGAGGGAATTCAAAAAACTTTAGATTTTTTTAGTTCAGAAATTGCGTCAAATAAACTCTTAATCGTCTACGGCACGAGTGCCGATAAAAATCTGGATGAAATTTTCGATTTGTTCCCGAAGAATATTCGCTATTTTATGACTGAATTCTCAAATAGTCGCAGTGCTAGGCATGAACAACTAGAGGAAAAATCAAATAAATTCAAATTGGACTCCACTTTTTTTTCTGACCCTAAAGCAGCACTTTCCAAGGCTAAACAATTGGCCGACAAAGACAATACTATTCTTGTATTTGGTTCGTTTTTCATGATTCATGATGTTTTGTAATAATTTTTTCAAAAACTCCTTGTATTTATAAAAAAGCACATTATATTTGCACTCGCGTTTAAGGAATCAATCGAGATTTAATCGCCGCGTAGAATGGGAGTTTAGCTCAGTTGGTTTAGACATTCCGACGTATAGTCGGAAGGGTCGGATACATTGAGATTTGAAATATTGGGAGTTTAGCTCAGTTGGTTTAGACATTCCGACGTATAGTCGGAAGGGTCGGATACATTGAGATTTGAAATATTGGGAGTTTAGCTCAGTTGGTTTAGAGCATCTGCCTTACAAGCAGAGGGTCGGGGGTTCGAATCCCTCAACTCCCACAAAAAAAAAGCATTATCCTTTGGATGATGCTTTTTTGGTTTATAGAAAACACTACTACTATGTTCTATACTTATATTTTATATTCGAAAACTGCTGATAAATTCTATATCGGTATGAGCGAAAGCCCTGAAGAAAGGCTTAAGAAACATCAAACGAAACACAAAGGTTTTACAAATATTTCGAGTGATTGGAAAATCGTTTTTACCCGTGAATTCACTACAAAAACGGAAGCACTGTCTTTCGAAAAGAAAATCAAATCTTGGAAATCAAGAAAAATGATTCGAGTGTTAATCGATAGTCAATCAAAATAAACTTACGTTAAGTTGGTTTAGGGCATCCCGACATGAAGTCGGGAGGGTCGTTCGGTTTCGTATACTTCACAAAAGTGAACAATCACTCAATTAACACAGAGAAAAAAAGCATTGATTAATAAATTTATTATTTTTTTTCTAGAATGCTCCTGCCACGCGATTGCATCGTGTGGAGGCAGCAGTTTTAGTTAGTTCTATTGACAATCGCTAAATTTTAAATATCTTCAACCGTGCAAACCTCGTCCTTCCATAAACACAAATCCTTTTGGATTTGGTGCTCCTTTTTTTTGGTTGTGTTTTCGTATGTGATTTACAGAGCCTATACTCTATCGTTTACCCACGACGAGAGCTTGAGTTATTTTATCAATCACGGTTGGGTGGACATTCAAAATACGGCCAATAATCACTGGTTAAACACTTGGTTGATGAAGGTTTTTGAAGGGGTTTTTGGCAGTTCTGAATTCGCTTTGAGGTTGCCGAATGTTTTGGCATTTATTCCTTACTTTTTGGGTGTAATTTGGTTTTCGAGACAGATGAATAATGGACTTTTTGTGTTCGGGTTTTTGTCCCTCTTTTTACTTAATCCCTTTTTGATTG
Source organism: Lentimonas sp. (assembly GCA_047637535.1). Lineage (GTDB taxonomy): Bacteria > Bacteroidota > Bacteroidia > Flavobacteriales_D > Crocinitomicaceae > UBA2040. Next base: position 10,955 of record JBLIKY010000066.1, read on the forward strand.
AGTATTTTTCATTGGCTAGAGGTTATGGGATTTCTTTGGGTTTTACGATGATTTCTTTGGTGTGTTTTATGAAATTGATTTCAGAAAATGAAAACGGAGGTCGATTTATCAGGACATTTTTTCTTCTGCTTTTTAGTATGAGTGGGGCTTTACTGGCGAACTTCACCTTTATCAATTTTTACATAGCGGCGCTAATATTGGTCTTTTGGTTGGTTATTCAAAGTAGAAACATTTTCACCTCT